>NZ_JBITLU010000010.1:0-433537 GCF_044465525.1 Nonomuraea sp. NPDC049646 | reverse complement strand
TTTCAGCCGTTCAAGTCTCTGTCAAATTGACCGGACTTGCTCGACCTGCTGGAATTAAGTCGCGCCCCGCTTCCGGGACAACCCCTCTAACTTACTCCCAAGCTCGACTCTTGTCGAATCGACCTTCCGTTGGACGCGAACGTCCGCCGGAGTGGCAGTGTCTGGAGGTGGCCCCCGAGTGAGGTCGGCGATCAACGCCTTCCTCGTGGGACTGGTGAACTCTATGTACGGTCCCCAGAACCGTCAAATCGGCGGCCCGTCACACGTCGGCAGGACATGCTGGGTAGGTATTCCGGCGTGCGAGATCAATCCGTCCCGAGAGCACTCATCCTCCTGGTGGGCATCGCCGGCGCGGTGATCGCCCTGTTCGGGCTGCGCGAGGTCAATTCGATCGTCGGGCCCGTCGTCCTGGCGCTCGTGCTGGTCATCGCCGTGGCGCCGGTGCGGAGCTGGCTGTCGGCGCGGCGGGCGCCCATCTGGGTGCAGGTCGCCGTGCCGTTCCTGATCGTGGTGCTGGTGCTGCTCGGCATGGTGGGGATCCTGACGATCTCCGTCACCCAGCTCGCCTCGCTGCTGCCGACGTACGCCAAGCAGTTCGAGGAGCTGCTGGCGGAGTCGCAGCACTGGGCCAGCACCCACGGTCTGGGCAACGACGTGCTGGCCAAGGCGGTGCAGGCGTTCGATCCCGGCCGGATGCTGGGGCTGGCGCAGAGCCTGCTCGGGAGCCTGATCGGCGTGCTGTCGAGCCTGTTCCTGATCGTGGTGCTGTTGCTGGCGATGTGCCTCGACGCGCCGGTGACGGCGCGGATCCTCACCACCGGCGAGGGGAACCGGCCGCAGCTGGTGACGGCGCTGGCGACGTTCGCGCACAAGACGCGGCGGTATCTCATCGTCTCGACCGTCTTCGGGCTGATCGACGCGATTCTCGACGTCATCGTGCTGTCGTTGCTGGACGTGCCGTTGCCGCTGCTGTGGGGGGTGCTGGCGCTGATCGCCAACTACATCCCGAACATCGGGTTCGTCATCGGGCTGCTGCCGCCCGCCCTGCTGGCGCTGCTGCACGGCGGCGTCAAGACGATGGTGCTGGTCGTCGTGGCCTACATCGTCATCAACGTGGTCACGCAGTCGTTCATCATGCCGAAGTTCCTGGGGGACGCGGTGGGGCTGTCGACCACGATGACGTTCCTGTCGTTGATCGTGTGGACGTTCATGCTGGGGCCGCTCGGCGCGATCCTGGCGATCCCGCTCAGCCTGCTGGCGCGGGCGGTGCTGATCGACAGCGACCCGAGCGCGAAGTGGGCGCAGGCGCTGGTGTCAGGGAAGATGCCGGACGGGTGAGAGCAGGCGGCCCAGCGGGACGCCGCTCAGCCGCTTCACGTCGTGGGACAGGTGGGCCTGGTCGGCGTAACCGGCCCGGACCGCCGCCTCCGCCGGTGGCACGCCCGCGCGGGTCAGGGTGAGCGCGCGCTGGAAGCGGACGACGCGCTGGAGGGTCTTGGGCGAGTAGCCGAAGGAGGCGACGCTGCGGCGGTGGAGCTGGCGTTCGCTGAGGCCGATGGCCCAGGCGACGTCGCGCACGCTGCGGCCCATGCGCAGCGCCCCGGCGATGGCGGCCGCGGCCGGATCGGGGGCGGGGGTCTCGCGCAGGCGGGTCAGGACGGCGGCGCGCATGGCCGCGAGCCGAGCCGCCGGGTCGGGCGCGAGGGCCGGGTCGCCCGCGTCGGCCAGCGGGGAGGACGGGACGGTGAGGGCGGGCAGGGCGGCCAGCGGGACGCGACGGTCGCGCAGCTCGTGGATCGGGACGCCGAACACGGCGCCCACCGCGCCGGGCTTGAAGCGGATGCCGACGTAGGCGTCGCCCGCCGTCATCGGGGTCGGCACCGGGCCGGTGTCGGGGCCGGCCACGAAGAGGCCGCCGGGCCCCCAGACGAGGTCGACGCAGGCGTCGGGCACCACGAGCTGGGTGCTGTCGCCCTCGCTGACCTGGTGCCACACGCAGGCGACACGGCCGGAGAGAGCCTCGCCCGGGTGCCGTTCCGCGTACATGCCTCCAACGTACGCGACCGCGCCGACAGAATCGGTTCAGGCGGGCAGGCGGCCGTACGCGCGCAGGGTCTGCAGGCGTGCCAGGGTCAGGTGGCCCGCCCATTCGTGGGCCACCAGCGGGGTCCAGGTGTTCCAGTTCGGCTGCCAGCCGCCTTCCGGGGACTGGGCGGCGGCCATGGCGTCCAGGTGGGCGTCGAGGGTGGCGGCGTCGAAGAGCGGCAGGGCCGACGGCGCGGGCGCGAAGTCGAGGGGGTGGTGGACCGCGCCTTCGGCGTGCGGGTCGAAGGTGACCGTGGCCAGGACGGCCTCGCGCAGCCGGGCGAACTCGGCGAGGGCACGCTCCCGGTCGGGGACGTGTTCGAGGAACACGAGCAGGGCGCGGGCCTCGTACGGAGTGGTCCGCGTGAGCCCGGCGACGCGCGACCAGCAGAAGTCGGTGGCGGGCCCGAGCCAGGGGTGGGTGACGCCGTGCTTGTGCAGCAGTCCGGCCAGCACGGCGGTGGGGTTGAGGTCGCCGGGCGGGTCGTCGGGGGTCTGCCACCAGGGCGCGTGCGGCGTGTCGCGGACGGACGGCAGCACGAACGGCACCCCGCCCCCGGGGGCCGTGATGCCCGCCAGGTAGTCGCAGGCGGCGGCGACCATCGGCGAGTCGAAGGCGTCGAGCTCGTCGAGGATCCAGAAGGCGACCTCGACCGGTTGCGGCTGGCTGGCGGCGCCGCGCAGGTCGGGCTCCAGGGCGTTGCCGAAGCCGCCGTCGGCGTTCTGGTAGCAGCGCAGGGCGTCGAGGACGCGGGTGCGGGAGCCGTTCGCGAACAGGGCCTCGAACCTCAGCCTGTCGATGAGCCTGCCGTGGAGCCGCAGGAACTGTGCCGCCCGGTCGAGTGTGTCCATGTCCGCTTCCGTCGAGAGAGCCATACCCGGTGACGCTACCGCCGGCGGCGCGGACGGCTCTTGTCGGAATCGGACGCGTCACTTCATGAAGAAGACCGGGCCGCGCGGCCGGAAGGGCAACGGCGCGCCCTGGGGCACCAGGAAGGCGTGCTCGCGGCGGATGCGCAGCACGTCGCACTGCCCGTCGGTGATCAGCAGGATCGGGCCGTCGGGCGGGAAGTCGTCGGCGCGTTCGAGCAGCCTGACGCCGGGCTGGAGGATCGTGCCGCCCCGGCCGCGCACCCTGACCCGGCCGGCGATCTCCTGGACCGGCAGGTAGCCGGCGTCGTAGGCGGTGGCGTCGCAGAAGACGACCCTGGCCCGGGGCACGTCGCGGGCGGTGGCGTAGGAGGCGATGGCTCCGAGTGCCTTGCCGAGCAGCTTCACGTCCATGGAACCGGAGGTGTCGAGAACGACGCCGAACGTCTTCCTGCGGACGACCTCCTCGGGCCGTACCCGGCCGGGGCGCGGGATGCCGGGGCTGGCGGCCTGGCGGCGGGAGGCGCGGGCGTACGAGCGGCGCGGCTCCTCGGGCTGGAAGTGCTCGTCGAACCAGCGGGCGAGCCGGGCGTCCCAGGGCAGGGGCGGCTGTTCGAGCGCGCGGATCTCCTGTTCGAGCCCGGCGGGCAGCAGGCCGCGTCCGCTGGAGTGGTGGTAGGCCAGGCCGGTGCACAGGGCGTTGCGGTAGTAGTCGTCCAGGTCGACGTAGCCGCGGGCCTGGCGGGCCGGGCGGTCGAGCACGTCGACCGTGCCCCGGCCGCGCAGGGTGGCCAGCTTGCGCATGCGCCGCAGGTCGCCGGCGATCTGGTCGTAGACGGCCTCGGCGGACATCGTGCCGAGCGACTGGTCGAACAGCAGCCCTTCGGGCATCTCGCCGACGCCCATCTCGACCAGCCAGCCGTTGATCACGTAGTCGCAGGCGACGTTCCACAGGTACGGGTCGCGCATGCCGGCCCGCTCGCCGTGCCGCAGGGCGGCGTGCAGCATCTCGTGGGCGAGCACGAACCGCCATTCGTGCTCGGTGTGCGTGGCCAGCGGGTTGACGTAGATCTCGGCCGCCTCGGCGCTGACGGCGGCGATCGAGATGTCCCAGGCCCTGGCCAGCTCGGCGTCCGCGACGATCTTCATGCCCGCGGCCAGCGCGCCGAGCAGCGGGTACGACGACATGAACCAGCGCAGCGCGCCGTCCCAGGGGCCTTTGACGTGGCCTTCGACGGGGGTGCGCGGCGCGCCGGCCCGGTCGAGCGCGGACGTGGCCGACCAGGCGACGCCGATCGCGAAGCCGCGCTGGAAGTCGAAGTGCTCGGCGTCCTCCTCGGTGCCGATGTGGAAGTCGGCCGGGCCGAGCGGCTGGAACCCGGGCGGGACGCCGACCCTGCGCCAGCGTTCGGAGAGCGTCACCTCGTCCTCCTCGGGCAGCTCGGCGGGCAGCGGCGCGGGGCAGTGCCCGATCTTGACCGTGCGCAGGAAGCGGTCGACCGCCAGGCAGCAGGCGGCGTGGTAGGCGGGGTCGGGCAGGTCGCCGTCGACGTCCTTGGGGGCGCAGGCGCGCGGGTCGGCGTGGCCGAAGCCCAGGTGGAGCAGCAGGTGGGCGAAGACCCATGCCCACTCCGCGGCGGGGGCGCGGCGCTTGGGGTGGAAGGTGACGTCGCCGTCCTGGCTGACGACGGCCCACGTCTCGGGCGGCAGCCGGCCGTCGGCCGCCTCCAGCAGGGTGCCGTGCAGGCCGGCGAACAGCGGGTGGCGGTTGACGGCGGCCCAGCCGTTCATGACCTCGGCCCGCCAGGGGTCTGCCTTGGGCTTGCGGCGGCTCACGAGCGGGCCGCCATGAGCCGGGGCACGTCCCTGCCGATCTCGACGAGGAACCAGGTGGGCAGCGCGGGCGCGCCGTCGGCGTCGTTGGCGATGACGAGCTGGGCGCATTCGAGGGAGATCTCGGCCAGCTCGACGAGCAGTGTCTTGGCGCGGAAGCCGAGGTCGCGGCCACGCGCCGAGGCGCCGCGCTTGTCGGCGGGCAGCTCCTTGATCAGGCGGGCGCGGAAGGTCTCGGCCAGGAAGTAGAGCAGGTCGCGCTCCTCGGGGCGGCGCGGCCAGGGCGCCTCGCCCTTGAGCACGGCGTCGAGGTCGTAGGCGTGCCGGACGGTCCTGACGTAGGCGCGGAAGGCGGAGGCGTGGGCGGTGGTGAGGGTGCCGAAGGCGAGCATCGCGAGGGTCTCGTCGCCGACGTCGTCGCCGTAGGAGGTGAGGACGTCGGAGAGCATGTGCCAGGCGCGCGGCGAGGAGAACGGCTCCTCGGTCTTGGGCGGCGGGCTCCACAGGTGGTCGGGGCGCTGGACGAGGTAGTCGACGATCCAGGGGTGGATGCCGGCGGCGGCCGCCCACTTCAGCCAGTCGTCGGCCGAGGCGCGCAGGTGCACGTGGACCAGGCGGTTGATCAGGGCCGAGGCCATGGGGCGGGCCAGCGCGTTGTCGGTGGCCCAGTTGCCGGCGCCGATCACGACCGAGCCGGCGGGCAGCTCGTACGTGCCGATGCGGCGGTCGAGGATCAGCGAGTAGAACGCCTTCTGCACCTCGGGCGCGGAGGCGTTGAGCTCGTCGAGGAACAGGCAGTAGGGCTCGTCGCGGGCGATGGACTCCGGCGGCGCGAACCGGCTGCGCCCGCCGACCAGCTCGGGCACGCCGATCAGGTCCTCGGGGGCGAGCTGGGTGCCGAGCAGGGTGACGCAGTCGAGGCCGAGCGAGCCGGCGAACTCGCGTACCAGCGAGCTCTTGCCGATGCCGGGCGCGCCCCACAGGAAGACCGGGCGGACCACGGCGACGTGCAGCAGCACCTCCGGAAGCTGCGCCGGGGTGACGGTGACCGTTGCCTGCATGCGTCCAAGGGTGACGAACCGGGCGTGCCCGCGCATCACATTTAATCGTTTGCCCTGGTGGAGCCGTCCGGCCTACTGTCGGCGGCATGTGTTCCATGTTCTGCACCGTGTTCATCCGCATCCGCCGCGGCCGGGCTCTGGCCCGCTAGCGGACGGCTGACACCGCGCGTCCGCCGGCGCGCCCGGGGCCCTTCGAGACCTGTTCATCTCGAGGACCCGAAAGGGCAGTGCTGTGGCGCAGAATTTCGCGCACGGAAACTATTCACACACCCAGAAGAACGTCAGGAACGGCGGCGGCGGTCGTACGCCCGCCGACCGGCTCAGGCGTGAGCTCTCGCAGAACTTCCTGGCCGACCGGCATGCCGTGGAGCTGATGATCAAGGCGGCGGCGCCGGAGGGGCTGGTGCTCGAACCCGGCTCCGGGCCGGGCGCGCTCACGCTGGCGCTGGCCGAGGCCGGGGCGCACGTGATCGGCTACGAGCTCGATCCCCGGCTCGCCGGGCGGCTGGCCTCGCGGACGCGCGACGATCCGCGGATCGAGGTGGTCAGGGGTGACTTCACGGCCGCGCGGGCGCCGCGTGAGCCGTTCGCGGTCGTGGGCAACATCCCGTACTCGGTCACGTCGAGGATCGTCGAGTGGTGCCTGCGGGCGCGGGAGCTGACCTCGGCGACGCTGCTCACCCAGCGGGAGTACGCCCGCAAGCGCACCGGCGACTACGGCCGGTGGAGCCTGGTCACGGTGTCGTCGTGGCCGTGGTTCGACTGGCGGCTCGGCGACACGATCGGCAGGGAGAGCTTCCGTCCCGTGCCGTCGGTGGACTCGGCGATCCTGCGCGTGCGACGGCGGCCCGAGCCGCTGGTGAGCGATCGCGCGGGCTACCTGGAGCTGGTGGAGCTGGGCTTCGGCGGGGTCGGCGGCTCGGTGCGCGCCTCGCTGCGCCCGCACTACCGGGGGGTGGACGCGGCGCTCGGCGCGGCGGGCGTGGCCCGCGACGCCGTCGTGGGCCACGTGCACCCGGACCAGTGGGTCAGCCTGTGGCGACGGCTAGAGCGCCGTTGAGGTGACCTTCGGCGGGACGGCGGCGACCCGGCCCCGGGCCGTGGACACGCGGCGGGCCCAGGGCATGGCCAGCAGCAGCACCGGCAGCAGCACGATGGAGGCGCGTGACCAGTCGCGGTGGAGGTACCACCAGTCGTTCACGCTGAACTGCGTCATGTACAGGTAGCCGTAGGCGGCCCAGAAGGAGGCGCCGATGATGGCCGGCCAGGCCCACCTGGTCGGCCTGGCCACCAGGAACGGCATGAACCACAGCAGGTACTGGGCGCCGAGGCGGGGCGTCATGACCATGAAGACGAGCAGGATGGCCGTGGTCAGGTCGATCGGGTCGGCGCGCCGCCACAGCAGCAGGACGGCGACGACGCTGAGGTAGATGAGCTTCGTGCCGAACGAGGCCAGCTCCGGCATCAGGGCCCAGTCGCCGCCGGTGAACCACGGGGTGTAGCCCCATTCGCCGACGATCGGGCGGATGTCCTGGATGGTACGGATGACGGCGGGGATCTCGTCGAGCGTGGTGCCCGCGAAGATCGGCGAGGTGACCAGGAAGAACACCGGGACGACGCCGGTCACGACGAGGGCGGCGATCCTGGCGCGCAGGTGGGGCAGGAGCAGCAGCATGCCGGGGATCAGCCAGATCGGCCAGCTCTTGGCGCACAGCGCGAGGCCCATGAGCAGCCCGGCCAGCATGCCGCGCCGCAGGTCGGCCCGGTCGCCGGAGCCGGGCATGAGGGCGCGGCGCAGCATCGCGACCGGGCGGCGCGCCGCCTCCCGCAGGCCGGCGGCGTCGATGGTGACGCCGGGACGGTCGGGCGCGCCGGGCCCGCGGGCGACCACGAACGCGGCAACGCCGAACACCAGCGCGACCGGCTCGACCTGGCCGTGGACGCTGGCGATGAGCAGGGCCAGCGGGTTGAAGGCGTACTGGAGGGCGCGCAGGGACGCCTTGGGGCCGCCGGCCAGCTTGCCGACCAGCGGGATCAGCACGATGTCGGCGACGACGGTGACCAGGCGGCCGGCGTACTCCCACGGGATGCCGAGCCACAGCAGGATGCCGTAGACGTAGGGGATGGTCGGCAGGAAGTGCCAGCCGCCCTCGCTGGCCAGCACCGGGTCCTTGCCCTGCAGCACCGCCTCGCCGGCGGGCTTGAAGCTCTCCATGAAGTCGACGGGTTGCCATGAGTCGATCGCGGAGGTGTACATGATCAGCACGCGGACGGCGATGCCGACGAGCACGGCGACGTAGAGGGGCGGACGCCAGTCTCGCCACTGCGCGACGAGGGCGAGCACGACACCGGTGACGAGGACGACCCCCGTGAGAACTGCGTAATCCATGGCGGCCCCTAGCCTGCCGTAACAATCTGAGTGCCGCCACCTGGGCTTCCAATTCTTATCCCCGACATGCGGACACGTAACGCGATAGAACATGACTGTCTGTGTTGAACTTTTTCCATGGGGGGATCGCAGGTCAACCAGGCACTGGTCAGGCTCTATTTCGAGGTGAGGGACGGGGTCCGTGACCCGGTCGCGGCCTGGGCGAAACTCACAGGCAACTCTCAGGTCTACCAGGCGCGGCGCGGGGAGCGGCGGGTCCCGCTGGACGACGCCACGGCGGCCGAGCTGGCGGCGGCGGCGATCGTGCACACGGCCTCGGAGCACGGCGCGGACCGGGTGGCGGCGCTGGCGACGTCGCCGCTGGCGGGCGTGGTGGGCGGGCTGGGCGGCGCGCTGCTGACCGAGCATCCGTGCGCGTCGGAGCAGGTGCTCGGGCCGCGGTTCACGGGGCCGGGGGCCGAGGACTGGGCGCGGGCGGCGTACGTGCTGCTGTGGGGGGAGAACAACCGGCTGGCCCGTACGGCGGACACGCCCTGGGTGATCGCCGGGCGGTACAAGGGCCAGAAGGTGGTGGCGATCGGCACCCATCCGACCCGGTTGTCGGACGAGACGCTGGTCGTGCGGCCGGGCACGGACGGCGCGCTGGCGATGGCGATGGGGCACGTGCTGCTGAAGGAGTTCTTCCTGGACCGGCCGCCGTTCGCCGCGCACGCGATGGAGCGGACGGACCTGCCGTTCCTGGTGCGGCTGCGCGAGCGCGAGGACGCGTACGTGCCGGGCGGGCTGCTCGGCCGGGCCTGCGACCGGCTCAGCGTGTACGGCGGCGAGGCGGTGCAGGTGCTGCTGCCGCGCTTCGACTTCGGGCCGGGCGTGCTGCGCCGCGGCGTGCCGGTCGTCCGGGACGGCGGCGAGCTGGTGACCACGGTCTTCGACCTGCTGCTGGCCGCCTACGGCGTGGCACGGGACGGGCTGCCCGGGGTGTGGCCGCAGGGGTACGGGGACCGGGAGCCGTACACGCCGGGCTGGCAGGAGATCTACACCGGGGTGGCCGCCTCGCGGACCGTGAAGACGGCGCGGGAGCTGGGCGTGACGGCGGAGAAGACCGGCGGGCGGTGCATGATCGTGCCGGGCCGGCTGGAGACGCCGCACGCCGACACCGCCTACCGGGCGATGCTGGCGCTGCTGGTGCTGACCGGGTGCGGCAGCGGGTGGGCGCAGCCGGCGGGCGGCGCGGGGATCCCGCTGGTGCCGTACCTGTGCCTGCACGCCTGCGGCGAGGACCGCGCCGACGTGGGCGCGCTGAGCTGGGCCCTGTGCGAGGGCCTGTTCGCGCGCCGCACGTCGCGGTCGGTGCTGCTGGAGGCGGTGCGCGACGGGTGGCCGATGGCTCCCTCGCCGCGCGTGCTGGCCATCCCCCGGCCGATCTACCCGCTGCCGCCGGAGGTCGACCTGCTCATCGGTCCCGACGAGCAGTGCGACCTGGCGCCGCCGGACGCGGGCCTGGTGGCCGAGGCGGTGGCCCGGCTGGCCGGGCGGACGTCCCGGGCGGACCCGGACGGCACCCCGGCGGACGGGCGCATGCGCCTGATGGTCGACCACGCCTGGATGCACGAGTACGGCGAGGCGCTGCCGACCTACCGTCCGCCGGGGCTGGGGGTGCCGCTCAAGCCCACCCAGCTCGTCCGGCCGTTCACAGGCCGTTGAGGTAGGCCCGGTGGCTCCTTGAGAATTCGAAGGCGTTGTACTTGTCCCAGTTGATCGACCAGGTCATCAGGCCGCGCAGGTTCGGGTAGACGCCGCGTGGCCTGTAGCTGCCGCAGTTGCTGCCCTTGGCCAGGCAGTCGAACGCCTTCTGGACCTCGGCGACGGTGGTGAAGCCGTTGCCCGCGTTGGGCGAGGCAGGCAGTCCGATGGCCACCTGGTCCTGGCGCAGCGGCGGGAACACGTTGTTCGGGTTGCCCATGATCGGGAAGCCGGCCAGCAGCATGTCCGTCATGGCGACGTGGAAGTCGTGGCCGCCCATCGTGTGGTACTGGTTGTCCAGGCCGGTGATCGGGCCGGAGTTGTAGTCCTGCACGTGCAGCAGGGTCAGGTCGTCGCGCAGGGCGTGGATGACCGGCAGGTAGGAGGCGGCCCTGCTGTCGGCCGAGCCGTTCGGGCCGGGGCCGTAGAACTGGTAGCCGAGCTGCACGAAGAACGTCTCGGGCGCCATGGTGAGCACGAACTTGGCGCCGTAGCGGCTCTTGAGCGCGCGCAGCGCGGAGATCAGGTTGACGACGACGGGCGTGGTGGGGTTGGCCAGGTTCGTGTCGCCCTGGTTGAGGTAGAGGGAGTGGCCCTCGAAGTCCACGTCGAGGCCGTCCAGGCCGTACCTGTCGATGATGGCCGCGACCGACTCGACGAACTTGTCCCTGGCGGCCGTGGTGGTGAGCTGCACCTGGCCGTTCTGGCCGCCGATGGAGATGAGCACCTTCTTGCCCTGGGCCTGCTTGGCCCTGATGGCGGCGACGAAGTCCGCCTCGGGCTCGACGTTCGGGCACTCGGCGGCCGGGCACTGGCGGAAGCGGATGTCGCCGGAGGTCACCGAGGTGGGCTCGCCGAAGGCGAGGTTGATGACGTCCCATTCGGCGGGCACGTCGGCCATGCGGATGTAGCCGGAGCCGTTGGCGAAGGAGGCGTGCAGGTAGCCGACCAGGACGCGCTTGGGCAGTCCCCCTCCCCCGCCGCCGCCCGCGGTCGTGGTGCCGGTGGCCTCGGCGGTGTAGGGCGAGCAGTTGCCGGCGGCGTCGCAGGCGCGGACCTTGAAGCGGTAGGAGGTGGAGGCGGCCAGGCCGGTGGCGGTGTGGCTGGTGGCGGTCACGGCGACCGGGGAGCCGCCGTCGCGGGAGACCTCGTACCGGTCCACGCCGACGTTGTCGGTGGCGGCCGACCAGGTGGCGGTGAGCGAGCTGCTCGTCGCGCCGCCCACGGTCAGGTTGCCGGGGACGGTGGGGGCCTGGGTGTCGCCGCCGCCTCCGCCGCCGGGCGCGCCGTCCAGGACGACGTCGTCGGCCACGTAGGCGCTCTGGCCGTACCAGGAGTTGAGGTAGACGGTCACGGACGTGGTGGTGGCGCCGGTGGTGAACGTGGTGCGCAGCTGCGTCCACGCCTGGCCGGGCGAGCCCCACGTCTGGGGGTCGGTGCCGCCGGTGCCGGTCGCGCCGAGGAAGACGTAGCCGCCCTGCACCCAGGCCGACAGCGTGTACGACGACGACGGCTGCACCCTGACCTGCTGCTGGCAGCGGGCCAGGTCGGCCCCCGCCGGGGTGGCCTTGAGCGCCTTCGTCCCGCCGTGGACGGGCGAGGTGACGGCGGCGGCGCCGGCGGCGGCGCTGCAGGTCCAGCCGGTCAGCCCGTCCTCGAAGCCGGGGTTGACGGCGATGTTGGCCGCCAGGGCGGGGGTGGCGGTCAGGCCCGCCGTGCCGAGGGCGAGCGCGACCGCCGCGACGGCGGTGCGCCACCTGAAGATGCCGCTCATCCGGTGAACCCCTTGAAGATGTTCGTGAACTCGTAGCTGGACTGGGAGATGCCGCTGCAGGTCGGGGAGACCTGGCCGTTGGGGCAGCCGCCGTTGTCGCGGGCGGCCGACCAGAAGCCGACGAATCCGATGTGGTTGCTGTTGGCCCAGGTCAGGAGCTTGCGGGCGTCGGCCTGGGTGGTGGTCATGCCGGTGTCGTTCTTGCCGATCATGGGGGTGACGCCGAGCGCGCGCCTGAGCTGGGCGTCGCTCCTGGCCGGCCATACGCCCTTCATCTGGCCGAGCGTGGCCTGGGCGGCGGCGGTCATCGCCTCGCCCCAGTCGCCGGTGTGGCCGAAGTTCATCAGCATCGGGTTGACGATCACGTCGAGGCCCTTGGCGGCGGCGTCCTGGAGGATCTGCAGCGAGAACGGGTCCACGCCGTAGTCCTGGCCCTGCACGCGCAGCGTGTAGCTGATCACCGTGCCGCGCTCGGCCTGGAGCTGCTTGAGCGCGGTGTTGACCTTGTTGGCGTCGATGCTCGCCTCGACGTCGACGTCCAGGTGGTTGGTGCCGACGGTGTCGAGCACCTTCTTGTAGGCGGCCAGCAGCGCCGCCGGGGTGCCGCAGGCGTGCTCCAGGTAGGGTCCGACCGCGCCGCCGCTGGCCACGACGACCTGGCCGCCCTGGGCCTGGAGGGCCTTGACGTCGTTGACGATCCGGGGGTCGGCCAGCGGGATCGTGCCGCCCCAGGCCGGGTTGCAGCCGCTGCTGTCGCCGAGGACGAACGCCAGCGTGTAGTTCTTCACGCCGGTCGCGTTCGCCGCGCCCACCAGGGACGGGCTGGTCATCGTGATGTCGATGTAGGGGGCGTACCTGATGTCGCCGGCGGGCGGGACGGTGTCCTTGGAGGTGCGGCCGCTGACCGGCGCCGACCAGGCCGAGCAGTTGCCGGCGGCGTCGCAGGCCCGCACGCGGAAGGCGTAGGAGCTGTCGGGGGTCAGGCCGGTCGCGGTGTAGCTGGTCGTGGGAACGGCGACGGGGGCGGCCTCGTCCCTGGAGACCTCGTAGCGGGCCACCGAGCCGGAGTCGTCGGTGGCGGGCGACCAGGTCACGGTCAGGCTGGTGCCGGTCGGGCCGCCGACGGCCACGCCGCCGGGGACGGTCGGCGCCTGCGTGTCGGGCGGGCCGCCGGGGCCGTCGAGGACGACGTCGTCGGCGGTGTAGGCGCTCTGGCCGTACCAGCCGTTGACGTACACGGTCACGGAGGTGGTGGTGGCGCCGGTGGTGAAGGAGGTCCTGAGCTGGCCCCACTGGTTGCCGGGGGCGCCCCACGTGCTGGCGTTGACGCCGGCGCCGGTCGCGCCGAGGAAGACGTAGGAGCCCTGGGCCCAGGCGGAGAGCTGGTAGGCGGTGCCGGGCTTGACGGTGACGGTCTGCTGGCAGCGGGCGAGGTCGGAGCCCTGCGGGGTGGCCTGGAGGGCCTGCGTGCCGCCGTGCGCGGGGGTGGTGACGGCCTGCGCGCCGGCCGGGCAGGTCCAGCCGCTCAGGCCGGATTCGAAGCCGGGGTTGGACAGGATGTTCGCGGCGGCGGCCGGGGTGGCGTGCAGGACGGTGAGTCCCAGTGCGGCCAGGGCCGTGGCCGCGAGTCCGCGCAGTCTCGTGCGGGGTCTCATGCGGGTCCTTTCGGGGGGTGCGGACCGCGCGCCGGTGCGGCCCGCCACCGGGGGTGGCGGGCCGCCTCAGCGGGTCAGAAACCAGCGGTGATCTTGGTGAACTCCCAGTTGTCCTGGGCGATGCCGCTGCAGTTCTCCGCGACGCCGCCGCCGGGGCAGGGGCGGTCGCGGTTGACCGACCAGAACGCGAGCCTGGTCAGGCCGTGGGAGTTGGCGTAGTCGCGGATCTGGGTCCAGGTGCTCTGGTTGGTGAGCTCCTGCTGGTCGGACAGGCCGTTCATGCCGGAGATGCCCATGTGGGCGTACGCCTGGGCGTCGGTCCAGCCCTGGGCGGTCTTCAGGGCGTTCTTGAGCCCTTCGGCCGCGTTGACGGTGTTCTGGTACATGTTGGCGCCGCCGCCGAAGTCGAACGGCATGATCGTGTAGTTGTCGATCGGCACCGCCAGTTCCTTGGCGCGGTTGATCAGGCGGGTGCCGTAGTAGGTCGGGCCGGTGGTCGCGGTGCCGAAGGTCACGGCGATCTTGACGTTGGGGTTGCTCGACTTGACGATCTTGAGGGCGTTCAGGATGCGGTCCTGGACGGTCAGGTTCTCGAACTCGTCGGTGTTCTCGATGTCGAAGTCCACCACGGCCGGGCCGACGGCGTTGATGACCTTCTGCACCGCGCCGGCGAACAGTTCGGGCGTGGAGCAGTTCGGGCCGAGCTTGTTGCCCTGCCAGCCGCCGAAGGACACCTGCACGCTGCCGCCGGCCGCCTTGATGGCCGAGATGGCCTGCGCGTCCTGGCCGCCGGTCAGCGGGCGCTGCCCGTCCCAGGCCGGGTTGCAGCCGTTGCTGGCCAGGATGAAGGCCATCGTGAACGACTTGATGCCGGTCGCGTTCATGACCGTGGTGGGCGAGGGCGGGTCGCCCCAGCCGGTGTAGAGGTAGGGCGCGCCGGGCATCTTGCCGCCGGTCGGGCAGCCGGTCGTGGTCGCCGAGACGTCACGTCCGGCCGACTCGCCGACCGAGTTGTACGCCTTGACGGTGTAGGTGTGGCTCTGGCAGGCGCTCAGCCCGGAGATCGTCGTGCTGGTCCCGGTGACCTCGGCCTTCTGGGTCGCGCCCTCGTAGACGCGGTACCCGGTCACCGTGCCGGAGGAGGCGCCCCACGACAGCGCGATGCTGCTGTCGGTCACGGTCGTGGTGACCGTGCCGGGCTGGCCGGGTGTGCCGGTGCCGCCGGGGGTGGTGACGCTGAGCGCGTTGCCGGGGCCGGACAGGTTCCCCGCGGCGTCGCGGGCCCGCACGGTGTAGCTGTAGGTGGTCGAGGCCGTCAGCCCGTTGTCGGTGTACGTCGTGCCGGTCGCGGTGCCGACCTGGGTGCCGCCGCGGTAGACGTTGTAGCCGGTCACGCCGACGTTGTCGGTGGAGGCGTCCCAGGCCAGGCCGGCGCTGGTGGCGGTGACGCTGGTCGAGCGCAGGTTGCCGGGCACCGACGGCGGGGTGGTGTCGCCTCCGCCGCTGCCCTGCTTCCACAGCGCGGGGACGTTCGGCGGCTCCCAGCCGGGCTGGGAGGTGTGACCCTGGAGGGCCACGTAGTCCACGCCGTTGTAGGTGACGGCGGCGCCGGTGGCGTAGGCGGTCCACGGCGCCCAGGCGGCGGCCAGCTGCTGCTGGGCGGCGGCGCCGTAGGCGGTGGGGACGCCCGTGGCCAGGCCGGCCCCGGTGAGGGCGATGGCCAGGCCGGCCACCGAGCTGATCAGTCTGCTACGTAATCTCATGGCATTCCCTGAAGGTGCGGCTTGACGGTCTTGGAGAAGGACCAGTTGTTGCTGGCGTCCCAGTTGATGGACCAGGTCATCGCGCCCCGGATGTCCGGGTAGGCGCGCGGCGGCACGAAGGAACCGCAACTGGTGCGCTTGGCCAGGCAGTCGAGCGCCTGGTTGACGAGGGAGGGCGAGACGACGCCGCCGCCCGCGGCGCCGGGCCCGGCCGGCAGGCCCAGTGCCACCTGGTCGGGGCGCAGGCCGTTCTCCAGCTGGATGCAGGCCAGGGCGGTCATGAAGTTGACCGTCCCCTGCGAGTACGCCGCGGACTGGTCGCAGCCGAGCATGGAGCCCGAGTTGTAGTACTGCATGTTGACGACGGTGAGGATGTCCTTGATGTTCAGGGCGAGCTTGAAGTACTCCATCCCGGTCGACTGCATGTTGATGGTCTGCGGGGCCATCATGATGATCAGGCCGCTGCCCGCCTTCGCGCGCAGCGCCCGCAGGGCCTGGCCCATGTAGGTGGCGTTGAGGCCGTTCTCCAGGTCGATGTCCACGCCGTCGAAGCCGTAGCTCTGCATCAGCGCGTACACCGTGTCGGCGAACTTGGTGGCGGCCGCGCCGCTGGCGACCTGCACGCGGCCGGCCTCGCCGCCGACCGACAGGATGACCTTCTTGCCGCGCTGGTGCAGCGCCTGCACGTCGGCCTTGAACTGGGCGTCGGTGTAGCCGCCGAGCGCGGTGGAAAGGCCCGGGTCGACCGAGAAGACGACCTCGCCCGCGGTGGAGGTGGCCTCGCCGAAGGCGACGGCGACGACGTCGTACTCGTTGGGCACGGCCGACAGCTTGAGCTCGGTCGCGGCGTTGACGAAGTTGTGCCAGTAGCCGGTGAGGAAGTGCTTGGGCAGCGGGTCGCTGGTGCAGCCGGGGGTGGTGAAGGTCGCGGCGTCGCTGGGCGGGCCGTCGCCGGCCGCGTTGGAGGCGGTGACCGTGACCGAGTACGAGGTGCAGGCGGTCAGGCCGGTGAGGGTGTGGGAGGTGCCGGTCACCGTGGCGACCTGGGAGCCGTTGAGGCGGACCTGGTAGCCGGTGGCGCCGTTGACCGCCGGCCAGCCGAGCGTGGCGCCCGTCTGGGACGTGCCGGTCACGGTGATCGGGCCGGCCTTGCCGGGCACGCCGGTGCCGCAGCCCGTGGTGGTCGCGGTCACGGCGTCGCCGGCGGCCGACTCGCCCGCCGAGTTGTACGCCTTGACGGTGTAGGTGTGGCTCTGGCAGGTCCCGAGGCCGGAGATCGTCGCCGTGGTGCCGGTGACGGTGGCCTTGACGGCGCCGCCTTCGTAGACGCGGTAGCCGGTCACCGTGCCGGAGGAGGCGCCCCAGGACAGGGCGATGCTGGTGTCCGTGCTGGTCGCGGTGGCCGTGCCGGGCTTGCCGGGGACCTCGACGGTCGTGCCGCCGCAGGAGGAGCCGTTCAGCGTGCAGCCGGTGATGCCGGGGAAGTTGCCCGGGGCGCCGTTGAAGCCGAAGCTCGTGCTCGCCCCGGCCGCCAGCGGTCCCGCCCAGCTCGGCGCGGTGAACGTGTAGTGCTGGCCGCTCCTGGTCATGACCGCGTCCCAGGCGGACGGGATGGAGAACCCGGCCGGCACGTCGAACTGCACGTTCCAGGCCAGGGGGGCGGTGGCGCCGTTAACGACGGTGACCTTGCCCTCGAAGCCGGACCCCCAGTCGGCGACCTTGACGAAGGTCGCGGTGGTGGCGGCGGCGGCCTGGGCGGGCAGGGCCAGGAGACTCAGTGCGAGGGTCGCGAGCGCTAAGAGGATCGCGCGAAATCTCACTGTCGATTTCCGTTCTTCTGGCGTGCCGTACGGCTTGCACCGGGGGGTGAGAGCGCAAGCCGTACGGCACGGGCCCGTGGAGGTGAGACACGGGCCTTTTCGGGGGGTGTCGGCGCAGGCCGGGGAGACGCGAGGCGCGCGCGGAGCTTGCAGCGGCAGTCAGGGCCGATGCGTCCGGCCGGGCCGCGTGACCGCTCCAGCGGCTGGGAAGAGGTGGGGGGTGTGCACGCCCGCAGCGCCGGGGGCGTGGGAGAAGGGGTCGTTCGGGCGGATGTCTCCGCAGCTCAGCAGCGAGTCATGCGGGCGGCGAGCGAGTCATGGGCCATCCGATCCATGATTTCTTTTAGGAAAGTTTCCTAAGAGTTGTCGCGATCGTAGCCTTGACACCCTGTGCTTACAAGACCCAATCACGTGATGGCCCGCGACGTGCCGAAACGCGGCGGCAACGGCGGCGCCCCCTCGCCCGGACCGGGTCCGGACGAGGGGGCGCGACAGTCCGGTCAGGGCTGCTGGGTGATCTTGACGTCGTCCACGCCCGCCTCCACCAGGGAGGCCCCGGAGGCGTCGGCCGCGTCGATGAGGATGCGGACCGTCTGGCCCGCGTAGGGGGTCAGGTCGGCCGACGCCACGGCCCAGGCGCCGTTGCGGTTCGTGGCCGCGCCGGCCTGCTGGAACACGGTGGTCGTGGTGCCGCCGACCACGCGGACCCGGAAGTAGTCCGCGCTGGAGGCGTTCGAGCCGTGCGCGAGGTACCACGACAGCGACAGGCTCAGCGTGCCCGTCGAGGGCAGCGTGATCGGCGGTGACTGGATCGAGCTGACGCCGCCGTCGAGGTCGTAGTCACCGGCCGCGGCGCCCGCCAGACGGCCGGTCACCAGGTCGTTCGTGCCGCTGACCGTGGTGCCGAGCTGCTTGGCGCCCGAGGAGGTGGTCGCCTCGGGGTCGCCGCGCTCCCACGCGCCCGTGGTGGCGGTGTCGGTGCCGGACGGGTTCGCCGTCCAGCCGGTCGCCGTCTCGAACGTGTCGGACCAGACCGTCACCGGCGGCGTGCCGGTGCCGCAGTACTGGGACTCCTTGCCGATGATCCGGTAGACGCAGTCGGAGTACTCCAGGAAGCGCAGCACGGCCTCCTTGTTGCGGGTGGTCTGCGGGACGATCTGCTCGTCCGGCGGGTAGAAGCCGGGGCTCGCGCCGACCGGGTACATCTCGAACGTGAAGCTGAAGATCTTGTACTGGCCCCACATCCAGTCGTCGATCGTCCCGTCGGTGATGTAGAGGTCGCTGGACTGCTCGGGGGTGTAGCCGTTGGTGCCGGCCATGTTCTGGCCGAGGGTGGCGTGGGCGTCCCGGTCGTCCTGGGTCAGGCCGGGGGCGGTGTCGTTGTAGGTGTAGCCGTAGGGCCACAGGACCAGCTCGCTGTAGGTGTGCCAGTCGAGGTTCGTCCTGATCTGCTGCACGCCGCCGACGACCCGGCTGCGCACCCAGTCGGCCGCCGCCTTGACCTCGGGGGCCGACTCGGCGCTCGCGCCGCGGTAGGTCTCGCTGGAGGTCGATCCCGAGGAGCCGCCGCAGCAGCCCCACTGGTAGGCCCAGTTGCGGTTGAGGTCGGTGCCGACGGCCGAGGAGCCGGAGTTCGGCTGCCGGTTCTTGCGCCAGGAACGGTAGGTGCCGCTGGCGATGTCGTACTCGCCGCCGTCCGGGTTGAGGTCCGGCATGATCCAGATCTCACGGGTGTTGACCAGGTTCGTGATCCTGGCGTCGGTGCCGTAGTTGTCGGCCAGCAGGTGCATGATGTACAGCGCCATCTCGACCGTGAGGTGCTCGCGGGCGTGCTGGTGGGCGGTGAACAGCACCTCGGGTTCGGCCTCGTCCGTGCCCACGTTGTCGCTGATCTTGACCAGGCGCATCGCCCGTCCCTCGTACGAGGTGCCGAACGTGCTCTGGCTCATGATCCCCGGATGGGCCGCGACCAGGGTGTTGATCTCGGCCGTCATCTCCGCGTAGTTGTGGTAACCGGAGTCCGACGGCGGGAAGTCGAACGTCCCGACGGCGTCCGGCGGCGCCGGGCGCGGGGCCGCCGCCACCCGGTAGCCGAGCCGCCTGATGGCCGCGATCTCCGCCTCCGTGGCGGTGACCAGCACCGAGTCCGCCTGCACGTCCTCGATGGCGGCGCCCGTCGCCGCGACGGCGCTGCGCTGCCGGGCGTCGGCCGGGCCGGAGACCCGGTACTGCTTGTTCGCCGGTGGTTCCGCGCCGGCCCCGGCGCCGGTCATGCCGGTCAGGCTGACCATGCCCAGGACCGCCAGCAGGATGAGTAATCGGCGTTTCACCTCGTCCTCCTCGCCCGCGCGGGACTGGGGGGTTTGACCCGCGCCTGAACTGAGAGTGAAGACGTTGGGTGCCCTAGGAAAGGCCCAATTTTCCGTCGAACCGGATCAACGCCTCTGCCAGCGGTTTCCTGGCGAGATCGGGCACCTCGGCGTCGGGGGCGGCGTACCCGACGGGGAACAGGATGTAGGGCCGCTCGTTGGCCGGGCGTTCGCAGATCCCGCTGAGGAAGGCCATCGGGTTGGGGGTGTGGGTGAGCGTGGACAGTCCCATGGCGTGCAGGGCGGTGATGAACAGGCCGCAGGCGATGCCCACGCTCTCGTTGACGTAGTAGTGCTTGACCTTGCCGCCGCCGGGGCGCACGCCGTACTTCTCGGCGAAGCACACCACCAGCCACGGCACGACCTCCAGGTAGCCCTTGTCGGAGGTCGTCTCCAGCGGGGCCAGCGCCTCGCGCCACTCCTGCGGGAGCCTGCCGCCCTCGTAGTTGCGGCGCTCCTCCTCCTCGGCCGCCTCGCGGATGCGCCGCTTGGTCGCCGGGTCACCGATCGCCACGAACTTCCACGGCTGCTGGTGCGCGCCCGACGGCGCGGTGTTGGCCGCCCGCACGGCCAGCTCGACGCACCGGTACGGCACCGGCTCGTCGCTGAAGAACCGCACGCTGCGCCGCCGGTCGGCCAGCGCGCAGAACTCCTCCCCGCGCTTGATCATCTCGTCGGCCTCGTAACGTTCGGGCCGGTAGGGGACGAACGGAAACTGGTGCTCCATAAGATCCGCAGTCTCGGCACGACCGGCCGGTCTGACAACACCGCTCGCCGTATGCTGCCGATCTGACAGCCGAATCGGCTTTTAGGAGGCGAATATGCCGGCACGTCGCCGCGGGCTCGACGATCTGGACCTGCGCGTCCTGCGCCTGGTCGCCGACCGGCCGCGCAGCGGGCTGCTGGAGATCGCCCGGCTGCTCGGGGTGGCGCGGGGGACCGTACAGGCCAGGCTGGACCGGATGGCCGCGGACGGCGTGATCACCGACTACGGCCCCAACCTGTCCCCCGCCGCCCTCGGCTACCCGGTGCAGGCGTTCACCACCCTGGAGGTCGAGCAGGCCGCCCGCGAGCACATCTCCAATACCCTGGCCTCCATCCCCGAGCTGCTCGAAGCCTGCATCGTGACCGGTCCCGGCGACGTCTGGTGCCGCGTGGCGGGCCGCGACAACGAGCACGTCCAGCGGGTGATCGACCGGATGCTGACGATCCCCGGGGTGCGCCGGAGCACCACCGTCATCGCGCTGTCGACCGTCGTGGGGCACCGGGTCCTGCCGCTGGCGGCGGCTGACAGGCAGGTGCCAGGCAGCTGCCAGCCCCCTCCGCGACCGTGAGGGCATGACATACGCGATCGAAGCGGAAGGGCTCGTCAAGCGGTACGGCGACAAGACCGCGCTGGACGGCGTCGGCCTGCGGGTCAGGACCGGCACCGTGCTCGGCGTGCTCGGCCCCAACGGCGCGGGCAAGACCACCGCCGTCCGCATCCTGGCCACCCTCGCCGCCCCCGACGCCGGCCACGCCACGGTCGGCGGGCACGACGTCGTCGCCCAGGCCCGCCGGGTCCGCGAGCTGATCGGCCTGACCGGCCAGTACGCCTCGGTCGACGAGAAGCTGACCGGCACCCAGAACCTCCTGCTCGTCGGCCGCCTGCTCGGCCTGTCCAGGACGGCCGCCAGGGCCAGGGCCGCCGAGCTGCTGGCCAGGTTCGGCCTGGAGGAGGCGGCGGGCCGGCCGGCGGCCGGTTACTCGGGCGGCATGCGCCGCCGGCTGGACCTGGCGGTCAGCCTGGTCAGCCGGCCCCGGATCCTGTTCCTCGACGAGCCGACGACCGGCCTCGACCCGCGGGCCCGCGGCGACCTGTGGGACGTGGTCAGGGAGCTGGTCGCGGACGGGGTGACGGTCCTGCTGACCACCCAGTACCTGGAGGAGGCCGACCAGCTCGCCGACGACCTGCTGGTCATCGACCGCGGCCGGGTGGCGGCGAGCGGCACGCCGGCCGAGCTCAAGTCGCTGGCCGGCGGCCACCGGCTGGACGTCCGGCCGCTGCACCCCGCCGACCTGGAGAAGGCCGGCTCGATCCTCGGCGCCACGGCCGTGGACGGGCTGCTCAGCGTGCCCGTGCACGACCTGGCCGCCCCGCCCGACCTGCTCAGGCGGCTGGACGACGCCGGGATCGTGCTGGCCGAGCACGCCCTGCGCCTGCCCTCACTCGACGACGTCTTCCGCACACTCACCGGAGCAAGCTCATGACCACCGCGCTCTCCCAAGGGCTGACCCTCGCCTGGCGCAGCCTGATCCCGCTGAAGAACAACCCCGGCCAGCTCGCCGGGCTGCTGCTCCAGCCCGTCTTCATGATCGTCATCTTCGTCTACCTGTTCGGCGGGGCGGCCGGGGGCGACCGGGCGGGCGCGGTGTCGTACATGCTGCCCGGCGTGCTCGTCCAGGTCGCGCTGATGGCGACGATCACGACGGGCATGAACCTGGCCACCGACATCGGCAACGGCGTCTTCGACCGGTTCAGGACCATGCCGATCGCCAGGTCGGCGCCGCTGGCCGGGCGCATCATGGCCGACCTGCTGACCCTGCTGATCACCATCGCCATGTCGCTGGCCGTGGGGTACGCCGTCGGCTTCCGCGTGCGGACCGATCCGCTGAGCGCGCTGGCCGGGATCGGCCTGGTGCTGCTCATGGTGACGGCGCTGAGCTGGGGGTCGGCCTGGATCGGGCTGGTGGCCAGGTCGGTCGCCTCGATGCAGGGCATCGCCACCGCCGTGCTGCTGCCGCTCACGTTCGGCAGCAGCGCCTTCATCCCCGCCACCGGCCTGCCGGGCTGGCTGACCTGGTGGATGGGCGTCAACCCGGTCTCGCACCTGGCCGGCGCGCTGCGCGGTCTCCTGGTGGGCGGGCTGGCGGCGTCCGACGTGTGGATCACGCTCGGCTGGGCCGCCGCACTGCTCGCCCTCTTCGCCCCCTTCGCCCTTCGTGCCTACAACCGCAAAGTGCGATGACCGCGCCGCTGCGTGCAACCGTGAAGTGCGATCGCCGCGCCGCAGCGTGCAACCGTGAAGTGCGATCACCGCGCCGCTACGTGACGCCGGCGGCCATCGCGTAGAGCTCGGCCGGCGGCAGGGCGGCGCCCTCGGCGAAACGGCGTTCGAAGAGCTCGTCGCCGAGCGCCTTCCTGGCCGCCGCGCGTCCTTGCGTGGTGTCGGGCGAGGTGTCCTCGGGGACGACCGCCGACGCCCCGCCGAACAGCACCGCCGCCCGTTCCTGGTCGCCCGCGGCCTGCGCCGCCAGCGCGAACCCGGCCAGCGTCATCGACAGCAGCGGCCGGTCCGGGCTGACGTCGCCGAGGACGTCGAGCGCCTGGCGGTGCCGGGCCAGCGCGGCGTCCAGGTCGCCGGCGCGGGCCAGCGCCCGGCCGTAGGAGGTCAGGTACACCGCGGTGATCTGCGGCACCCGGGGGGCCGCGGCCACGACGCCGTCCATGTCCCGGTAGATCGCCAGGCTGCCGGCCAGGTCGCCGCGCCGCTCCCGGTACGCGGCCTCGCCCAGGCCGAGCAGCGCCAGCGTCCACGGCGACGTCTCCTCGCCCACCCGGGACCTGGCCGTGGCGAGGTCGGCTCCCGCGCCGTCCAGGTCGTCGACCCGCAGCCGGAGCTGGGCGAGCCGGATCAGGGTGGAGATCGACTCGTCGTCGCTGATCCACTCGCTGGTCAGCGACCTGGTCTCGGCGATCAGGTCGTCGGTGCCCGCGCCGCGCTCGGCCCGCAGGTCGGCCAGGCCCAGCAGCGCCTCGCTCAGCCCCCAGCGGTCGCCGAGCCGCCTGAACCCCTCGACCGCCCGTTCCAGCTCCCGCTCCCGATCCGCCCCCGATCGCAACCGGCCGCCGATCATCAGGGCGGCGGACGACAACCACAGGTCGTCGCTGCCGGCGTAGTCGCCGATCAGCTCGGCCGCCCGCTCGTCCTGCCCGGCCGCCGCGGCCATGACGACCCTGCTGATCAGCAGCAGCGGATGCACCGGCCCCTCCTGGGCCGCCCGCTCCACCAGCTCCTCCATCCGGGCCGACAGGTCCAGCATGGCCGCGCGGTCGTTGCTGATCGTCCCGAACACGTCGACGCCGTAGGCGAACATGCACGACGTGTACGCCTCCGCGAGCCCCGGCGGCGGCGTGTCCCCGGCCAGGTCGAGTGCCTGCCTGGCCCAGGCCGCGCTCTCGCGGCGGTAGCCGCACATCCACCAGTACCAGTTGAGCGCCCCGCACAGCCGCAGCGCGGGCCCGGCGTCCCGGCGGTCGATCAGCCAGCGCAGGGCCGCCGCGAAGTCGTCGCGTTCGGCCGCCAGGCGTTCGATCCACTCCACCTGCGTGGCGGTGCGCAGCTCGGGCACCGCGCGTTCGGCCAGGTCGAGCAGGTGGCGGGCGTGCCGGTCGCGGTACTCGGCGGTCTCGCCGGCCTCGGCCAGGCGGTCCAGGGCGTAGGCGCGGATGGTCTCCAGCATCGAGTAGCGGCCTTCGGGCGACAGGCGCACCAGGGACTTGTCGGCCAGCGCGCCGAGGACGTCGGCCGTGCCGCCGCACACCTCCTCGACGGCCTCCAGGGTCGCGCCGCCGGCGAACACGCCGAGCCGCCTGGCCAGCACGCGTTCCCGCTCGTCGAGCAGGTCCCAGCTCCACTCCACGACCGCCCGCAGCGTCTGCTGGCGCGGCAGCGCGGTACGGCTGCCGCCGTCGAGCAGCCTGAACCTGTCGTCCAGGCGGTCGGCGAGCTGGCGCGGAGTCATCGTGCGCAGCCGGGCGGCGGCCAGTTCGATGGCCAGCGGCATGCCGTCGAGCCTGCGGCAGAGCGCGACCACGGCCGCCGCGTTGCCCTCGTCCACGGCGAACGACGGCCGGGCCGCCGCCGCCCGGTCGACCAGCAGCCGCACCGACGGGTACGCCGCCGCCTCGGCGGGCCCGGCCCCCGCCGGCGGCGGTTCGAGCGGCGGGAGGGGCAGCAAGCGCTCGCCCGGCACGTTGAGCGGCTCCCTGCTGGTGGCCAGCACCCGCAGCTCGGGGCACTCGTCGAGCAGCCGCTCGACCAGCACGGCCGCGGCCGCCACCACGTGCTCGCAGTTGTCCAGGACGACCAGCGCGGGCCGCTCGCCCAGCGCCTCGGCGACCTGCTCGACCACGTCCTTGGCCGCCTCGGGCGGGCGGTAGCCGGGGCCGTCGTCGCGCAGGCCGAGCGCGTCGAGCACGGCTCCGGGCACGCCGGCCGGGTCGCTGACGGAGGCCAGCTCCACCATCCACGCCACGACCGCCCGCCGGTCACCGGACCGGCCTGCGGCGCCACGCCCGGTCACCGCGGCCGTCCGGGGTGTGGCGGTTTCGGTGGCCAGCCGGAGGGCCGCCTCGGTGCCGGGTTCGGCGGCAGTGCCGGGTTCGGTGGCCAGGTGGAGGGCCGCCTCGGTCGCCAGTCTGGTCTTGCCGGCGCCGCCGGGCCCCACGAGGGTGACCAGCCGGTCATGGCGGAGCAGGGCGGTGAGCTGCGCGAGCTCGCTCTCCCGGCCGATGAAGCTGGTGCGCGGCCTGCGTACGTTGCCCTTCGGCCGGCTCCTCGGCCACGCGGCCGGAGGCGGCTCCGCCGACAACACGGCCAGGTGCGCGGCCCGCAGCTCGGCGCCGGGATCGACGCCCAGTTCGTCGGCCAGCCGGTGGCGGGTGCGTTCGAACAGCTCCAGCGCCTCGGCCTGCCGTCCGGACGCGGCCAGCCCGCGCATGGCCAGCCCGACCAGCCGCTCGCGCAACGGGTGGGCCGTCACCTCGGCGGCGAGCTCGACCGGCCGTCCGGCCGCCAGCAGGCGCTCGGCCCTGGCCTCGACCGCCGCCAGCCGCTCCTGCTCCAGCGCGGTCGCCGCGTCCGCCAGGTACGGGACCGACGTGAGATCCGCCAGCGCCGCCCCGCGCCACAACGCCAGCGCCCGGCCGGCGTCCTCGCCCGCCAGCCGCCGGAACGCCAGCGCGTCCACCTGCTCGGCGGGGAGAGCGAGGGCGTACCCGCCGGGACGGCTGTCGATCGCCTCGTCCGGCCTGAGCGCCGCCCGCAGCCGTCTGACCAGCGTCTGCAGCGCGTTGGCCGCGTTGGCGGGCGGCTCCTGCGGCCAGAGCACGTCGATCAGCCGCTCCGCCGTGACCGTACGGCCCGCTTCGAGCGCCAGCACGGCCAGCAGCGCCCGCAGCCGGAGACCGCCGACCACGACCGGCCCCCCGTCGCCCTCGACCTCCAACGGCCCCAGGATGGATATCCGCACGCACCACATCCTGCCCTGCCTGCGCACATGCTCCGGCAGAGATCTTTCCCCCGCCCGTTTCCTCCCGGGGATTAACTCCTTCTACCGTCACGCGCACGCCGTCCGGTTCGTCTTCAAGGTGCTCGACATCCCGTTCCCGTCCCCGACCGAGGATGGCGACCAAGACCTACCGCTACCAGTCCGAGTGCGCCCAGCTGTTCCGCGCCGAAGGCAAGGCGGAGGCCATGGCCAGGGGGCTCTTGCGGCTGCTGGCCGGGCGAGGCGTGGAGGTGCCCGATGCCGTGCGGGAGGGTGTCACCGCCTGCACGGACATCGCCGTCCTCGAGGCCTGGATCGACAGGGCCGTTCACGCCGACCGGCTCTGCGAGGTGTTCGGGTCAGGCCTGGAGGACGGTGAGGAGGCCGGCGGCGACCAGGGCCGCGGCCCACATGCGGTCCACGTTGAACCAGGCGCGGCGCAGGATCGTCAGGCCGAGCACCTCGTAGACCACCAGGGCCACCACGCCGGCCACCACGAACATGGCCAGCGTGTGCAGGGCGGCCACCGCCAGTCCTCCTGAGACGGCGTGCCCCGGGTGGCCCTCAGCGCGCAGCCCGGTGAGCACGGGCAGCAGCATGAGCCCGGCGCCGTGGGCCGACGACATCAGGAACGACCACCCGGCGAGCTGGGCGAGCGACAGGCGCATGCCCACCCACCGGAAGTGGCGGGTGGACAGCAGCCGCCACAGCCCGAACGCCACCAGCACCAGCCCGCCCGCCACCGGCAGCGCCGCGCCCGTCACCAGGGAGCCGGTGACGGCCACGATCAGGGCGACCAGGGCCACCGACGCCAGGTGGCCCAGGGCGATCACGGGGATCGACTGGAGCAGCAGGTCGCGGCTGCGCTCCTGCAGGCCGCGGGCCACCGCGAAGAGCCAGCCCATGGCCGGGTTCAGGCCGTGGAAGGCCCCGAGCAGCAGGACCGTCGCGGTGCTCATGGCGGGCATGGTCACGGGTAGCAGTAGGAGTCGGAGGAGGCGTCGCCGCCCTGGAGGCGCACCTGGTGGGGGCGCAGGCCGCGGAAGGCGTCGCCGTGGGGGAAGAAGGCGGTGTCGAAGGTGAAGGAGCCGGCGTCGACCTTGGCGAGCCAGGCTCCGACGCCCTCGGGGTAGAACTGGTCGTCCCAGGAGCCGTACAGGGAGTTGGTGAGGTAGACGCGGCGGCCGTCGCGGCTCACTTCGACCATCTGGGGGCCGCCGCGAAGCGGGAGGCCGGGCTCGGCGGGGTGCGGGGTGCGCCGGGTGATGCCGCCGATCCGCAGCGATCCCAGCTCGACCGGCTTGTACGGGTCCGACACGTCGTACTGCTTCAGCTCCCCGGTGCCCCAGCACGAGACGTACAGGCGCTGGTCGTCCACGGAGAGGGCGATGTCGGTGACCAGCGGCGGCACGGCGGCGAACGGTTGCAGCACGGGCGGCAGCAGGGCGGGGTCGGCCGGTTCGGCGGGGATGGTGATGACCTTCCGCGCCTGCCAGCGGCCGTCCTCGTGGAACCACAGCCAGACGGAGGCCGACAGGTCCTCGACGCTGGTGACCACGCCGACGAAGCCGTACAGGCGGGTGGGGTCGTGGGCGGGGCGCAGCTCCAGCGGCATCTGGTGCTGGTCGCCCAGGTCCACCTCCTGGACGTGCCGGCGCTTGCGCAGGTCCCAGAAGTGCAGCTTGTGGCCGTACTTGCGGCCGAGCAGCAGCTCGCCGACCACGCCGTCCTCGATCATGGACGGCGTGCCCCACTCCGAGGTGATCAGCACGTCGTGGTTGATGTGCCACCAGAAGTCGTAGGCCAGGTACTGCGGCCCGCGGTCCAGCTCCCACCGGCCGAGCACCTCGAAGGAGGTGTGGTCGAGCACGGCGATGCCGCCGGGGCCCTCGGCGCCGTCCGCGCCGCCGAGCGCCGAGACGTACAGGCCCTCGGGGCCGCAGTGGACGGTGTGCGGGCGGGAGTAGCCCGCCCGCCTGGCCAGCGACTCGGCGTCGATCACCTTGACCAGCTCGGGGCTGATCCGGTCCTTGGTGTCGTAGATGTGGATGCGCGAGGAGCGCAGGCCGGGGACGACCAGGTAGCGCCGCTCGACGTGCGGGTGCGGCGCGTTGGGGCACAGGGCGCTGCTGCAGGCGTTCCAGCCGAAGTGGTGCAGCTCGTCACCGGTGCCGGGCAGGTCGGTCCAGCCGATGACCGTGCCGTAGGCCGGGGAGGCGGGGTCGGTGTCGAGCACGGCCAGCGCGTCCGGACGGTTCGCCGACCGGTCGAAGGCGGCGACGTAGGCCAGCTTCTCCACGGGGGCCTCGACGGCGTCGCGCGGGGAGGGGTAGAACGTGGGGTCGGGGGTCCAGAGAGCCATGACTCCAGATATTCACGAGTATCCCTACTGGGTCAATAGGCATCCGCACCGCAAAGCACAGCCCCCGACCGACTGAATCGGCACATATCACGCGATACCGTTAAGCGTGTTCTTCGGTATCACGGACATCTGGACCTACGTCGTCGGCGCCTTCTTCATCGTGCTGCTCCCCGGCCCGAACTCCCTGTACGTCCTCAGCTTCGCCGCCCAGCACGGCGTCCGGCAGGGCTACCGGGCGGCGGCGGGCGTTTTTCTCGGCGACACCGTCCTGATGGTGCTCGCCGCCGCCGGAGCCGCGTCCCTGCTGCGCGCGACGCCCGTGCTGTTCACCGTCGTCAAGTACGCCGGCGCGGCCTACCTGGCCTGGATGGGCCTCCAGATGATCCGCGGCGCGGTAAGGGCCTGGCGGGCCCGCCCGGCGGCGGCCGACGACGCCGGGGCGGCCCCCGTGCGGCAGGCCCGGCCGTTCCGCAAGGCCCTGACGATCAGCCTGCTGAACCCGAAGGCGATCCTGTTCTTCCTGTCGTTCTTCATCCCGTTCGTGGACCCCGGGTACAGCGCCCCCTGGTTGTCGTTCCTCATCCTGGGCGCGGTGATCCAGATCTTCAGCGTGCTCTACCTCACCACGCTGATCTTCTCCGGCACGTTCCTGGCCGGCCAGTTCCGCCGGCACAGGAAGCTGAGCGCGGGCCTGACCTCGGGCGTCGGCGCGCTGTTCCTCGGGTTCGGCGCCAAGCTCGCCACGGCGTCACTCGGCTGAAAGCCGGGTTCAAGGGTGAGCTGGTTTCGTATGGAACAGATGGAACGCGGCAAAAGCGGCAGTCCTACTCGCCGGGCTCCGGTACGGTAGGCCACCGGCCTTCGGAGTCGCACCGGGCGGAGTCGCACCCGGCGGTGACGACGACCGGTCCATCCGGCAAGCCTGGACCCCCGAAGCCCGGGTAGACGCTGATCGTCGGCCTATCTGCGGAGCAGCCTTGAACCACCATCCGGTCGCACTCCCCCGTCTGACCGCGCTCGCCCGTCAGGCGGCCCCCCGCCTGCTCGAAGGCGTGGTCGCCCCCCTGCTGGTGTTCTATCTCGCCATGGTCGTGCTGGGCTTCAAGTGGGCCCTGGTGGCCACGGTCTCCTGGGTGTACCTCGGCGTGGCCTGGCGGCTGATCAGGGGGATCAAGGTGCCCGCCACCATGTTCCTGGCCGCGTTCGCGGTCACGGTGCGGGCCCTGGTGTCGTTCTGGACGGGCACCTGGATGTGGTTCTTCATCCAGCCGGAGCTGGGCACGATCTGCATCAGCATGGTCTTCCTGGCCTCCGTCCGGCTCAACCGGCCGCTGGTGCAGAAGCTCACCCTCGACTACATCCACCTGCCGTCGGCCGTGCTCAAGCACGAGCGGGTGCGCAGGTTCTTCGCCAGGATCACGCTGCTGTGGGCGTTCGTGCTGCTGGCCAACTCGACGCTGAGCATCTTCCTGGCCGTCTACGAGAAGCTGGAGGGCTCGCTCGGCGCGTTCATGGTGCTGCGCACCTCAGCGGTGGCCGTGATCAGCGGGCTGGCGATCACCTTCTCGATCCTGGCGTTCAAGCGCGTCCTGGCCAGGCTGCACGTGGCCCACGCCTGACCGTTCGGCCAGCAGGAACGCTCCACACATCCCCATCACCAGCCCGGTCAGCATGCCGAACAGCTCGGCGAAGTCCGCCACCCCCGTGCCGCCGTAGGCCAGGGGGCCGCCCGTGGACCTGACGATCATCGAGAACAGCCCCCACCCGAACAGCGAGCCCGATCCGAGCCAGGCCAGGGCCAGCGGCCGCCAGAACGGGCCGGTCCCGCGCCGCCTGACCAGGGCCACCAGCGCGGCCGCCCCGCCCACCGCGAGCAGGGCCTTCAGCCCGTTCTGGACGGCCTGGACGGTCCCGTCGAAGGCCATGACGACCCGCAGCGCCCCGACGGCGGTCGCCACCAGCAGCGCGCCCCACGCCACCACCTCCTGAAACGATCGGGTCGCGCTCGGGAAGGCCAGCCTGACCGGCGTGGCGAAGACGGCGGGCCAGCGGTCGCGGGCGTAGAGGGCGAAGGCCGTCGTGAGGGCGACGCCGAGGGTGATGAACCCGCCGTAGACGACCAGGTAGACCCAGGTCTGGATCGGGCCGCCACTGAAGATGGCCAGGCCGCCGACGAGCACGATCAGCGGGGTCGTGACGGCCAGCACCGACAGCAGGCCGGTGCCCGCCCAGAGCGGCAGCAGCACCAGCCAGGCGGGCAGCCGCATGCCCCAGCGCATGGTGAAGGCCAGCGCCAGCAGCAGCCCGGCGGCCTCCATGGCGAAGGTCAGCGCGTTCATCCCCAGCATCTGCCCGTTGTCCATGAGCGCCGGGTCGGAGACGCCGACGGGGTCGCCGGTCAGCCAGAGCGTCTTGATCGTGAGGTAGGGCAGCGTGGCGGCGACCGCCACGATCGCGGCGGTGAGCCGGCCGATGCCCGCTCGCTGTTTCGTCATGCCCCGATCGTGCGCCTCAGGCGGGCCGGTCCCCTCCCGAGCGGCGGGGATCCGCCTCCCCCTCGCGGGGGAGCTCGACGGCCAGGCGGAATCCGTCGCCGTCGGGGCCCGCGGTCAGCGTGGCGCCGGCCAGCCGGACGCGCTCGCGCAGCCCCGCCAGCCCCAGCCCGCCGCGCCGGGCGCTGGGACGCGAGCTCGGCGGGCCGTTGCGCACGACCACCCGGTGCGGCGCGACCGACACGGCGACCGCCGCGCCCGGCGCGTGCTTGGCCGCGTTCGTCAGCCCTTCCTGGACGACGGCGTGCGCCAGCTCCGACGACGCCCCCGGCGCCAGCTCCAGGGTGATCGACATGCCGGAGTCCCTGGCCCGGCCGACCAGCTCGGCGACGTCCTCGCCCACCGGGGACAGCGGGGCCTCCTCGGCGTCCTCGCGCAGCAGGCCGATGATCTGGCGCAGCCGCTCGGTCGCGTCGGCCGCCGCCATGCGCAGCTCGCCGGCCGCCTTGACCTGGGCCGGGCCGAGGCCGGGGGCGACTTCGAGCCCGCCGGCGCGCACCGCGATCAGCGCCAGGTCGTGGCCGAGCGAGTCGTGCATCTCGCGGGCGATCCTGGCCCGCTCGCGCAGCCGCGCCTGCGCCTCGACCGACAGCCGCGCCTGCCGCCGCTGCTGGAGCACGCCCCGCCGGAGCAGCCCCAGCAGGTACGGCGCCAGGTACGTGCCGACGAGCCCGGTGCCCATCGACACCCACAGCGCCAGGTCACCGCCCTGGAGCAGCACGACCCCGCAGCCGATGGCCGTGATCAGGCAGAACACGGCGCCCGCCGGCCACAGCCGGGCCATGCGCCGGCCGGTGAGGTAGGCGTACCAGATGATGAACGGCGAGGTCGCGAGCAGCGGCAGGATCTTGACGTCGCGCCGGGGCAGCAGCCACGTCAGGTCCACCGTCGCGAAGCCGTCGGTGAAGCGCCACGGGCCGAGCGGCAGCAGCAGCACCAGCGCCGCCAGCGGCCAGGGCCGGCCCACGAGCACCGCCAGCGCGGCCAGGCCCACCCTGGGCAGCGTCACCGTCGCGAACCCGGCCGGGTCGACGAACGGGTCGGGGCCCATGGCGGTCACGAAGACGCCCAGCACGGCCCACAGCAGCAGGTCGAGGACGACCTGACGGCGGCTCTCACGACGCAGACGGTTCACGCACCGACGGTATCCGCCGTCCGGCGGGGCCGGTCCCGCCCGAAGGTCATGCGGCACCCCTGACGAAAGTCAGGGTGGGGTCCGGTGCAGTGATCACGGTGGGGCTAACCCCACCTGAAAGGCGGATACCTCCTCTCCTGTTTCCGGGGCGCGCAACCGGTTTGATCGTGGGTGTCACACGGAAGTCGCACCTCCGCCCCTGACGAAAGTAGGGGGTGGCGCGTGCCGATGGGCCGATGTGCCACGACCTGCGGAATTTCTACCTTCGTGGGGTAGGCGGCCCTGACCCTCCTAGGGGACGGGCCCGCGTTCGACCCGGGGCATCCCCGATGTCCCCGGTCCGCTCACGCCGACAGGCTTTGTGAGTGCCCTGACGATCGGAGTCCACGCATATGTCGCACGCCATTCTCGACCTCGTCCAGCAGGTGATGTCATCGCCATGGCTGTACGTGGCGCTGTTCGCCCTGGCGCTGCTCGACGGGTTCTTCCCCGTCGTGCCCGCCGAGACGTCGGTCATCACCGCGGCGGTGTTCGCCGCCTCCGGCCAGACCAACCTGGCCCTGGTGATCGTGGTCGCGGCGCTCGGCGCGTTCGTGGGCGACCACGTGTCGTACCTGATCGGCAACAAGTCGGCCAGGCGGCTGCGGGACAGGAAGGCGTTCGTCTGGGCGCGCGGCGCGCTGGCCGAGCGGGGCGGGATGGTGCTGATCGTGGCCAGGTACATCCCCGGCGGGCGGACCGCGACGACGCTGACCATGGGCGCCGTCGGGCATCCGCTGCGCTCGTTCACCTTCTTCGACGCCATCGCGGCGAGCTCGTGGGCGGTGTACTCCGGGCTGATCGGCTTCTTCGGCGGCATGGCCTTCGAGAACGACCCGATCAAGGGCCTGCTGCTGGGCCTCGGCATCGCGCTGTCGATCACCGGGCTCGTCGAGCTGGTGCGGTGGGCCAGGAAGCGGCGCGCCACCCAGCCTTCCCTGGAACGCCTTCCGGTGGACACGTCCGTTTGACCCTGTCCGGCAACCATCCGTCTGAAAGGAGTGCGCATGAGTGTGCTGGCCGCGGCGATCGCGCTGGTCGGTTCGCTGTTCTTCGCGCTCGGGGCCGCGCTGCAGCAGTTCGAGGCGGCGGGCTCGGCGAAGCCCGCGCTGCTGACCCTGCTGCGCAGGCCGCGCTGGCTGCTCGGCGGCGTCTCCATCGTGACGGGCGGCGGCCTGCACATCGTCGCCCTCGGGCTCGGCCCGCTGACCGTGGTGCAGCCGATGGGGGTGGCCAGCCTGCTGTTCGCGCTGCCCATCGCCGCCGCGCTGCACGGCCGCCGGCCCTCCCGCAAGGAGCTGGCCGCGGCGGGCGTGGTCGCGGCCGGGCTGATCGGCCTGGTGCTGCTGGTGCCCGAGTCCGACGGGCCGACGTACCTGGCGCCCACGGGCGTGCTCACCCTGCTCGCCGTGGCCGGCGTCGCGGCGGTGCTGCTGTGGGCGGGCTCGAAGGCGGCCTCCCCCGCCGGCCGGGCCGCGCTGCTGGCCACCGGCTCCGGCGTCCTGTACGGCGCGACCGCCACGCTCATGCGCGTCCTCGTGGACGGCGGCTGGAACTGGTGGTACCTGCTGGCCCTGCCGGTCCCGCTGCTGCTGGCGCTGATGATGCTGCAACGCGCCTACGCCGTCGGGCACTTCGGCGTCTCCTTCGCCTCGCTGCAGATCGCCGACCCGCTCACGGCGGTGGCCTTCGGGGCGCTGCTGCTCGGCGAGCCGCTGCCGTCCGGCCTCGCGCCGATCGCGGCCGCCGCCCTGACTGCGGCGGGCACGTTCGCCCTGGCCAGGACGTCCCCGCTGGAGGCGCGCAACGACCTCGCCTGATCACCTCCCCTGACCGAAACCCCCTGTTCGTCCATCGGCCCTCCCCCAGCCGTCCCCCCTTGTGAAAGCGGAGTCACCGTCATGGCCATGCCCCTGCGCAACGTCACCGACCACGCCCAGCTCGCCCCCGCCCCCGAACGTCCCCGCCGCGTCCTGATCTCGACCGACACCTATCCCCCCGACGTGAACGGCGCCGCCTACTTCACCCACCGCCTGGCCACCGGCCTGGCCGCGCGCGGCAACGAGGTGCACGTGGTGTGCCAGTCGGAGGCCGGCCCGGCCAGCGCCGACGTGGTGGACGGCGTGATCGTCCACCGGCTGCGCTCGGCCCCGCTGCTGGTGCACCCGACCATGCGGGTCACCGTGCCGACCAGGCTCGACCGGCTGGTGGCCGACATCGACCCGGACGTCCTGCACACCCAGGGCCACTTCGTGGTCGGCCGGTCCGCCATCGCCGCCGCCCGGCGCCGCGGCGTGCCGGTCGTGGCCACCAACCACTTCATGCCCGACAACCTCTTCCAGTTCGGGCACGTCCCCGAGGCGCTGCGGGCCAGGGCGGGCCGGCTGGCCTGGCGCGACTTCAGCCGGATCTTCAAGCGCGCCGACCACATCACCACGCCGACCCCGCTGGCCGCCAAGCTCCTGGCCGACCAGGGCTTCTCCCGCGACGTCGAGGCCGTCTCGTGCGGCATCGACCTGGCCAGGTTCCACCCGCACGCCGAACCCAAGTCGTGGGCGCGCCGCCGGTTCGCGCTGCCCGACCGGCCGACCGCCCTGTTCGTGGGCCGCCTGGACGAGGAGAAGCACCTCGACGAGCTGATCCGCGCGCTGCCCCTCGTGCTCAACGAGACCGACGCGCAGGTGGCGTTCGTGGGCCGCGGCAACCAGCGGATGGAGCTGGAGAGACTGGCCAAGCGCATCGGGGTGGGCGACCGGGTGTTCTTCGTCGGGTTCGTGCCCGACGAGAGCATGCCGCAGGCGTTCGCCGCCGCCGACGTGTTCGCCATGCCGGGCGTCGCCGAGCTGCAGAGCATCGCCACGCTGGAGGCCATGGCGTCCGGCCTGCCCGTCGTGGCCGCCGACGCGATGGCGCTGCCGCACCTGGTGGACGGCAACGGCTACCTCTACCGGCCGGGCGACGTGGTCGCGCTGGCCAGGCACCTGACCGCCGTCCTCACCGACGACGACCTGCGCGCCCGCCTGGGCAACGCCAGCCGGGCGCTGGCGCTCACCCACGACGACCAGGCGTCGCTGGCCCGCTTCGAGCAGATCTACGACGAGGTGACCCGATGACCTGGCGTGCCGTGCCGGCCCCCGTGGCCGGGGCCGTGACCGCGGTGGCCGCCCTCGGCTACGCGCAGGCGGCCCTGCCCGAGCAGCCGCTGATCAGCGACTACGCGCTCGTCCCCGGCGGCATGCTGCCGGTGCTGGCCGGGACGCTGGCGCTGGCCGCCGCCTGCCTGTCGCTGGCGTACGGGCTGGCCGCCCGGGAGCCGGCGCGGACCGCCGCGACCCGCGTGCTGCTGCTGGCGGGGGCGGCCGGGCTGATGCTCAGCGCCATCTTCCCCACCGATCCCGGCATGTCGGACATCAGTACGCTCGGCGGGGAGATCCACCGCTGGTCGGCGGCCGTGGTCTTCACCGCGCTGCCGGTCGCCGGCTGGACCCTGGCCAGAGGACGGGCGGCGGCCGCGCGCTGGAGCGCGGTCAAGGCCCTCAGCCTGACCTCCGGGCTGACGCTGGTCGCATACCTGGCGGCCCACCCGGCCGCCGTCACCTCCTCGCTGATCGGCGGCCAGGCCTACTACGGGCTGCTCGAACGGGGGCTGGTGCTGGCCGAGATCGTGCTCGTCGTCGCCATGGCGCTGGCCGGCGCACCGGGCCGCGCCGCCGTGCGGGCGCAGGGCACGCGGGCCACCGGGGCGCCCGCGCAGCCCGAGAGCCCGCAGCGGCTGGCGGCCTGACCGGGATGCGCGACCATACTTCGTCCGCCGCCGAACGGTCGGCGGCCTAGCGTGGACCCATGCTCATCACCCACCACGCCGAAGCCAGGGCGGTGCTGTCGGACAGCCGGTACGTGCCGCCGCCCGTCCCGCAGGACGGCGAGCCGGGGACGCTCGCCTGGCTGCGGGCCCACGTGTCGCGCTTCAGCACCGGCGAGACGCACGCCGAACGCCGCCGCCTGGCCGTCGAGCGCCTGTCCGCCCTGGACCCGGCCGAGCTGCGGACGGCCGCCAGAGCCGCGACACGCGACCGCATCGGAAACCGTGACGGCGACTGGCACGGCGTGCCCACTGCCGTGCTCGGGGCCGCGCTCGGCGTGCCGGACACCTCGGCCGTGCCCGCCGCCGCGAGCGGCTACCTGTCGGGCGAGGGGAGCCCGCAGGCCGACGCCGCCGTCGCCGAACTGCTCGGCCTGACCGACCTGCCGGCCGTCACCCTGCTGCTCCAGGGCCACGCAGCCACCGAGTCGCTCATCGAGAACGCGCTCGCCCACGCCGTGCCGGGCGACGACCCCGAGGCGGTGCTGCGCGAGACGCTCAGGCAGGACCCGCCGCTGAAGGCCAGCCGCCGGCTCGACACCCGCACCGGCGAAGAGGTCACGATCGACCTGGTCGCGGCCAACCGCGATCCCGAGGTGTTCGCCGACCCCGACCGCTTCGACGCCTCCCGGGGCCCCGCCCCCCACCTGACGTTCGGGGACGGCCTGCGCCCGTGCCCCGCTCCCGCCCACGCCCTCGCGCTGGCCGCCGGCGTGCTCGACGCGCTCCTCGAAGGGACCCGCCGATGAACTTCCACGACCTGCACAAGCCGGGCGACCCGCTGCTGCTGCCCAACGCGTGGGACTACGGCTCGGCCGCGATCCTGGCCGCGCACGGCTTCCCCGCGATCGGCACCACCAGCCTCGGCGTGTCCGCCGTGCACGGCAAGCCGGACGCCGCCGGCGCGACCAAGGCCGAGACGATCGAGCTCGCCGAGACGATCAAAGACCTGGGCATGCTGGTCACGGTGGACATCGAGGGCGGCTTCAGCGACGACCCGCAGGAGGTGTCGGACCTGGTCGCGAGCCTGGCCGCGCTCGGGGTGGCGGGGGTGAACCTGGAGGACGGCCGTCCCGACGGCACGCTGCGCCCGGTCGAGCTGCACCGGCGGATCATCGAGGCCGCCACGGGCCACGGCGTGTTCGTCAACGCCCGCACCGACACCCACTGGCTGGGCACCGGCGACTGGCGCGAACGGGTGGACGCCTACGAGCACGCCGACGGCATCTTCGTCCCCGGGCTGTCCGACCCGGCGGAGATCGCCGAGGTCGTCGCGCGCACGCGGCTGCCGCTCAACGTGCTCTACCAGCCGGGCGGCCCCACGCTGGACCGGCTGGCCGAGGCGGGGGTGGCCCGGGTGAGCACCGGCTCGCTGCTCTACCGGGCCGCGCTCCAGGGCGCCCTGGCCGCCGCGCTGGGCGCGCAGGGCAAGGACGCCCCGGCGCTGCCGACGTACGGAGAAATCGCCGCACTCCTCCCGCAGACCCGATAATCGGGGCATGCGCTTCGAGATCCTCGGACCCACCAGCGTGCTGGACGAGGACGGCGCGCCGGTGGCGCTCGGCGGGCCGCGGGTGCGCGCCCTGCTCACCCTGCTGGCCCTGAACGCCGGCCGCGTCGTCGGCGCCGACCGGCTCGTGGACGACCTCTACGGCCCCCACCCGCCGGACGGCGTCGCCAACGCGCTGCAGTCCCAGGTGTCCAGGCTGCGCCGGGCGCTCGGCCGGGACCTGATCGAGTTCCACCCGGCGGGCTACCGGCTGGTCGCCGACCCGCACGACGTGGACGCGCGCCGCTTCGAGCTCCTTGCCCTGGACGGGCGCCGGGCGCTGGCCGCCGGGGACGCCGGGCGGGCGGCTGCGCTGCTGGGCGAGGCGCTGGAGCTGTGGCGGGGCGCGCCGCTCGCCGACGCGCCGCACGCGGTGTCGGCCGCGGCCGGGCTGGAGGAGCTGCGGCTGGCGGCCGTCGAGGACCGCCTCCAGGCCGACCTGGCGCTCGGGCGGCACCGCGACCTGGTCGCCGAGCTGCGCCGGCTCACCGCCGCCCACCCGATGCGCGAGCGCCTGCGCGCCCAGCTCATGCGCGCCCTGTACGGCAGCGGCCGGCAGGCCGAGGCGCTGGCCGTCTACGAGGAGGCGCGGCGGCTGCTCGACCGGGAGCTGGGCGTCGAGCCGGGCGCCGAACTGGCCGCCGCGCACCTCGCCGTCCTGCGCGCCGACCCGTCCCTCACCGCGCAGACCACCGCGCCGAGTCCCGCGCCCTTCCAGCCGCCGGTTCCCCCCTCCCTTCCCGAGCCCGGCGGGCCCGGCGCGTCGCCGGGCGGCGGGTTCAAGCAGGGGTTGCGGGCGCAGCTGACCAGTTTCGTGGGCCGGGCGGAGGAGCTGGCGCAGGTGAGCGCGCGGCTGCGGGACAGCAGGCTCGTCACGCTGATCGGCCCGGGCGGCGCGGGCAAGACCAGGCTGGCGCAGGAGGCGGCCGCCCAGGAGCCGGGCGACGTGTGCTTCGTGCCGCTCGCCCACGTGGCGGGCGCCGCCGGGGTGCCCGGCGCGGTGCTGGTCGCCCTCGACATCCGCGACGCCTTGCTGCCCGCGCCCCAGCGCGCCGCGGTCGGCCCGGTCACCCGGCTGCTCACCGCGCTGGCCGAGCGCGACCTGCTGCTCGTCCTGGACAACTGCGAGCATCTGGTCGCCGCCGTGGCCGAGCTCGCCGACGCGCTGCTGGCCTCCTGCCCCGGGCTGCGGGTGCTGACCACCAGCCGCGAGGCGCTGGGCATCACCGGGGAGTCGATCCTGCCGGTGTCCCCGCTGCGCCTGCCGCCGCCGGAGCCGGACGACCCGCTGGCGTACGCCGCCGTCCGGCTGTTCGCCGACCGGGCCGCCGCCGTGCGTCCCGGGTTCGCCGTGGACGCCGGCAACGCCGCGGACGTGGTGCGCATCTGCCGGGCGCTCGACGGGCTGCCGCTGGCCATCGAGCTGGCCGCGGCCCGCCTCCGCACGCTGCCGGTCGCCGACGTGGCGGCCCGCCTGGACGACCGGTTCCGGCTGCTGACCCGCGGCAGCCGTACGGCGCTGCCCCGCCACCAGACGCTGCGCGCGGTCGTCGCCTGGAGCTGGGACCTGCTGGACGACGCCGAGCAGCGCCTGGCCGCCCGCCTGAGCGTGTTCGTCGGCGGCGCCACGCCCGAGGCGGCCGAGCGGGTGTGCGGGCTGCCGGAGGAGGTGCTGTTCTCGCTGGCGGAGAAGTCGCTGGTGGAGTACGTCGGCGGCCGGTACCGCATGCTCGACACGATCCGGGCGTTCTGCGCAGAACGCCTGGCCGAGTCCGGCGAGACCGCCGCGATCAGGGACGCGCACACCGCCTACTACCTCGACCTGGTCCTGACCGTCGACCCGCTGCTGCGGACCGCCGATCAGCTCACCTGGCTGGCCCGCCTCGACCGGGAGAGCGACGACCTCGAAGCCGCCGTGCGCTGGACGACCGTGTCCGGGCGGCCGGAGACCGGCCTGCGGCTGCTGGCGCACAGCGCCTGCTACTGGTGGATGCGCGGCCACCGCGGCGTCATCGCCGGGCTGGCCGCCGCGCTGCTGGCCAGGATCGGCGACGTCTGTCCCGCGGGCATGGAGGAGGAGTACGTCATGTGCCTGCTCGTCACCGCCTGGACGGGCGTGGCCGACGACGTCGTGCGCGAGCGGCTGGCCGAGGTGCGCGAGCTGCTGCCGATCGCCCACCTGCCGGAGCGGGTGGAGTTCCTGATGATGATGCGGTCGATGTTCACCGGGCCGCCGGGGGACGTCGAGAAGATCTACCGCGACCTGCTGGCCAACATCGAGGGGCTGCCGCCCTGGCAGCGGGCGTTGTCGTACAGCGGCGCGGGGTTCGTGCTGCAGATCCTGGGACGGGCCGAGGAGTCGCTGGCCACCTTCCGGCGCGCCCTGGCCGCCTTCCGGGCCATCGGTGAGCGCTGGGGGACGGTGCTGGTGCTGTCGGGCCTGGGCGAGCTGGCCTCCCGCGAGGGGGACTACGCGGCCTCGTACGCGCTGTCGGACGAGGCGCTGACGCTGGCCCGCGAGCTCGACGCGCGGGCGGAGATGGCCGAGGCGCTGTGCCGGCGCGGCGACGCGCTGCTCGGCATGGGCGAGCCGCTGGGCGGGCGGGCCGACTACGAGGAGGCCGCCGAGCTGGCCCGCCGCGTCGGTTCCATGGACATGCTGGCCTGGGCGCACCTCGGGATGGCCGAGGTGGCGCTGATCGGCGGCGAGCGCGACGCCGCGCTGTCCCTGCTGGCCCAGGCCCGCGCGGAGTGCCCCGACGACTGGTACAGCACCGAGGACATCCGCAACCGCATCGACGAGGCCCTCGGCCGGGCGGTCAGCGAACGGTAGGCGGGCCGTCAGCCGCTCTCGCCACCGTAAAGGGCATGACGCGCAAATGGGCCTGTCTGGCCATCGCCTGCCTGGCGACGCTGCTGCTCTCGGTCGATCTCACCGTGCTGCACCTGGCGCTCCCCCGGCTGGTCGCCAACCTCGGCGCCAGCTCGACGCAACTGCTCTGGATCGGCGACATGTACGGGTTCGCCCTGGCCGGGCTCCTCGTCACCATGGGCAACCTCGGGGACCGCGTGGGCCGCAGGCGGCTGCTGCTGATCGGCGCGGCCGGCTTCGGCGCCGCCTCGGTGGTGACCGCCTACGCCCCCAGCCCGGAGCTGCTGATCGCCGCCAGGACGCTGCTGGGCGTGGCCGGCGCGATGATCATGCCGTCCACGCTCTCGATCGTCAGGAACGTCTTCGCCGATCCGCGCGAGCGGACCGCGGCCATCGGGATCTGGAGCGGGATGAGCGCGGCCGGGTTCGCGCTGGGGCCGGTCGTCGGCGGCGTGCTGCTGGACCACTTCTGCTGGGGGTCGGTGTTCCTGATCAACGTGCCGATCATGGCGCTGGTGCTGGTCTGCGGGTTCCTGGTGCTGCCGGAGTCGCGCAACCCCGCCGCCGGGCGGGTGGACGGGCTCAGCGTGGCGCTGTCCTTCGCCGGTGTCGTGACGGCGGTCTACGCGGTCAAGGAGGCCGCCCACCAGGGCCTGGCGCACGCCGACGTGCTGGGGACGGCCGTGGTGGGCGCGGTGTGCCTGGTGCTGTTCGTCCGGCGGCAGAGCGTGCTGGCCACGCCGCTGATCGACGTGCGGCTGTTCCGGCGGCGGGCCTTCAGCGCGTCCGTGGGCACGAACCTGCTGGCGATCTTCGCGTTGTCGGCCATGAACCTGCTGTTCGCCTGGTACCTGCAGCTCGTCCTGGGGTGGACCCCGCTCCAGGCCGGGCTGGCGCAGCTTCCCGGCGGTCTCAGCGGCGCGGTGGGCGGGGTGCTCGCGGCCCGGCTCATCGGCCGGCTCGGCAGGAACGGCGTGGTCGCGCTCGGCCTGGCGCTGAACGCCGGCGCGTTCGTCCGGTACGCCATGCTCGGCACCGAGCTGGACTATCTCACCCTGCTGCCGGTGATGATGATCGGCGGGCTCGGGGTCGGGCTCACCTTCACCGTGAACAACGACAACATCCTGGCCACCGCCCCCAAGGAACGGGCGGGGGCGGCGGCCGCGGTGTCGGAGACGGCGTTCGAGCTCGGCGGGGCGCTGGGCATCGCGGTGCTCGGCACCGTGCTCAACAGCGTCTACCGCGCGAACCTGCTGGTGCCCGCCGGGGTGCCCGGCGAGGCGGCGCGGGAGTCGATCGCCGGGGCCACCGCCACGGCGGCGGAGCTGCCCCCGCAGGCGGCCGGGGAGCTGATGCGCGCGGCGCGGACGGCGTTCGTGTCGGGGATGCAGGTGACGACGCTGGTCACGGCGGTCCTGCTGACCGTGGTCGCGGTGTTCGCGCTGGCCTGGCTGCGCGGGGTGCCGAAGGTCATCCAGGAAGAGCAGCCGGTCCCTCGGTGAGCGAGGGGGCCTGGCTCCCGGGCCTGTGGGGCAGCGGGCGCAGGCTGCGGACCCTGGCCAGCACGAGCAGCGCGGCCACGCCCGTCGCCGCCGGGGCGACGACGAACGCCAGGGAGGCGCCGAAGTGGTCCACGAGCTGCCCGGCGACCGACGACCCGGCCGCGATGCCGAGGGCGATGCCGCCGTTCAGCCAGGTGAACGCCTCGGTACGGACCTCCGCCGCGACCAGGCCCTCCACCAGGGTGTAGCCGGTGATCACCACGGGGGCGATCACCAGGCCGGCCAGGGCGGCGGCGACGTACATGTGGGGGACGGCCCCGGCGAGCGTGAACGCGCTGGTCGCGACCGCGAGCAGGGCCAGCCCGGCGACCAGCCGGGCGCGGGCGGACGACCGCCAGCGGACCGCGCCGTACAGCAGGCCGCCGAGCATGCTGGCGCCGGAGAAGACGCCGTAGACGGGTCCGGCGGCGGCGGGCGCGTGCAGGGCGGTGGTGAGCGAGGTGACGCCGACCTGGAGGCTGCCGAAGACCGACCCCATGGCCAGGAAGGCGGCGGCCAGCAGCGCCACGCCGCGCCGCCGCAGCACCCCCTTGGAGGCGGCGATCCTGACCGGCACCGGCTCGGGCAGGCCCGTCCGGACGGCGGCGAAGACCACCGTGCCCACCAGGATCAGCACGAGCCCGCCGAGCAGCGCGACCACCGGCGAGTACGCCGTGGACAGCCCCACCAGCAGCACCGGGGCCAGCGTGAACGTCAGCTCGTCGGTGATCGACTCGACCGCGAACGCCGTGTTCAGCCGGCCGGTGCCGCCGAGCCGGTGCGCCCAGCGGGCCCGGACCATCGAGCCGACCTGCGGTCCCGACGCGCCGACGAGGGCGGCCACGGCGACCAGCAGCGCGAGGTGGGCGTGCGCGGCGGCCAGGGCCAGCAGGCCGCCCATGGCCAGGGCGTGCAGGGCCACCTGCGGGAGCAGCACGCGGGCCTGGCCGTACCGGTCGGCCAGGCGGCCCGTCTGGGGGCCGATGAGGGCCTGGAAGACGGCGGAGGCGGCGGAGGTGATCCCGGCCGCGCCGTAGGAGCCGGTGGACCACTGGACCAGCAGCAGGATGCCCATCTGGGTCATCGCGAACGGCACGCGGGCCAGCAGCGCGGGCACGAGGAACCGCCAGGCGCCGGGGGTGGCCAGCACGTCGAGGTAGGACTTCAAGGGTCTCCGTCCAGATCATGACGGAGTCCTCCGCCGGGGGAGCACACCGTCGGAGGTGGGCTTCGACCGGGGTAGATACCGGCGGGTGCCGGCCGCCGAGCGGTCAATCAGTTCACAACAGTCAAACGCGACGAGAGCCGATCCTATTGCAGGAAACGGGCGACTTACTTCATCCCGGCGAGGTCCGGGAGGCGGAAGGGCCGGGAGGGGTGCGGTCAGGGGCCCGGGTTTCGCGGGCAGGAGCGGATCATCGTCGGCGACAGCTCGTCCAGGCGGGAGCCGATCATCCTGGCCACCCCCTCGATGGTCTCGATGCCCGCCCCCTCCCCCGGCTGCTCGTCGGTCTGCACCGCCAGCAGCAGGTCGCGCCCCGGCCCGACGACGCGGCCGTAGCTGGTCACCGCCCAGGTGTTGTGGATGAACGGGCGTGGCGTCCAGCCGTTCTTCAACGCCACCCGGTCCCCCGGGCGGGCGGCCGCGCTGACGCCCCACGACTGGTCCTTGACCACGCGTCCCATCAGGCCGAGCACGAGGTCGCGGTCCCGGCCGGACAGGCCCTCGCCGCCCTTCACCAGCACCTGGAGCAGGCGGATGCGGTCGGCCGGGCTGGTGTTGGTGCCGCCCCAGAAGACGCCGGGCCCCGGGACGGTCTCGGTCAGGCCCATGCGCCGGTAGAACTCGCCCATCGCGCCGCCGACCCGGCCCCACAACGCGTCGGCGGCGCCGTTGTCGCTCTCGGTGATCATGCGTTCGGCCAGGTCGCGCTCCTCCTCGCCCAGGCCGCCGCGACCCAGCACGAGAGCCGTCAGGATGTCCACCTTGACGCCGCTGGCGGTGATCATGTCGTGCTGGTGCTCGCCGCGGCCCAGGGTGATGCCGCTGTCGAGCTCCAGCATGCTGTAGGCGACCCGTCCGGGGCGTCTGGACAGGTACTGCTCGATGTCGTGCGCAAGCCGGTCGCGGGCCGCCCTCCCCGCCCTCTTGTCCTGAAATTTCAGGACGCATCGGCCGACCGGCACCGGCGCCTTCCGCACGCCGGGCGCCTCGGGCAGCCGTCCGGCCGCGCACCCGGCCACACCTCCGGCCGCGAGCCCCCAGACCGTCACGACGGCCGGCCATCTCCACCACACGCGCAGAACCCCCGTGATCGTCACGTCTCGGGGGTTTTGATCACTTTCTGCCCAATAGCGGCATTGGTCACACCCTGCGCGTCAGGGCAGGAGCACCACCTTTCCGACAGTTCGCCGTCCGGCCAGGTCGGCCACGGCCCGGCCGGCCTCCGCCAGCGGGTACTCGCCGCCCACCAGCGGCCTCAGCCGCCCGGCCGCGGTCAGCGCGAGCAGCTCGCCCAGCGGGGGCCCGACCATCTCCCGCCGCCCCCGCAGCGGATGCAGCCAGAACCCGAGGACGGCGAGGTTGCCCGCGGTGAGCCGCCCGACCTCGACCGGCCCGGCCTGCTCCCCCGAGGACGACCCGTAGCTCACCAGCCGCCCGAAGGGGGCCAGCACGGTCAGCGCCGCGTCGAAGACCGCGCCGCCCACGGCGTCCAGCACGACGTCCACCGGCCGGTCGCCGTTGGCCTCGATGACGCGCTCGGCGTAGCCGTCGGCCGCGCCGTCCACGGCGGCGTCCGCGCCCAGGTCGAGGGCGAGCGAGCGTTTGTCCTCGCTGGAGGCGGTGGCGATCACGCGTCCGGCCCCGAACACCTTGGCGAGCTGCACGGCCAGGCTGCCGACGCCGCCCGCGCCGGAGTGGACGACCACGCTCTCGCCCTCCCTGATCCGCGCCGACGAGCGCAGCAGGTGCCAGGCGGTGAGCCCCTGGACGAGCAGTGCCAGCGCCTCCCCGGCCCGCAGCGAGCCGGGCACCACCACGACGTCCCCCTCATCGAGGACGGCCCTGGAGGCGTAGCCGTTGGCGGTGAAGCCCATCACCCGCCGCCCCCGGGGATCGAGCCCGACGACCTCGCTGCCGGGGATGTGCGGCAGGCGGTCGGGGGCGGAGTAGTGGCCGGAGATCTGCCGCACGTCGGCGAAGTTCAGCCCGGCGGCCTCGACGTCGACCAGCACCTGGCCCGGCCCCACCACCGGATCGGGCACCTCGGCCACTTCGAGCACCTCCGGGCCGCCGAAGCGGGTGAACTGGATGGCACGCATGAATCCCCCCATTCCGTGCGATACCCCCAGCGTAGACGTCAGGCTCGGGAGCCTCCCGGCCGGAGGTGCTCGGCGAGGAAGTCCGCGGTGGCCGCCACGGCCTGCGACACGTACGGCTCGCGGTCGTAGAGGTCGATGTGCTGCTTGGCGTCCACCCAGACGAGCCTCTTGGGCTGGTCGAGCCGTTTGAACGCCTCCTCGGCCCCCTCCGGCGGGCAGAACCTGTCGATCACTCCGTGCACGATCAGGGCGGGCTTCGGCGACAGGAAGTCGGCGCCCATCATGTTGTCCATGGTGATCAGCTCGCGCAGCCCGGCCCGGGTCACCGCGTTCCGCCAGGAGGCGGCGGCGCCGCGCTCGGTGCCGTAGTAGGCGAACGGCTCGTCGCCCGGCATCGCGGCCTCGCCCTCCTCGGCCACGGCGGGCAGGTACTCGACCGGGCCGCCCCGGTCCTGCCGCTCCAGCACGCCGGTGAACCCGGCCAGCGCCGCCTGGTAGTCCATGCCGGACCGCATCGTGTACGGGTTGTTGTAGGCCCCGGCGATGCCCGCGAACGCCCGTACGCGCGGGTCGAAGGCGGCGAACCTCAGCGCGTACCCAGCGCCCAGGCAGATGCCGACCGCGCCGATCAGGTCGCCGTCCACCTCGGGCCGCGAGCGCAGCAGCGACACCGCCGCCCGCAGGTCGGCCAGCTTGCCCTGCGGATCCTCGTGCCCGCGCGGCTCGCCGCCGGACTCGCCCCAGTTGCGGTGGTCGAAGGACAGCGTCACGTAGCCGCGCCGGGCCAGCCGCTCGGCGTAGAGGCCGGTGACCTGGTCGCGCACCCCGGTGAACGGCCCGGTGAGCACCAGCCCCGGCCAGGGGCCCGTGCCCTCGGGCGTGCGCAGGTCACCGGTCAGGCGCACGCCGTCGGCGGCGAACTCGACTTTCATGGTGACAAGTGTGCGCCAGGCCCGCGGCGGGCGGGCCCGGCGCCCCCTCGGATCACCGGATCAGGAGTCGAACCCGAGGCCCATCTTGTCGAGCGTGCGCAGCCACAGGTTGCGCCTGCCCTGATGCTGGTCGGCCTGGGCGATCGACCATCGGGTGAACTGGATCACCCCCGACCGGACCGGCTCGGGCGGGAACGGGACCGGCTTCTCCTTGACCATCCGCAGCTCGGTCCGCTCGGTGGCCTCCCCCGACAGCAGGTCCAGCATCACGTTCGCGCCGAACCTGGTGGCCCCGACGCCCATGCCGGTGTAGCCCACGGCGTAGGCCAGCCGGCCGCCGTGCGCCGTGCCGTAGAAGGCGCTGAAGCGGCTGCAGGTGTCGATCACGCCGCCCCAGCGGTGCGTGAAGCGCACCTGGGAGAGCTGCGGGAACGTGGTGGCGAAGTGCTCGGCCAGCTTGACGAAGGTCTCGTCGCGCTGCTCGTACTCGGGCTTGACCAGGCCGCCGTTGTAGTAGACCGCGTCGTAGCCGCCCCACAGGATGCGGTTGTCGTCGGTGAGCCGGTAGTAGTGGAACTGGTTGCCCGAGTCGCCGACGCCCTGCCGGTTGTGCCAGCCCACCTCGGCGAGCTGGGCCGCGCTCAGCGGCTCGGTCATCAGGGCGTAGTCGTACACCGGGACGACGAAGTGCTTGAGCCTGCGCAGCAGGGGCGGGAAGACCCCCGTGCCCAGCGCCACCCGGCGGCCCGTCACCGAACCGTACGGGGTGCGCAGGGTGATCGTCGTGCCGTCGTCGCGCAGCGAACGCACCGGGCTGCGCTCGAAGACCCGTACGCCGAGCCGCAGGCACGCCTCGCGCAACCCCCAGGCCAGCCGCGCCGGGTCCAGCATGGCGCAGCCGCTGCGTTCCCACAGGCCGCCCAGGTAGGTCGGCGAGTTGACCTCGGCCCGCACCTGCCGCTCGTCCATCGGCACGTAGTCGAGGCCGAGCTCGGAGATCAGGTCCAGGTGTTCGCCCAGCGAGTCGAGCTGCCACGGCTCGGTGGCCACGTGCAGCTCTCCGGTGCGCTCGAAGGAGCAGTCGATGCCGTGCCGCTCCAGCGTGCGCTCGATCTCGTCGAGGTTGTCCACGCCCATGCGTTCGAGGCGGCCGATGTCCTCCGGCCACCGTTCCAGGCCGTTGGCCAGGCCATGGGTCAGGGTCGCCATGCAGAACCCGCCGTTGCGGCCGGTCGCCGCCCAGCCGATCCTGCGCCCTTCGAGCAGGACCACGTCCAGCGAAGGGTCTCGTTCCTTGGCCATCAGGGCCGTCCATAGCCCCGAGAAGCCTCCGCCGACGACGACCAGGTCGGCGTCGGTGTTTCCGATGAGCCGCGCGCGCGGCTCGGGTCTGGCCGGGCTGTCCAGCCAGTACGGCTTGCGCTCCGCGTCAGCCAGCGCCTTCAGCGGATCCACAAATCCCACTTCCCTACGAAAGTCTCAGTTGTTCTTTGTTGATTGCGGGATCCAAAAGCATGATGTGATCACGCGCGGGTTCCCCCCGCCGAAATCCGATCTCGCCTCCCTGTTCTTGGTCGGAATACACCAATCCCCCCGCCGGATCGCGGGGGGAAAGACTGTTGGAGCAGATCCTAGGCGCGGCGTCTGGCGGCCACCGCGTTCGCCACGGCGATCAGCACACCGATCCCGAAGATGAGCGTACCCATCACGTTGACCTGCGGTGGAATGCCGGTCTTGACCGCGCCCACGATCCACAGGGGGAAGGTGACGGTCGAGCCGTTGACGAAGCTCGTCACCACGTAGTCGTCGATCGACAGCGCGAAGGAGAGCATCGCGCCCGCCAGCACGCCCGGCATGATCGAGGGCAGCGTCACCTGCCGGAACGTGCCCCAGGCGGTCGCGCCGAGGTCCTTGGCCGCCTCCTCCAGCGACGGGTCGAGCGTGATGACCCGCGCCCTGACCGTCACCACGACGAAGGACAGCGAGAACAGCACGTGCGCGACAATGATCGTCGTGCCGTCGCGCGGCACGTTGCCCGAGACGAACAGCGACAGCAGCGAGGCCCCCATCACCAGCTCCGGCGTGGAGATGGCGGCGAAGACCAGGAAGTTCGTGGCGCCGAGGCCGCGGAAGCGGTGGCGGCCGACGGCCAGGCCCAGCATCGTCCCGATGACGACCGTGATCACGGTGCTGGCCAGGGCGATCACGATGGAGTTGCGCAGCGCCGTGGTCAGGTCGGAGATCTCGAAGAGCTCGCCGTACCACTTGAGGGTGAAGCCCTGCCAGCTCGTGTTCGACTTGCTCTTCTTGTCGTTGAAGCCGAACAGGATCATGACGGCGATCGGCGACGACAGCCACAGGATGATCAGCCAGGTGTAGACGTGCAGCAGGCGGTCGCCGAACCTGCCCCGCGCGCCCCTGCTCATCGCTCGCTCGCCGCTCATCGCGCCGCCGCCTCAAGGACGTTCTCGGTGCCGAGCGCGCGGGCGTAGACGAAGATGCCCATCAGCAGGATCGCCATCAGCGTGAACGACAGCGCCGAGGCGGTCGGGTAGTCGAGGTTGGTCAGGTACTCGGTCTGGATGATGTTGCCGATCATGGTGTTGGCCGTGCCGCCGAGGATCTGCGCGTTGACCGGGTCGGCCGTCGCGGGCACGAACGTCATCAGCACCCCGGCGAAGACGCCGGGCAGCGACAGCGGCAGCACCACCCGGCGGAAGGCCCCGGCGCGGGTGGCGTACAGGTCCTGGGCCGCCTCCACCACCCGCGGGTCCACCCGCTCCAGGGCCACGTAGATCGGCAGGATCATGAACGGCAGGAAGTTGTACGTGAGCCCGCCCACCACGGCCACGGTCGTGGCCAGCACGTGGAAGCCCTCCGGCAGCAGCCCCCAGCCCTTCAGCGTCCCGAACAGGATGCCGTTGTCGGCCAGCAGGAAGTTCCACGAGATCGTCCGCAGCACGAACGAGACGAAGAACGGCAGCAGCAGCAGGAACAGGTACACCGACTTGCGGCTGCCGCCCTTGAAGGCGATCCAGTACGCCACCGGGTACCCGATCACCAGCATGGCCACCGTGGCCAGGCCGCCGTACAGGAGCGAGCGCAGCAGCTGGTCGCTGTACCTGCCGAGCGCGTCGGCGTAGTTGGAGAAGCTGAACGTCATCGCATAGCCGTCGATGGCGTTGCCCGTCTGGAGCGAGACCGACGCCATCGCCACCATGGGCACGACCAGGAAGATCGCCAGCCACAGCCAGCTCGGCAGGGCGAGCAGGTAGGGGGTGAGCCGCTTCATGGCTAGGCCTGGGTGATCGACTGGAAGATGGAGTTGAACACCTGCTCCTGCTGGGTGGTCAGCTTGGTGTAGGTGCGCAGCTTGGCGTAGTCGGCCTCCGAGGGGAACATGAGCGCGCTGTCCACCATGTCCTCCAGGGCCTTCTTGTCCTCGCCCTTGGCCGTCTTGGCCTTCTCCCGCATGAGGTCCTGCACGGCCGGGACCGGGGTGACGAACTGGATGAACTCGTCCAGTTCGGCGGCCACCGCGGGCTGGTACAGGTAGTCCATGAGGGTGAGCGCGTCCACGGGGTTGGCCGCGCCCTTGGGGATGAGCATGTTGTCGGTCCAGATCGTGCCGCCCTCCGCCGGCACCACGAACTTGACCGGCTCGCCGGCGAGCTGCCGCTGGAAGATGTCGCCCGACCAGGCCATGGTCAGCCAGACGTCGCCCTTGGAGACCGCGTCGATGTAGCTCTGGTCGTAATATTTCCGGACGATTCCCGCGTCGCGCTGCTGCTTGAGCTTCTCCCCGGCCTTCTTCCAGTCGGCCTCGGTCGACTTCTCCGGGTCGACGCCCAGCGCGAACATCCCGAAGTTGCCGATCTCCTGCGCGTCGGCCATCATCCCGACCCGGCCCTTGTACTTGGGGTCGAACAGGGCCTCGATGCTGGTGATGTCGTCCTTGACGTACTTGGTGTTGTACGCGATGCCGGTCACGCCCGAGGAGTAGGGCATCGTGTACTGGTTGCCCGGGTCGTAGGCGCGTTCCTTGTACTTGTCACCGGCGTTGGCCAGGAAGTTCGGCATCCGGCTGTGGTCGAGCGGCACGATGTAGCCGAGCTCGACCATGTGCTGGAGCTGCACGCCGTTGGTCATCACGATGATGTCGTAGCCGAGCGACTGGCCGGCGCGGAGCACGGGGTCGGCCTTGCCGAAGAACTCCGCGTTCTCCTGGATGACCTCCTTGTACTCCACGGAGATCCCGGTCGTCTGGGTGAACTTCTTCAGCGGGGCCTGGTCCTCGGGCATGTACTCGGGCCAGTTGGCGAAGACGAGCTTGCCGTGCTTGCTCTGCTTGGACCAGTAGTCCTGGACGGCGTCGGCCTTCGGAGGGGCGGCCTTCTGGCCCTGGACGCCGCAGGCGGCGAGCGCGAGGCCGGCGGCGGACAGGCCGGTGACGCGGAAGAAGTCGCGGCGGGTGCGGGGCTGGGTCATGCCCCTCAGGAGGGCGGGGGTGATCTGGCGGGGGTTCATGGGGTGCTATCAACTTCCAATCACGTAAGAGTGCTGCGCCTCCCACGACAGCCACACGGAGTCGCCCCGCTCCGCGGTCGCCGTCGCGTCATGCGCGTTCTGCTCGAACACGGTCATCTCGGCCCCGTCGGCGAGCTGCACCGCGTAGCTGTTGGAGGTGCCCAGGTAGACCATCTCCGTGACGGTCCCGGGGACGGCGCTCAGCCCGGGTCCCGGCTCGTCCGCGCAGATCGTGATCTTCTCGGGGCGGACGGTCACCGTCACGTCGCCCTCGTGGTCCGGCACCAGCACCCGGCCGCCGCCGATCGCCAGCACCCCGCCGGCCACCGTCCCGGTGATCAGGTTGGAGGTGCCGATGAACCCCGCGACGAACGCGGTGGCCGGTCGCTCGTAGATCTCCCGCGGGCTCGCGAGCTGCTCGACCAGCCCGTCGTTCATCACGGCGATCCTGTCGCTCATGGTCAGAGCCTCGTTCTGGTCGTGCGTCACGTACACGAACGTGATGCCGACCTCGCGCTGGATGCGCTTGAGCTCGATCTGCATGGCCTGGCGCAGCTTGAGGTCGAGCGCGCCCAGGGGCTCGTCGAGCAGCAGCGCCCGCGGCCGGTTGACCAGCGCGCGGGCCAGCGCCACGCGCTGCTGCTGGCCGCCGGACATCTCGCGCGGCCGGCGCTTCTCCCGGCCGGTCAGGTCGACGATCTCCAGCATCTCGCCGACCCGCCGCCGGATCTCCTCCTGCGGCGTCTTGCGCTGCTTCAGGCCGAACGCCACGTTGTCCCACACGCTCATGTGCGGGAACAGGGCGTAGGACTGGAAGACCATGTTGACGTCGCGCTTGTTCGGCGGGACGTCGGTGACGTCCTTGCCGTGCAGCCTCACGAGCCCTTTGGTGGGTTCCTCGAAGCCGGCGATCATCCTCATGGTCGTGGTCTTGCCGCATCCGGACGGGCCGAGGAGGGAGAAGAACTCCCCCTCGGCGATGTCCAGCGACACACCTTTGACCGCCTGGACGACCTCGCCGTGCGAGAGGTACTCCTTGACGACGTCCTCAAGCTGAATCGCGGATAGCTCGGTCATGTCCAGGGCTCGTCCTTACTCGCCGATGTAGTGCATGACGTGCTTGACCCTGGTGTAGTCGTGCAGACCGAACACCGACAGGTCCTTGCCGTACCCGGAGTGCTTGAAGCCGCCGTGCGGCATCTCCGAGACGAACGGGATGTGCGTGTTGACCCAGACCACGCCGAAGTCGAGGCGGTTCGACATGCGCATGGCGCGGCCGTGGTCGGAGGTCCACACCGAGCTGGACAGGCCGTACTTGACGTCGTTGGCCTTGGCCAGCGCGTCGGCCTCGTCGGTGAACGTCTGGACGGTGATGACGGGGCCGAAGACCTCGTTCTGCACCATCTCGTCGTCCTGGCGCAGGCCGTCCACGACGGTCGGGGCGAAGAAATAGCCCTTGTCGCCGACGCGGTGACCGCCGGTGAGCACCTTGGCGTGGCCGGGGACCCGGTCCAGGAAGCCCTGGACCCTGGCGAGCTGGTTCTCGTTGTTGAGCGGGCCGTAGAGCGCTTCCTCGTTGTCCAGGTCGCCGGTCACGGTCGCGGCGGCGGCCTCGGTCAGCGCGGCCACGAACTCGTCGTGCACGCTCTCCTGGACGAGCACGCGGCAGGCCGCGGTGCAGTCCTGGCCGGCGTTGTAGAGACCGGCGCCGGCGATGTCGGCGGCGGCCTTGGCGAGGTCCTTGACGTCCTCGAAGACCACGACCGGCGCCTTGCCGCCGAGCTCCAGGTGCACCCGCTTGAGGTCGTCGGCGGCGCTCTTGGCGACCGCCATGCCCGCGCCGACGGAGCCGGTGATCGCCACCATGGCGGCGGTCGGGTGGCCCACGACCAGCGCGCCGGTCTCGCGGTCGCCGGTGACGACGTTGAAGACGCCGGGCGGCAGCACCGAGCCGACGATCTCGGCCAGCTTGAGCGTGGAGGCCGGGGTGGTGTCCGACGGCTTGAGGACGATCGTGTTCCCGGCGGCCAGCGCCGGGGCGATCTTCCACACGGCCATCATCATCGGGTAGTTCCAGGGGGTGACCTGGCCGACGACGCCGATGGGCTCGTGCCTGATGACGCTCGTGTGCTCGGCCAGGAACTCCCCGGCCGTGGGGCCCTCCAGGGTGCGCGCGGCGCCGGCGAAGAAGCGGAAGTGGTCGGAGGCGACCGGCGTCTCGTCCTCGGCCATGCGGGCGCGCGGCTTGCCGGTGTTGAGGCACTCGGCCTCGTTGATCTCGTCGGCCCGGGCGTCGATCGCGTCGGCGACCTTGAGCAGCAGGTTCGCCCGCTCACCGGGGGTGGTCCGACCCCACGACTCGAACGCGGCGGCGGCCGCGGCGTAGGCCGCGTCGACGTCCTCGACGCCGGAGACCGGGGCCTGAAGGTAGGCCTGTCCCGTGCAAGGGTCGATGATGTCGGAGAACCGGCCGCTCTGGGCGTCCACGAACTCACCGTTGATGAAGTTCTGCAGACGGGTGGTCAATGCACGACCTCCTCGTTGAGGTGGCTGAGATGCCGCGACTCTTACAGAGCAGATGCATCTGGACAAGGGATTTCGTGGTGAAGATATCAAATTGCTACGAATTCGCTTGACACACCGCCAAGAACTGACAACATGTCGCACCAGGACGGCAATCGAGCGGGAACGCCCCCGTAACGCCGGACCGCTAGGAGGATTCCTCTGACATGACGACGCCGCCCCGCGTACGACGAAACAACGCCAGTTCCGGGCCCGTCGTGCTCGACGATCTCTCCAAGCAGATCATCGAGCAGCTCCAGTCAGACGGGCGCATGCCCTACGCCGCGATCGGCAAGGCCGTCGGGCTCTCCGAGGCCGCGGTCCGTCAGCGCGTCCAGCGGTTGCAGGACGCCGGGGTGATGCAGATCGTCGCGGTCACCGACCCCCTCACCCTCGGCTTCCCCCGCCAGGCGATGATCGGGGTCAACTGCGAGGGCGACCTGGAGTCGGTGGCCGACGAGCTGTCGGCCATCGAGGAGATCGACTACGTGGTGCTCACGGCGGGCTCCTTCGATGTGATCGTCGAGGTGGTCTGCGAGGGCGACGGGCACCTGCTGGAGATCCTCAGCAAGATCCGCGCCATTCCCGCCGTCCGGGCCACGGAGTCGTTCGTGTACCTGAAGCTGCGCAAGCAGTCGTACTCCTGGGGCACGCGCTAACCGATCCGCGCCACGGCCCGCACGGGAGCGCCGTCGGCGCCGTCGAGCCGCAGCGGCATCATCCAGACCTCGATCGGCCGCCCCCGGGCCTGGGCGTCCAGCAGCCGGTCGAGGCCGGTGAGGTTCTCGGCGATCACGGCGTGCGCCCCGCACAGGACGCGGTGGGCCGGGAAGTCGTCGGCCGGCGTCGGGTCGACGCTCAGCGCGTCGATGCCGACCGTGCGCACACCGCGCCCGACCAGCAGCGTGGCGGCCTCCTCGGTGAGGAAGGGGTGGCCCTGGTAGGACTCGCCGCCCCAGTGGGCCGACCAGCCGGTCGCGACCAGCACGATCGGCGCGTCGCCGCCGGACGGCCAGGCCAGGCCGTCGAGCAGCCCGGCCCCGATCGGCGACCGGGGCGCCAGGCCACGGGCGTCGGCCACCACGGCGGGCCCGGCGAAGCGGGACAGCGGCAGGTCGCCAAGCGGCGGCAGCGCGTCGTCGATGTGGAAGGGGGCGTCGACGTGGGTGCCCGACTGCGAGCCGAGGTGCAGGCCCAGCACGTTGACGCCGTCGCGGGCGACGGTGAGCGCGGGGACGGCCGAGACCTCGGGATCGCCCGGATAGACGGGCATCCCGGTCTCGACGGGCACCGACAGGTCGACGAGTTCCATCACGCCATCGATTCTGCCGCGTCCACGATGGGCAGGATCGGCGTGTCGGCCGAGCGGACCAGGCGCGGGCCCTGCGGGCCGTACACCTCGCGCGGTTCGGGGAAGAGCGCGAGCAGCGCCAGGTAGAGCACGGCCGCGACCGCGAGGCCCAGCGGCAGCGAGACGTCCACGCCGCCGGCCAGGTCGCCCAGCGGCCCGACGAACTGGCCGGGCAGGTTCACGAACGTCAGCGCCACGGCGGCCGCGACCAGCCACGCGGTGAGGCCGCGCCAGTTCCAGCCGTGGGTGAACCAGTACCGGCCGCCGCGCTGGCGCCGGTTGAAGACCTGGAGGGCGTCGGGGTCGTACCAGCCCCTGCGGGTCACGTAGCCGAGCATCATGATCACCATCCAGGGGGCGGTGCAGGTGATGATCAGCGTGGCGAACGTGGAGATGCTGGCCGTCAGGTTGGCCGCGAAGCGCCCGACGAAGATGAACACGATCGACAGGGTGCCGATGAAGACGGTCGCCTGCACCCGGGAGAAGCGCGGGAACACGCTGGAGAAGTCGAGCCCGGTCCCGTACAGGGAGGTGGTGCCGGTGGACATGCCGCCGATCAGCGCGATCAGGCAGACCGGTACGAAGTACCAGGCCGGCGAGATCGCCAGCAGCCCGCCCACGTAGTTGGGCGCGGCCGGGTCGACGTACTCGGCGGCCTTGGCGGCGATGATCGAGGCGGTGGCCAGCCCGAAGAAGAACGGCAGGATGGTGGCGAGCTGCGACAGGAAGGCCGCCGCCATCACGCGGGAGCGCGGGGTCGAGGCCGGGATGTAGCGGGACCAGTCGCCCAGGAAGGCGCCGAAGGACACGGGGTTCGACAGCACGATCAGCGCCGCGCCGATGAACGACGGCCAGAACAGCGGGTCGCCGGCCGCCAGCGTCCCGGGGTAGGACGGGTCGAAGTCCCCGGCGAAGGCGAACAGCCCGAGCACGAACAGCAGCGAGGCCGCCGCGACCGCGATCTTGTTGACGAACAGCATGAAGCGGAAGCCGTACACGCAGACCACGAGGACGAGCAGGGCGAAGACGGCGTAGGCCACCCCGTAGGACAGGTCGGTGTCGGGCAGGCCGACGAGCCGGTGCGCGCCGCCCACCAGCGCGTCGCCCGACGACCACACCGAGATCGAGAAGAACGCGATGGCGGTCAGCAGCGACAGGAACGAGCCGACGACCCGGCCGTGCACGCCCAGGTGGGCCGAGGAGGAGACGGCGTTGTTGGTGCCGTTGAGCGGACCGAACAGCGACAGCGGGGCCAGGATCAGCGCCCCGACCACCAGGCCGAGCACGGTGGCCGCCAGCCCCTGCCAGAACGACAGGCCGAACAGGATGGGGAAGGCGCCCAGCACGCAGGTGGCGAACGTGTTCGCGCCCCCGAAGGCGACCCGGAACAGGTCGAACGGCCCGGCGGTGCGGTCGGCGTCGGGGATGCGCTCGACGCCGTAGGTCTCGATCTCGGTGATGCTCATGTCTTCTCCTGCATCGCCAGCAGGCTGACGAGGTCGTAGGCCACGTGGGAGGCGGCGACCGAGGTGATCTCGGCGTGGTCGTAGGCGGGGGCCACCTCGACCACGTCGGCCCCGATCAGGCGGCAGCCGGCCAGACCGCGGAGGATCTCCAGCAGCTCCCGGCTGGTGAGCCCGCCGGCCTCCGGCGTGCCGGTGCCGGGGGCGTGGGCGGGGTCGAGCACGTCGATGTCGACGGAGACGTAGAGCGGGCGGTCGCCGACGCGCTGCCGCAGCACGTCGATGACCTCGTCCAGGCCGCGGCGGAGCACGTCGGCGGCGGTCAGGATGCCGAACCCGAGCCGCCGGTCGTCCTCCAGGTCCTTCTTGCCGTACAGGGGGCCGCGGATGCCGACGTGGCTCAGCGCCTCGGTGTCGAGCAGGCCCTCCTCGACCGCCCGGCGGAAGGGGGTGCCGTGGGTGTACTCGGCGCCGAAGTAGGTGTCCCAGGTGTCGAGGTGCGCGTCGAAGTGCAGCAGCGCCACCGGGCCGTGCTTCCTGGCCGCCGAGCGCAGCAGCGGCAGCGCGATCGTGTGGTCGCCGCCGATGGTGACCAGCCGGGCGTCCAGCTCGTCGGCCGCGGCCTCGATGGCCTCGACGGCCTGGCCGATGTCGAACGGGTTCGCCGCGATGTCACCGGCGTCGGCGACCTGGACGCGCTCGAACGGCGAGACGTCCAGCCCCGGATGGTAGGGCCGCAGCAACCGGCTGGCCTCCCGTACGGCGGCGGGGCCGAACCGGGCGCCCGGACGGTAGGACACGCCCGCGTCGAAGGGCACGCCCACGACGGCCACGTCCGCCCGCTCGACCTGGTCGAGCCGGGGCAGCCGGGCGAAGGTGGCGGGCCCGGCGAAACGCGGGACCCGAGAGGAGTCGACGGGACCGATGTGCATGCTCGTCAGTGTTCGTCACGCTTCTGACCTGCGGCAATTGTTACTCCCACAAAGTAATACGGTGTGTGTTGTGGCTGACCACAAGCTGACGGTCGAAGACCTTCTCCGCTCCCCCGCCCTCCAGCTCCGCGTGCTGGCCGGCGAGGCCGGGCTGTCCCGCTCGGTCTCGTGGGCGCACGTCAGCGAGCTGGCCGACCCGACGCCCTGGCTGCTCGGCGCCGAGGTCATCATGACGACCGGTCTCGGCCTGCCGCGCTCGGCCGCCCGGCAGCGCGCCTACCTCGAACGCCTCGACGACGCGGGGGTCTCGGCGCTGGCCCTGTCGGCCCAGTTGCACGTCCCGCCGCTGCATCAGGCGTTCTTCCAGGCCGCCGAGGAGCGCGGCATGCCGGTGCTGGAGGTGCCGCTCGCGGTGCCGTTCATCGCCGTCTCGCAGGAGGTCGCGGCGGCGCTCCAGGAGGACGCCAGCCACCGGCTGGGCGCCCAGCTCCAGGTGTTCGGCGCATTGCGCTGGCTGGCCGCCGAAGACCTCGACACCGTCACCCTGTTCAAGCGCCTGGAACGCCTGTCCGGCTACGACGTCTTTCTGTGCACCCCGCAGGGCCGGCCGTTGCTGCCCGGCGTGCCGGTGCCGGCGCTCGACGTCCTGCCCGCCGAGCCCGACGCGCCGCCCACGATCCCGGGCGGCTTCGCGCTGCCGGTGCCGGCGCCCGGCGGCCCCGCCGGGTTCCTGGTGGCCTTCGAGCGGGAGGGCGCGCGGCCCGCCGGGCTGGCCGTCGTCCAGCACATCGCCACCGTGGCCGCCCTCCAGGTCGCCATGGCCAGGCACGAGCGCGAGACCCTGCGCAGAGAGGGCGCCGAGACGCTGGCCGAGCTGCTCCAGGACGTGCTCGACCCGCCCGCGGCCCGGCGCCGGCTGGCCAGGATGGGCCTGCCCCTGGAGACCGGGTCGGTGCTGCTCGTCGTCCGGCACGCGCCCGACGACGCGCTGCGCCGGGCGGTGGGCGAGCTGCCCCACCTGCTGCTGCGGCGCGGCGACGACCACTACCTGCTGGGGCCGCCCGAGCTGGGGCCGACGGTGGCCGCCGTGCCCGGGGTCAGCGCGGGCGTGAGCCGGCCGTTCCCGCCGGGCGAGTCGTTGCGGGTCGCCCAGCGCGAGGCCGTGTGGGCGGCCGCGCACGCCGCCGAGTCGGGCAAAGCGCTGGTCCACTACGGCGACGACACGACCGGCCGCTGGCTGCCCGACGACCCCTCGACGCTGTCGGCCCTGGTCGACCACGTGCTGGGCGAGGTGCTGGCCTACGACGAGGCCCACGACTCGCGGCTGCTGCTGTCGGTGCGCACCTGGATGGAGCGCAACCGCCACGTCGAGGACGCGGCGGCGGCGCTGCACGTCCACCCCAACACGCTGGCCTACCGGCTGCGCCGGTTCGCCGCGCTGAGCGGGCGCGACCTGTCGTCCAGCGCGGCGTTCGCGGAGGTCTGGCTGGCGGTGCGCGCGGCCCGTCAGCTCGGCCTGTGTTAGGGCCGCGGGGTCAGCGGAGCTGGACGGTGGCGATCTCCCACGGCCTCAGCGGCAGCCTGAGCGTGCCGTCCTCCGTCTCCAGCGGCTCGCCGGGGCTGCCGGTCAGGCCGGCCCGCCGGGCCCGGGTGAAGGCCCCCCGCACCACGGCCTCGGCGCCGGACGCGGTGAGCGCCACCAGGCGCAGCTCCTGCCAGTCGTCGCGGCGGCGCAGCGAGCTCATCGTCACGCCCTGGCCGGACACCGACAGCCCGTGCGCCGGCGGCGGCAGGCTCAGCTCGCGGTCGCCGCCGCCCGGAACCACCAGCAGGTCGTGCCGGTACAGCTCCGCCTGCGGCGGCACGTCCCGCCAGTCCATGTACGGCATCAGCGCCAGCGACACGGTGTGCGGCCCGCGTGACTGCGCGGCGGGGGTCGGCAGTTGCGGACCGGCGGGCTCGGGGCGCAGCCTGTTGTGGTTGCGCGACAGGTAGCCGACCGAGCGCAGCAGCGTGAGCGCCAGCTCGTACCCCTCGTCCAGCAGCTCGTACTCGGTGACGTGCTCCAGCAGCGCGGCGACGCCGCCGGCGGCCACCCAGCCGGAGGCGGGGAAGGTGGGCAGCGGGGTCTCGCCGCAGCCGCCCTCCGCTTCGAGCTCCCGTCGCACGATCGCGAACTGCCCCTCGGCCAGCGAGTGGTCGGCCCGCCTGGGCAGCGGCACGTGAAAGCGCACCCGGTGGTCCGCGCACCGGTTGTCGAACGACACCCGCAGCCGGACGAACGGCTCGCCCGCCCGCAGCTCGACACGCATGGTGACCACGACGTCCTCGGTCGCGCCGGTGCGCGCGGGCGGCGGCAGCTCCGGCGTGTTCGGGACGGGCTCGCCCGCCGCCGGCCACAGGTAGACCCGGGTGATCTCCACGACGGCGACCAGCGGGCCGCCTTCGATGATCTCCGTGTCGATCGAGATCGGCTCGGACACGACCAGGTCCTCGGCCGGGGGCGCGTGGTTGTAGGTGTCACCGGAGTCGCCGCCGTCCTCGATGCGGCCCACGCCGGTGATGGTCCGGCCGTCCTCGCCGAACAGGCCGAGGGTGCCGTCCGGCTCGATCTCGACCCGCAGCAGCCCGTTGTCCATCACCCTGGGGTCGGCCTTGACGGGCAGGACGTGGGTGTCGGAGGCGAGCCAGCAGTCCTGGTGGTGGCCGTTCTTGCGGATCTCCGCCTGCGGAGCGGGGTAGGCGGGGCCGGGCGGGGCGGGGCGCAGGCTCGTGTGGCCGAGCGCGGGCACCTCGACGAGGGCGGCGACCGTGCGCCGGGGCTCGGCCTCGACGCGGACGTAGGTCACGCCGTCGAGCGCGCGGCGCACCTCGGCCTGGTCGAACGGCCCGCGCGGCTCCCTGCCCACGGTGATCAGGAGGATGTCGTCGAACACCTGCCAGCCGATGATGTGCTGGCCGTACAGCTCGGTGCCGTGCACGAAGCCCAGCACGGTGAGGGGGTCGATGCGCTCGTCCAGCAGCAGCTCCGGCCCGTACTCCAGGGGCTGGGCGACCACCGAAGCGCCGGAGGGGTCCACCAGCGTCCAGCCGGCGCCGGCCACGTCGGCGAGCACCACGCCGCTGCGCGCGGCCGGCGTCGGGTTGACGACGAGCACGCCGTCGGCCGGCACCGCCGCCGCCAGCCGCGCGGTCACCATGTCGCGGACGGCCTGCCCGAGCTGCTCGGCCTCGGCGATGCGGGCGGCGACCTGCTGGGCGGTCTCGTCCACGCCGCAGCCGGTGACCGAGTCGTGGCCGCTGGCCTCCACCAGCCGCCGCCAGGCCATGTCGAGGAACCGGCCGGGCCACGGGCCGCCCCAGAGCGTGGCCAGGGGCTCGGCGTAGCGCTCGACCATGCGCTCGGCCCGGCCCATGGCCTGCTTGACGGCGACGCGGACGGAGATGACGCCGGGCAGGATGTTGGCGCGGGCGTGCGAGCGCAGCTCGCCGACGACCTGGGGCAGCCCCGCGGTGTCACCCGAAAATTTCTCGATATATCCAGACAAGGTGTCCATGCGGGCGCCGACGGCCGCCACCATCTGCGGCAACCCGCGCACGGGGGCCGAGTGATCGGCGCCGTACATGGCCAGCAGCTCGCCCTCGGGGCCGTGCCAGGCGCGCATGGCGGCGACGAACTCCGCCGCCCGCTCCTTGAGCCCCTTGGCGTCGGAGAACAGGTGGGCGCCGTTGCCGTAGCCGCCCTCGGGCAGGTACTGGGTGCGGATGGCCGTGCCGTCGGGGGCCACCCAGGCGAAGGCGTCGGTCGTCACCGACGACGGCACCCCGCGGTAGACGCAGGCGTGCTCAAGCCCGGCCAGTCTGAGGATCTGCGGCATCTGGGCGGTATGGCCGAACATGTCCGGCAGGTAGCCCACCCGCATCGCGCCGCCGAGCTCGTCCGCGCCGGCCAGCCCGAGTTCGAGGTTGCGCACGATGTTCTCGCCCGAGCACAGGAACTCGTCGAGCAGGATCTGCCACGGCCCCACCGCCAGCCGCCCGGACTCGACGAGCGCCGCGACGCGGCGCCGGTTCTCCGGGCGCACCTCCAGGTAGTCGTCCACGCAGGCGAGCTGGCCGTCGAGGGTGAAGTGGTAGTCGGGCTCGCCTTCCATGGTGTCGAGCACCTCGTCGAGGAGGTCCACCAGCCGCAGCCGGAAGCGCTGGAAGGGCTCGTACCACTCCCTGTCCCAGTGCGTGTGCGGAACGACCACTATGTCCATGCCGCCGCCTCCCCTCCGATGGGCAGCCGATGCTGGACGGCGTAGCGGGCGGCGATCCGCTGGGCCGTCACGATGTCCTCAAGTGCGCCGGCCGCGTCGGTGAGCGGCGGGCTGCCATCGTTCACATAAGCATGGAAGGCCGTCAGTTGTACCTCGAACGCCTCGGTCACCTGACGGTGTTCGGCGCGGGTCTCGGCCCCGGAGACCACGGTCAGGGTGGTGGGCGCGTTCATCAGGTAGGGCGTGGGGAAGACCAGCTCCAGCGTGCCCTCGTCGTGGTGGATCGCGACGGTCTCGCGGTAGGCGGGGTAGCCGTCCAGGTAGTGCCAGCGGATGTGGAACCGGCCCGCCACGGGCAGCGGCCCGGAGATCTCCACGGAACCGGGCGCCGGCCCCCAGCTGTCCACGTGCGCGATCTCCCGCGGCGATCCGGTGAAGCGCCTGAGCAGCGACAGGTCGTGGCAGATCGAGCCCAGGGAGACCGCGTACACGTTGCGCAGCGACTCGGGGGCGGCCTGGCCCAGCGCCCGGGAGACCAGCGAGTCCTCGGTCTCGCGCAACGAGCCGAGCACGCCGGGATCGACGTCGCCGGCCCGCGCCAGGTTCGCGAACGCGAGCTGCGACTCCCCGCTGGGATGCAGCACGGTCACCTCGACCGACCGGACGGCCGCCGGGCCGCCCAGCTCCTCCAGCAGCGCGACGGCCCGGCGCACGGCCGGGTCGTACTGCTTCATGTAGCCGACCATCAGCCGCCCCTCGGGCAGCGCCGCCACCTCCGCCCTGGTCAGCGCGAGCGGCTTCTCGCACAGCACGGCGTACCCGGCGGCCAGCGCCCGGCGCACGGTCTCGCCGTGGGAGCCGGAGGCCAGCACCACCACGGCCTCGAAACCGCCGTCGGCCAGCATCTTCGCCAGGGCGGTGTACCGCCGCGACACGCCCAGCCGGTCGCCGACGACGTCGGCCAGCGTGCGCGACAGGTCGCAGACGGCGCTCACCTCGAACAGGTCCCGCCGCCTGGACAGCAGCGGCACGTAGACCGCCTGGGTGACGGCCCCGCACCCGACCAGCGCGATCCTCACAGGCCCAGCTCCCTCAGCCGCTCGCGGTTGGCGGCCTGGTCGGCGATGTTCCGTTCGACCGGGCGGCGGCCCGGCATCGTGTCCTGCTCGACCACGATCCAGCCCTCGTAGCCGATGGCGTCCAGCGCCGCCACGACCGCGGGCAGGTCGAGCTCGCCCTCGCCCAGACGGGTGAAGCCGCCCCTGGCCATCAGCTCCCGCAGGTCGGCGCCGTCGGCCAGGGCGGCGGCCAGGATCTCGGTGTCGCCGTCCTTGACGTGCACGTGCCCGACGCGGCCGGACCACGCGCGCAGCGCCGCGACCGGGTCTCCCCCGGCCAGCAGCAGGTGGCCGGTGTCCAGGCAGAGCTGGACGTCGGTCAGCTCCAGGAGGCGCTCGACGTCGTCGGGGGTCTCGACGTAGGTGCCGAGGTGGTGGTGGAAGGCGGGTTCCAGGCCGCGTTCGCGGCAGCGGTCGGCGGCCTCCTGGACGCGGGCGGCGTACCCGGGCCAGTCGGCGGCGGGCAGCCCTGGGGCGCTGCCGCCGGGCCTGGCGAACCTCTCGGGCGAGCCCGAGCAGGCCAGCGTGGGCCGGGGCGCGAAGAGGGCGGGCGCCGCGGGCGCGGCGGCGAACACGTCGAGCGCGGCCTCCAGCGCGGGCAGCCCCCGCCGGTAGCCTTCGGCGTCGCCGTAACGCAGGTCGACCCAGCCGCCGGCGAGCAGCAGGCCGTGCGCCGACAGCCGGTCGGCAAGGCCGGAGCCGGTGCCGAGATAGCCGATGGGCCCGGAGTCGATGCCCGCGTAACCGGCCTCGGCCAGCGCGCGGACCATCTCGTCGGGGCCGAGGGGCGGCGGCGCGTCGCTGAGCTCGAACACGCCGAAGCTCACCGGCGCGTTCGCGACTCTCCTCACTCGCATAGGGCGATCACCTCGTTCTCGTAGGTCTCCAGGCGGTGGCGTCCCTCGGCCGCGGGGAGCAGCGCCCGCTCGCCGCGCACGACCTGGCGGGCGCCGCCGGGGCGGACCAGCACCAGGCCGTCGGCGTCGAGCGCGAGCAGCTCGTCGCCCAGCCGGAGCAGCAGCGGCGCGTCAGGGCCCGCCGAGACCGCGGTGCGCCCGGCGCGCACGCCGTCGAGCACCGCACCCGGCTCCTCGGCCAGCACCCACGTGGTCGGCGCGCCCGGCAGGCCGTCGCTGCCGGGCCGGTGGAAGTCGCTGCCGCCGATCGCCACCACGTCGTCGCGCCAGGCGTCGGCCCAGGCCAGCGGCGCGCCCCAGCGGCGGTCCCACCACCCCGAGCTCCACACCTCGGCCACCCTCGGGCGTTCGCCGACCGGCAGCAGCCAGGCGCAGTCGCCGCCCAGCGGGTGGTTGATCGAGATCAGGCCGCCGGCGCGCCCGGCGTGCTCGGTCCAGGAGCTCGCGGGCCGCCGGAAGTCCACCCAGCCGACCTCGCCGAACACGTTGGCGTGGCCGCGGTCGGTGGTGACCTCCTGGCCGGGGATGAGCGTGACGCCGCGGCCGGTCGCGCGCAGCCAGGGATGGTGGCTGACGGTGTTGTGGTCGGTGACCGCCAGGAAGTCCAGGCCCCGGCCGCGGGCCAGCTCGGCCAGCTCGGCGACGGTGAGCGCGCCGTCGCTGTGGACGGTGTGCGCGTGGAAGTCGCCGGCGAACCAGCGCAGCCCGCCGACGTCGGGCACGTCCCGGCGCGGCGGACGTTCGCCGGGCGGCGGCTCGGCGGCGACCGGCTCCGGCGGGGCCGTGCGCGCGGCCGAGATCTCCAGGGTGAAGTCGAGCCCCTGCGGCGGCACGCGGTGCAGCCCGAGCCACACGTGCCAGGTGCCGGGCTCGGGGACGCCGGGCAGGTAGCCCGGGGTGGCCCAGTCGCGGGCGATCGTGAACTCCGGACGCGCCCCTCCCGACCAGCCGCGGAAGCCGCCGGGCGAGCCGCAGCCGAGGTCGAGCACGCCCTGCGACCGGTCGTAGTCGAGCCGCACGGTGACGGACTCCGACCCGGCGGGCACCTCGAAGGGCACCTCGCGCAACGACCGCTCCAGCCGGTCGTCGAGGCTCCAGTGGCCTTTCACGCCGGTCCGCCCTTGCCTGAGGCGGGGCGGAAGGAGAGCTTGGTGGTGTGCTGTTCGTGATGGACGCCGTTGGGGACGAACATGAGCGAACCTCCTCACCGCCCGACACTACAGAAGTGAGGTGACGGGGGCCCGTCCTGAAGGATCATCAACAACATAGCGGACATCCTTATGTCATGACAATATGCCATAGTGTCGAGGTAGGGTGCGTCCTCTGGAGGTGCGTTGTACGACCTGATCACGATCGGCCGCTGCGGCGTCGACGTCTATCCGCTGCAGACCGGCGTCGGGCTGGCCGACGTCGAGACCTTCGGCAAGTTCCTCGGCGGCAGCCCGACCAACGTCGCCGTCGCGGCGGCCCGGCACGGGCTGCGCTCGGCGGTGATCACCGCGGTGGGCGCCGACCCCTTCGGCGCGTACGTGCGGCGGGCCATCCGCGACTTCGGCGTGGACGACGCCTACGTGAGCGTCATCGAGGGCCCGCCCACCCCGGTCACGTTCTGCGAGATCTTCCCGCCCGACCACTTCCCCATCTGGTTCTACCGCGGCGAGCATCCGCCCGACCTGCGCCTCACCCCCGGCCACCTCGACCTCGACGCCATCCGCGCCACCGGCCTGTTCTGGTTCTCCCTCACCGGCCTGAGCAAGGAGCCGAGCCGCGCGGCGCACGCCGCCGCCCTGTCGGCCCGCACCTCCGGCTGGACGGTGTTCGACCTCGATCACCGTCCGGCGCTGTGGGAGTCGCGTGCGGCCGCCCGCGCGGCGGCGCGCGAGGCGCTGCCGCACGCGAACGTGGCGGTCGGCAACCTGGACGAGGTGGAGACCGCCGTGGGCGTGCGCGAGCCGGAGGCGGCGGCGCAGGCGCTGCTCGACGCCGGGGTCGAGGTGGCGATCGTCAAGATGGGCCCGGCCGGGGTGCTCGCCCGCACCGCCACCGAGACCGTCGTGGCCGAGCCGGTCGAGGTGAAGGTGGTCAACGGCATCGGGGCCGGCGACGCGTTCGGCGGCGCCGTCTGCCTCGGGCTGCTGCGCGGCTGGCCGCTGGAGCGCACGATCCGCTTCGCGGGCGCCGCGGGCGCGTTCGTGGCCGCCCGGCTGGCCTGCGCCGACGCCATGCCCACCACCGACGAGGTGCACGAGCTGCTGAACGAGGTGCCCACGTGAGCGACCTCACGCTGCCCAGGACCGCCCGCTACGAGTGGCTCACGCGGATCCGCGCGACCCGCCCCGAGGAGATCGCCGCGGCCGCCGCGCGCCGGCAGCGCCGCCGGATGCCGGGGCCGGACGAGCGGCTGCTGATCATCGCCGCAGACCATCCGGCCAGGGGCGCCCTGTCCGTACGCGACCGCCCGCTGGCCATGGGCAGCCGCCACGACCTGCTCGACCGCCTCCAGGCGGCCCTGGCCCGGCCCGGCGTGGACGGCATCCTCGCCTCCCCCGACGTCCTGGAGGACCTGCTGCTGCTGGGCGCGCTGGAGGGCAAGCTGGCCTTCGGCTCGATGAACCGCGGCGGCCTCCAGGGCTCGGTGTTCGAGCTGGACGACCGTTTCACCGGCTTCGACCCCGAGGCCATCGACACGATGCGCCTCGACGGCGGCAAGATGCTGTGCCGCATCGACCCCGGCGACCACGCGACGGCCGCCACCCTGGAGTCGTGCGCCCACGCGGTGACCGGGCTGGCCCGCAGGCGGCTGGTGGCCATGGTGGAGCCGTTCTGGGCGGCGCGCTCGGAGTCCGGGGTGCTGCGCAACGACCTGTCCCCCGACGCGGTGATCCGCTCGATCAGCGTCGCCCAGGCGCTCGGCGCCACCTCGGCCCACACCTGGCTGAAGATCCCCGTGGTGGCCGAGATGGAACGGGTGATGGCCGCGACCACGCTGCCCACCCTGCTCCTCGGCGGCGACCCGCCCGACATCGGCACGGCCTACGCCGACTGGCACCGCGCGCTGGCCCTGCCCGGCGTGCTCGGCCTGGTCGTCGGCCGCGCCCTGCTCTACCCATCCGACGACGACGTGGCGACGGCGGTGGACGGCGCCGCCGCCCTGGTACGAGAGGCACACGCATGACCTACCTGCCCTACGGCAAGGCGGCCAACGGCCCCTGGTCGGTGGAGATCACCCCCTCGCTGGCCGGCTGGACCTACTCCGGGCTGCGCGTGGCGGACCTGACCGGCACGCCGCTGTCGTTCGGCACCGGAGAGGAGGAGATGATCGTCCTCCCGCTGTCGGGGTCGTGCACGGTCGAGGTCGCCGGCGAGACGTTCGTGCTGGCCGGGCGCGGGTCGGTGTTCGAGGGGCCGAGCGACTTCGCGTACCTGCCGATCGGCGTCCAGGTCACGTTGAGCGGCGGCGGACGCATCGCGCTGCCGTCGGCCCGCGCGACCCGGTCGCTGCCGCCGCGGCACGTGCCCGCCTCCCGGGTGCCGGTGGAGATCAGGGGCGCGGGGCAGGCCAGCCGGCAGGTGAACAACTTCTGTGCCCCCGGCGTGTTCGACTGCGACAAGCTCATGGCCGTCGAGGTGCTGACCCCGGGCGGCAACTGGTCGTCCTACCCGCCGCACAAGCACGACACGCCCAACCCGGGCGAGGCCGTGCTGGAGGAGGTCTACTACTTCGAGGTCGCCGGCGACGGGCCCGGCTACCAGCGCGTCTACTCCTCCGAGCGGGGGCAGGTCGACACGCTGGCCGAGGTGTCCTCCGGCGACGTCGTCCTGGTGCCCTACGGCTACCACGGGCCGTCCATGGCCGCCCCGGGCTACGACCTGTACTACCTCAACGTGCTGGCGGGGCCGGCGGAGGAGCGTTCGATGGCGTTCTGCGATGATCCCCGTCACGCCTGGATCCGCTCGTCCTGGTCGGGCCAGGACATCGACCCGAGACTGCCGTTCGGAGGGCGCGCATGATCCGGTTGACCGTCGCGCAGGCCGTCGTGCGCTTCCTGGCCGCCCAGTGGAGCGAGCGCGACGGCGAGGAGCGCCGCTTCTTCGGCGGCTGCTTCGGCATCTTCGGCCACGGCAACGTCGCCGGGCTCGGCCAGGCGCTCGCCACCGCGGGCGACGACCTGCCCTACTACCTGGCCCGCAACGAGCAGGCCATGGTGCACACGGCCGCCGCCTACGCCCGCGCCGCCGACCGGCTGGCCACGCTGGCCTGCACGACGTCGATCGGCCCCGGCGCGACCAACATGATCACCGGCGCGGCCGGCGCGACGATCAACCGGCTGCCGGTGCTCCTGCTGCCCGGCGACGTCTTCTCCACCCGGGCCGCCAACCCGGTGCTCCAGGAGCTGGAGGACCCGCGTTCGTACGACATCTCGGTCAACGACTGCTTCAAGCCGGTCTCGCGGTACTGGGACCGGATCAACCGGCCGGAACAGCTCCCGTCCGCGCTGACGGCGGCCATGCGGGTGCTCACCGACCCGGTCGAGACCGGCGCGGTGACGCTGGCGCTGCCGCAGGACGTGCAGGCCGAGGCGTACGACTGGCCCGAGGAGCTGTTCGCCCGCCGGGTGTGGCACGTGCCGCGCCCGCGCCCCGAACGCGCCGCGCTGGCCAGGGCGGCCGAGGTGATCGGGTCGGCGGCCCGCCCGCTGATCGTCTCGGGCGGCGGGACGATCTACAGCCGGGCCACCGCCGAACTGGCCGCCTTCGCCGAGGCGCGCGGCATCCCCGTCGCCGAGACCCAGGCCGGCAAGGGATCGCTGCCGCACGGCCATCCGCTGGCGGTGGGCGCGGTGGGCGCGACCGGTACCACCGCCGCCAACGCGCTGGCCCGCGAGGCCGACGTGATCATCGGGATCGGCACCCGCTACAGCGACTTCACCACGGCGTCGAGGTCGCTCTTCGCCGCGGACGCCAGGTTCGTCAACGTCAACGTCGCCGCCTTCGACGCCGCCAAGCTGTCGGGGCTGCAACTGGTCGCCGACGCCCGCGAATGCCTGACCGAGCTGACCGGGCTGACCGGGCTGACCGGCCCGGCCGCCCGGCGCTCCGGCGACGCCTGGACGGCCAGGGCCGCCGCGCTCTCCCGTGACTGGGACGCGCAGGTGGACCGGGCCTACGCGATCGACGGCTCCCCGCTGTCGCAGGCGGCCATCATCGGCGCCGTGAACGCGGCGGCGGGCGAGGACGGCGTCGTGGTGTGCGCGGCCGGTTCCATGCCGGGCGACCTGCACAAGCTGTGGCGGCCGAGCGGCCCAGGCGGCTACCACGTCGAGTACGGCAACTCCTGCATGGGCTACGAGATCGCGGGCGGCTTCGGGGTCAAGCTGGCCGCGCCGGAGCGCGAGGTGTTCGTCCTGGTGGGCGACGGGTCGTACCTGATGATGGCGCAGGAGCTGGTCACCGCGGTGGCCGAGGGCGTCAAGCTCGTCGTCGTCCTGGTGGACAACTCGGGCTTCGCCTCCATCGGGCGGCTGTCGGAGAGCGTGGGCGCGCGCCGCCTGGGCACCTCCTACCGCTCCCGTACGGGCGGCCCGCTGCCGGTCGACCTGGCCGCCAACGCCGCCAGCCTGGGCGCGGCCGTGCTGCGTCCTGAGTCGCTGGCCGACCTGCGCAAGGCCCTGGAGGAGGCGCGCTCGTCCGACGGGACGACCGTCGTGCACGTGCGCACCGACCCCATGGCCGACGACGTCCCCTCCTCGCAGGCGTGGTGGGACGTGCCCGTGGCCGGGGTGGGCGCGCCGGCCGAGCGGGCGGCGTACGAGGAGGCCAAGCGGTCGCAGCGCGCGCACCTGAGCCCGCCGTCCTGACCAGGGTTGCCCTCGATCACCGCCGGGAAGGCCACTGACCAGGCACGATCGGGGGGTCGGACATGAGGCCGTGGCGGGTGCTGGGGTGGATCGCGATCATCGCGGTCGCCTTCTTCTGCCTCTATCACCTGCGCACGGTCGTCATGTCCGTGATCATCGGCGTCTTCCTGACGGCGCTGCTGCACCCGCCGGCCCGCTGGCTCACCTCCCGCGGGCTCGGCCCGGCGCTGGCCACCACGATCGTCTTCGTCGGCGGCCTGCTGCTGGCCGGGGCGCTGATCGCGCTGCTGGTGCCGCCCACGGTCGACAGCCTGAGCGAGATGCGCACCAGCCTGGGCAAGGCGTTCGGCGACCTGCACGGCCTGGCCGCCCGCTTCGGCCTCGACGACCAGCGGCTGCTCGCCCAGGCCAAGGAGTACGTGTCCAAACAGGGCAGGCAGATCACCAGCGGCGCCATCGCCGGGGTCAGGACGGCCGGCGAGATCGTCGTCGGCGCGGTGCTCGCGGTCATCCTGTCGGTGTACTTCGTGCACGGCGGCGAGCGGCTGTTCGCCTGGATCGTCGATCTGGTGCCCGACGCGGCCAAGGCGCGCTGCCGCGACACCGGCGTGCTGATCTTCGCGGTGATCGGGCGCTACATCCGCGGGGTGGCGATCGTCGGCGTGGTCGACGGCTTCTTCATCGGGCTCGCGCTGTGGATCCTCGGCGTGCCGATCGCGCTGCCGCTGGCCGTGCTGACGTTCGTGGGGGCGTTCCTGCCGGTGGTGGGGGCGTTCATGGCCGGGCTGCTGGCGGCGGTGGTGGCGCTCGTGGCCAAGGGGTGGCTGGTGGCGCTGATCGTGGTCGCGGTGACGGTGGCGGTGCAGCAGCTCGAAGGGCACGTGCTGGCGCCGCAGGTCTACGGCAAGGCGCTCGACCTGCCGGGGGCGGTCATCCTGGTCGCGATCACGGTGGGCAGCGTGATCGCGGGCATCACCGGGGCGTTCCTGGCCGCGCCGGTGACCTCGGTGCTCGTCGCGCTGCTGCGGCGGCCGCGCGCGCAGCTGATCACTCCCGGGCCGAGCTGACCTCCTCAAGCTGCTCGCGTGACCACTCCAACCGCCCCTCGCGCAGGTCGGCGATGACGGCGCGGAGCCAGCGGACCTCGGCCGCCGTCACCTCGCGCAGGTACTCGCACTCCAGCATCGTGACCCGCGGCAGGTCCTCCTCGGCCAGGCCCGCCTCCAGCCCGGCGAGCGTGCGCTCCACGGCCGCCGCCCGCCGCTCCAGCGCCTCGGCCAGCCCGCCGGGGCCGAGCAGCATCGCGTTCGCCAGCGCCGCGGGGAACTGCGGGAACTCCTGTTTGGGACGGCTGAGCATGTCGTCCAGCCAGGCCATCAGCCGCTCGCGGCCGGCCTCGGTGATCTCGTAGACCGTGCGCTCCGGGTACTGCTGGTCGCGCCCGGTCTCCCTGACCCTGATCAGCCCGGCCTCGCTCAGCCGGTCGATCGTGCGGTAGAGCCCGGCCCGCTGGCCCACGTTGACCACCAGGTCCTTGCCCCACTGCTTGAGCAGCCGCTGGATGCCGTACGGGTGCAGGGGCTGGTGGTTCAGCAAGGTCAGCACGGTCAGAGCGAGCGGCGAGCCGCGGTCGAGCGCCATGGAGTCACCCTATCGTTCAGAGAGACTAGTTGACTTGCTACTAGTTGCAATGCAACTATTCCTTCCATGACCACAACAGACCGCCCGGAGGGCGTCATGACCGAGATTCCCGTGCTGATCGTCGGCGGCGGCTACGCCGGGCTCACCTCCGCCCTGTTCCTGTCGCACCACGGGGTCCCCTGCGTGCTCGTCGACCGCCACCCCGGCGTGTCGCTCCTGGGCCGGGCGCGCGGCATCACCCCGCGCACGATGGAGATCTACCGGCCGTTCGGCCTGGAGCAGGCCGTCCAGGAGGCCGGGCGGCCCTTCGACGAGGAGGGGGGCGTGGCCCGCTGCGCGACGCTGGCCGGCGAGTGGCAGTGGCTCTTCGAGGGCGGCTCCTCCCGGGCGATGCCCGAGCTGACCGCGGGCGAGTACGGCATGGCCGACCAGAGCACGGTCGAGCCGATCCTCGCCGAGGCCGCCCGCGCCCGGGGCGCCGACCTGCGCTTCGACACCATCTGCAGGTCGGTCGAGCCCGACGCGGACGGCGTCACGGTGGTGACCGAGGACGCCCGCACCGGCGAGCGCCGGACCCTGCGCGCCCGCTACCTCATCGCCGCCGACGGCTACCGCGGCACGATCAGGGAGCGGCTGGGCATCGCCCGCGAAGGGCTCGGCGTCCTGCGCAGCTACCAGTCCTTCGTCTTCAGGGCCGACCTGTCGGAACTGGTCACCAAGCGGGCGCTGTTCTGGATCCTCGGCGCGCCCGGCGGGACGGCCTCGGGCGCGATGGTCTCCCACGCGCTTCCGAACCATTGGGGCATGGCCCTGACGTACGACCCCGCCTCCGAGTCGCCGGCCGACTTCACCGACGAGCGGCTGGTCGCCGCGGCCAAGGAGCTGATCGGCCGCGACCTGCCCATAGAGATCGTCAGCAAGGCCGCCTGGGAGGAGGCGGTGGGCGTCGCCACGCGCTACCGCGAGGGACGGGTCTTCCTGGTCGGCGACGCGGCGCACGTCTGGCCGCCGGCCGGCGGGCTGGGCGCCAACTCGGCCGTCCAGGACACCCACAACCTGGCCTGGAAGCTGGCCGCCGTGCTGGCCGGGCGGGCCTCCGACACGCTGCTCGACACCTACGAGGCCGAGCGCCGCCCGATCGCCCTGGAGCTGGCCGACCTGACCGTGCGCAGCCAGGCGGCCAGGTTCGGCCCCAACCCCGAGGACGACCCGCTCGACCACGTCGCGGCGATCCTGGGGCAGCGCTACCGCTCGTCGGCCATGGTCGGCGCCACCCACGAGACGGTGCTCGGCGACCCGGCGGCCCAGGGCGCCCGTCCCGGCACCCGCGCACCGCACCTCTGGCTCGACCGGGACGGCAGGCGCATCGGCGTCCACGACCTGTTCCACGACGCCTTCGTCCTGCTGTGCGGCCCCGGCGGCGCGGACTGGGCGCATGCCGCCGAGCCCGGCGTGCGGGTGCATCAGGTGGGCGGCGACCTGCTCGACGTCGAGGACGCCTGGGCCGAACGCTACGGCGCCGCCACCGCCGTCCTGGTCCGCCCGGACGGCTACGTGGCCTGGCGGGCCGAGGGACCGGCGGTCGTGGGCGAGGTCGGCCGGGCGCTGGACCAGGTGCTCGGAAGGGTCATCATGTGACGTATGCGATGGATCACGTTCGACTGTTTCGGCACCCTCGTCGACTGGCGGCACGGCATCGGCACCAGCCTTGAGCTGATCGCGCCCGGCAGAGGAGACGAGCTGCTGACGGCGTACCTGCGGCACGAGAGCGCGGTCGAGGCCGAGACGCCACGGGCCCGCTACCGGGACGTCATGGCCGAGGCGCTGCGCCGCGCCTGCGCCGAGGCCGCAGTCCCGCTGAACGACGACGACGCCTCGGTGCTGGCCGCCACGCTGCCCTACTGGCCGGTGTACGCCGAGGTCGGGGAGGAGCTGTCAGCCCTGCGCGCGGCGGGCCGGCGGCTGGCGCTGCTGACCAACTGCGACCGCGACCTGATCGCCCAGACGCTGCGGCGGCTGCCCGTGCCGTTCGACGCGGTGGTGACCGCCGAGGACGCCGGGGCCTACAAGCCGGACGAGGCGCACTTCGAGCACTTCAGGAGGGCGTACGAGCCGGCCGAGTGGGTGCACGTGGCGCAGAGCCACTTCCACGACATGGTCACGGCCGAGCGGCTGGGCGTGCGCCGAGTGTGGATCAACCGGCACGGCGAGCGGCCCGCCGGGCCCGAGGTCGTCCGGGTGGTCCTGCCCGACCTCCGCGGCCTGCTCGCGGCCGTCGAACGGGCCTAGCGGGGCTTGTCCAGGATCTCGGCGACGTCTTCGAGGAAGGAGTCGACGTCGGCGATCAGGTAGCCGGCGCGCAGCAGCACGGTCGAGAACCGGGCCTCGCGCACCTCCTGGGCGGTCACCGCGAACTCGGTCGTGCCGCGCAGGGTGGCCACGATGCGGTCGAGGAAGGCGTCGACCTCATCCTCGTTGTAGCCGGTGCCCATGCGGCCGGGGCGGAAGGCCACGCGTTCGACGCGGGCCGCCTGGGTCTCGAACCACTCCTCGCGCAGCAGCTCCCCGGTGGGCTCGGCCATGGCGAGCCGTACCGGGCGCTTGGCCTGGGTCTCCAGGGCCACGACGAACGCCTCCAGCGCGAAGTCCACCGCGGTCTCGTGGTAGCCGCCGCGTTTGGCGCGGAAGGTCGCGGTGCGGACCTCGTCGGCCGTGACGGGCTCGACCGCGTGCGGCCCCCTGCCCAGGGTCGACTCGATGCGCGCGATCAGGGCGTCGACTTCCACGGGGTCATAGCCTGAACGCATACCCATGACGCGCGGAAAGCGGTTCAAGCCCACTCCTCCTGAGATGTGCCGGGGGCTTCTCCATTGTGAGGCCCTTCATCACGGCGGTGGGAACCTTTATCACGGCCCTGCGCCCTGACATATACCGTTACAGCACCATGCGACTGTTACAGGTCTCTTTCCGCTACCGAAGACGTCAGCCCTTCGTCCTCGAAGAGGCCGACGCGCAGCTCGCGCCGGGCGACGCGATCGAGCTGACCGGCGTCAACGGGGCGGGGAAGTCCACGCTGCTGCGGCTCCTCGCGGGGCTCGTGCGGCCGACGCGGGGCCGCATCACCGACCGTCCCGGCGTCGTGGGCTTCGCCCCCGACCGCTTCCCGGCGGCCCAGCCGTTCACGGTGACCTCCTACCTGACGCACATGGCGTCCGTACGCGGCGGCGCCCGGTGGCGGCCCTGGGCCGAACGCCTGGACATGGGACACCTGCTCGGCCTGCCGCTCGGCGAGCTGTCCAAGGGCAGCGCGCACAAGGTCGGCCTGGTCCAGGCCCTGATGGCCGACCCCGGCCTGCTGATCCTGGACGAGCCCTTCGCCGGCCTGGACGCCGACACCCGCGAGACGCTGCCCGCCATCGTCACCGAGGTCGCCGGGCGCGGGGGCATCGTCGTCGCCAGCGACCACCAGGGCGGCCTGCGCGGCCTTCCCGGCCTGCGCTCCTGGTCGATCGTGGACGGCCACCTCAAGGAGGCCACCCCGGCGGCCCCGGCACCGCACGCTCCGGGACGCCCGCTGACCACCGTGACGGTCACCCTGCCCGCCGACGAGCTCCCGCTCTTCCTCACCAGGATGCGCGACCAGGGCTACCGGACCGCCGAGCCCGGCCACCCCCCTACCTCCGAGGAGCCCGGATGATCGCTCTGGCTGTCTTCCGGCTGGCCGCCTATGTGCGGTCGCATCGGGTTCATCAGGCGCTGCTGCTCACCCTCGCCATGCTCGCGATCGTCCACGGCAGCCGCGCGCCCAAGGGCGCCGAGGCCGCCGTGCTGGCCGACGGCGCCGTCCTGATCATCCCCATCCTGGCCTGGGCCACGCGGAGCCTCCTGGACACCGAGCCCGACCGGCAGCGCGAGCTGTCGGCGGTCACCGCGGGCGGGCGCGGCAAGGAGGTGGCCGCGGGGCTCCTGGCGAGCCTGGTCGCCTGCGCGGCGCTGGCCGCCGTCGGCCTGGCGTGGGCCGTCCTGCTGGGTCTGAGCGAGCGCCCCGGCCGGGACGTGCTCGGCGCGGCCCTCGTCCTGCACGCCCTGGCGGTGCTCGCCGGGACGGCGCTCGGCGCGCTCACCAGCCGGGCCGTGCTGCGCTCCCCCGCGGTCTCGATCATGTCGCTGGTGCTCGGCTACCTGGTGATGCTGCTGCTCAGCGCGTCCCCCGCGTACTGGCTGACGGTTCCGCTGGTGGTCTGGATGCGCACGGCCGGCGCCGGCGAGCTGCTCGACCGGCTGCCCCAACTGTCCGCGATCTCCCTGGCATGGTGCCTGGCGGGACTCGCCCTGTATGCCTGGAGGCGCCGTAAGGTAGGTTAGTAAGCGTTCACTCACCCCTGAGGAGGCAACGGTGAAGGTGATCTGCCTGGGTGACAGCATCACCCGCGGACAGGTGAGCGTCGACTATGTGGCCATGCTGCGCGACCGGCTGCCCGGCGAGACGGTGATCAACGCGGGCGTCAACTACGAGCCGTCGTCCGAGCTGCTCAAGCGTCTCGACGACGTCGTGCGGCAGGACCCGGACGTGGTCACCGTGCTCATCGGCACCAACGACGCCAACGCCACGTTGAGCGAGAAGCGGGCCAGGGCCCTGCGCCGGCGCTGGAAGCTCACGCAGACACCGACGGCCGCCGCGTACGCCGCCAACCTGACGGCCATCGCCGCCCGCCTGCAGAACGAGACCATGGCCCGCGTGGCGCTGCTGTCCCCGCCGGTCATCGGCGAGGACCTGGACTCGCTCCCGGTGCGGCGCAGCCAGGAGTTCGCCGAGATCGTCAGGACGGTCGCCGCCGAGCAGGGCGTCACCTATCTGCCGCTCAACGAGCGCATGACCGCCGACCTGGCGGGCGCCTCGCCCCGCACCCGCTACCGTCCCGAGAGCAGGCAGGCGCAGACCGCCGCGATGCAGCACTTCCTGCTCGGCCGCAGCCTGGACGCCATCTCCAGCAGCCGCGGCCTGCGGCTCACCACCGACACCGTGCACCTCAACAGCCGGGGCGCCGCCATGATCGCCGACCTGGTCGAGACCTTCGCCGCCCGCTCGACCGCCACGAGATAGCCACCCGCCCGGCTCGGCGAGCGCGCCGGGCGAGGCCGCTCAGCCGCCGGACACTCGCTCAGGCCGGGGCCGGCTCATTCGGCCGCGGCGAGCTGGCCGCAGGCGCCGTCGATCTCGCGCCCGCGGGTGTCGCGCACGGTCACCGGCACGCCGTGGAACTCCAGCCGGCGCACGAACGCCCGCTCGTCCTCCGGGCGGGAGGCGGTCCACTTGGAGCCGGGCGTGGGGTTGAGCGGGATCAGGTTGACGTGCACGAGCTTGTTCCTGACCAGCTTGCCGAGCAGGTCGGCCCGCCACTCCTGGTCGTTGACGTCCTTGATCAGGGCGTACTCGATGGAGATGCGGCGCTTGGTCCTGGCCGCGTACGACCAGGCCGCGTCGAGGACCTCGGCCACCTTCCAGCGCGTGTTGATCGGGACGAGCGTGTCGCGCAGCTCGTCGTCGGGCGCGTGCAGGGACAGCGCGAGCGTGACCGGCAGCCCCTCGTCGGCGAGCTTGCCGATCGCGGGCACCAGCCCCACGGTCGAGACCGTGACCCCGCGCGCGGAGATGCCGAGACCGTGCGGCGCGGGCTCGACGATGCGGCGCACGGCGCCGATCACCTGCTTGTAGTTGGCCAGCGGCTCGCCCATGCCCATGAAGACGATGTTGCTCACCCGGCCGGGCCCGCCCGGCACCTCGCCCGCCGCCAGCGCGCGGGCGCCGGAGACCACCTGCTCGACGATCTCGGCGGTGGACATGTTGCGGGTCAGGCCCGCCTGGCCGGTGGCGCAGAACGGGCAGTTCATGCCACACCCGGCCTGCGACGACACGCACATCGTGACCCGCTCGGGATAGCGCATGAGCACCGACTCGACCAGCGCGCCGTCGAACAGCCGCCACAGGGTCTTGCGGGTCGTGCCGCCGTCGGTGGTCAGCTCCTTGACCGGCGTGAGCAGCGTCGGCAGCAGCGCCGACAGCTTGTCGCGGGCCGCCGCGGACAGATCGGTCATCTCGGCGACGTCGGCGGTGTGGCGCTCGAAGTAGTGGCGCGAGAGCTGGTCGGCGCGGAACGCCTTCTCCCCCAGCTCGGTGACCGCGACCCGGCGCTCGGCCATGGACAGGTCCGCCAGGTGCCGCGCGGGCTTGGCCCGCCGCGGTGCGACGAAGGTGAGCTGGCCTGGCTGCTGGGACACGTTCCTGCCTTTGCTTGGGGGACTTCCGGGACTCTGCTTCGGACTTCCGGGATTTCTCACCGGCCAGGTTAGTGAACGCCGCCCGCGGAGGAGGCATTCCTGATCACGGTACGGCTCGCGTCAGGGTCACCGCCCGATCTACAGTCATCTCGTATGGCGATTTTCCGGTCGGCATCTGGCGAGGGTGGCACCGAGGTCGTCCTCGCCGCCGGTAACCCCTACGGCAGCCGCACGCTCGTGGTCGAGCGGGACGAGGACTCCTCGGTAGCTTACCTGTGCTCGCCCGAGGGCGCCGTCCACGGAGCGGTCTGGCTGGCCAACCATCGGCCGGCGCCGTCCGTGGTGGACCTGGCCCGGATCAACTCCGGTCTGCCCCCGCTGATGCCCAGGGGGAACACGACGCATCCCGAGGGGCGCAGGCCGCTCGGCCAGCTGTCCGCCCTGTGGTTCGAGGAGGGCGACGGCGTCGCCCTCTACGAGGACGACGACCTGCTCGCGGTCATCCCCGGCTGGGCCGACATGAGCAGGGGCATGCCCGGCTACGCCCGTGACGCCGTGGGCGAGTCGCCGTTCGCCTGGGCGCTGGCGGAGGCGCTGGAGGGGCTGCGGCCGCGGATCTCCAACGCCACGTCCTACTGGCGCTGGCGGCACGGCGAGGGGTCGTGGCCGTCGTTCCAGCAGTTCGTCATGGGCCATCTGGACCGGGTGCTCGGCCCGGCCGGCCGCTACTGGGACGCCAGCGGCGAGCGCCTGCCGACCGTCGGCATCACCGAACGTCCGCCGCACGCGGGCCGCGAGCCGACCGTGCTGTCCACGGTGGGGATGAGCTGCCAGCGCATGCCGACGGTCGAGCAGTGGATCGACCGCCCCGACGCCTACGCCCGGATCGAGCTGGCCGTGGCCACCCACGACGACCCCAGGGACGCGGCGCTGCTGCTGGTGTGGCTGGCCCAGTATCCGTGGCACTCGGTGACCTGGCTCGGCCACGGGCACACGGCCAAGTGGTACCACGAGCCCTCGACGTTCCCGCTGGGGTCGCAGTACTCGGGGGTGCTCATGCGGGCCGACCCACCCGACATGCCGGACATGTCGGGGTTCGCGTTCGGTGGCGAGGCCGTCCGGTGGTTGTGGCTCACGCCCGTCACGACGGAGGCGCTAGAGGAACAGCGTCAGTAGCAGCCAGACCGGCACCAGCGTGGTCACCAGCGAGTCGAGGCGGTCCATCAGGCCGCCGTGCCCCGGCAGGATCGTGCCGAGGTCCTTGATGCCGAGGTCCCGCTTGATCATCGACTCGATGAGGTCGCCCACGGTCGCCAGCAGCGCCGCCAGCGCCCCGATCAGCGCGCCCAGCCAGAGCGGGCCGTCCAGCAGCCAGGTCACCAGCCAGCCGCCCACCAGCGTGCAGGCGATCACCGACCCGGCGAAACCCTCCCAGGTCTTCTTCGGGCTGATGACCGTCATCTTGTGCCTGCCGAACAGCACGCCGGCGACGTATCCGCCGATGTCGCTGGCCACGGTCACCGCGATGAAGATCAGCACCCGGTCGCGGCCGTCGTGCGGCGCCAGCAGCAACGCCGCGAACGCCGCCAGCATCGCCGGGTAGAACAGCGTGAACACCGAGGCCGTGCCGTCGCGCACGTAGCCGTCGGTGCCGTCGCTGAACATCCGCCAGACCAGCAGCACGAACGCGAACACCGCGAACGTCCCCAGCAGCCAGAACGGCCCGCCCCAGTACGCCCCGGCCTGCATCGCCACCAGCCCCGCCAGCACGGGGACGGCCGGGACCTTGATCCCGCGCGTCGCGAACGCCTTGGTCAGCTCCAGCACGCCCACGCCGACGCACACCACGATCACCAGGAGGAAGAGCTCCTTGATCGTGTAGAGGGTACCGAGGACCAGCGCCCCCAGCCCCACACCCACCGCGATCGCGGCCGGCAGGTTCCTTCCGGTACGGCTGCCGCCGTCCGGGCCGGTGCCGGCCGTACGTTCTTCCACAGACACTCTCCATAGCCACGGCCCCCGCCTTCCGGCGAGGGCCGCGAGGCGTGCCGCTCAGACTTCGAGCAGCTCGGCTTCCTTGTGCTTGAGCAGCTCGTCGATCTTGGCGACGTGCTTCTGGGTGAGGTCGTCGAGTTCCTTCTCAGCGCGACGGACCTCGTCCTCGCCCGCCTCGCCGTCCTTGATCATCTTGTCGAGGGCCTCTTTGGCCGTACGACGGATGTTGCGGATCGACACCTTGGCGTGCTCGCCCTTGTTCTTGGCGACCTTGATGTACTCCTTGCGGCGCTCCTCGGAGAGCTCCGGGAACGTCACGCGGATCACGTCGCCGGTGTTGGTCGGGTTGACGCCGAGGTCGGAGTCGCGGATGGCCTTCTCGATCGCGCCCATCGCGCTCTTGTCGAAGGGCTGGATGATGACCATGCGCGCCTCGGGCAGGTGGAACGAGGCCAACTGCTGCACCGGTGTCGGAGTGCCGTAGTACTCCGCATTGATCTTGTTGAACATCGCGGGGGTGACCCGGCCCGTCCGGATGGTCGCGAAGTCTTCCTTCGCGACCGAGACGGCCTTGTCCATCTTCTCCTCGGCTTCGAGGAGGGTTTCGTCGATCACAGCGGCTCCCTGTCTACTAGCTGGCGGTGTCGGGCTAGCTCCCTCATTTGCCTGCGGGACTCACCAGCGTGCCGATTTTCTCACCGCGTACCGCTCGCAGGATGTTGCCCTCGCCCATCAGGTCGAAGACCACGATCGGCAGATCGTTGTCCTTGCACAGGCTGATCGCGGTCGCGTCCATGACCGCGAGGTCGCGCAGCAGCACCTCGCCGTAGTCAAGATGGTCGAACCGGACCGCGTCGGGGTTCTTGCGCGGGTCGGAGTCGTAGATCCCGTCGACCTGCGTGCCCTTGAGCAGCGCCTCGGCGCCGATCTCCAGGGCCCGCTGCGACGCCGCGGTGTCGGTGGAGAAGTACGGCGAGCCGAGACCCGCCCCGAAGATGACCACGCGGCCCTTCTCCAGGTGCCTGATCGCGCGGCGCGGCAGGAAGGGCTCGGCGACCTGCTGCATGGTGATGGCGGTCTGGACGCGGGTCTCGACGCCGCGCCTCTCCAGGAAGTCCTGGAGCGCCAGGCAGTTGATCACCGTGCCGAGCATGCCCATGTAGTCGGCCCTGGCGCGGTCGATGCCGCCCTGGGACAGGGTGGCGCCGCGGAACATGTTCCCCCCGCCGACCACGACCGCGACCTGCACGCCCTCGCGCACGGCCTCGGTGATCGAGTCGGCCAGGTGGTCGACGACGCCCGGGTCGATGCCCAGCGGGTCGTCTCCGGCGAACGCCTCGCCTGACAGCTTCAACATCACCCGCTTCCACCTCAGTGGACCCTGCGGGCTGGGTGATGAGGAAGCCGCCGTCCGTGTGGATTCGTGGGCTGACTCCCGGTGGTCCTGCACGGCGGCGGCCTCCTTCATTGGGTGGAACTCTGGGCTGGCAGTTCGCTCAAGCCTAAGCCTGGCCGACCTTGAATCGGACGAAGGCGAGCACCTCGACGCCGTTCTCCTCGGCGTACTTGCCCACGCTCTTCTTGTTGTCCTTCACGAAAGCCTGCTGGACCAGGGTGAAGTCCTTGTACCAGCCGTTGACGCGACCCTCGACGATCTTGCCGATGGCGGCCTCGGGCTTGCCCTCCTCGCGGGTCATCTCCTCGAAGAGCTTGCGCTCCTTCTCGACGACCTCGGCGGGGACGGACTCGGCCTTGAGGTACTGCGGGGCCATCGCCGCGGCGTGCTGGGCGATGTCCTTGGCGACCTCGGCGTTCGGCTTGTCGAGCTGCACGAGCACGCCGACCGCCGGCGGCAGCGCCGGGTCCGTCTTGTGCATGTACGAGCCGATGTAGCCGCCCTCAAGCACGGCGAAGCGGCGGATCTCGATCTTCTCACCGAGCGCGGCGTTGGCCTCGTCCAGGTGCTCCTTGACGGTCTTGCCGTCGAAGGAGGAGTCGAGCAGCGTCGCCACGTCGGCGGGCTTGCTCGCCAGGATGTGCGCGACCACGCCGGCGGCCAGCTCCTGGAAGCGCTCGCCCTTGGCCACGAAGTCCGTCTCGCAGTTGAGCTCGAGGAGGGCGGCGGAGGAGTCGCTGTCCTGCTGGAGCGCGACGAGGCCGTTGGAGGCCGTACGGGCCTCGCGCTTGCCCACGTCCTTGGCGCCCTTGAGGCGCAGGAGCTCGATGGCGCGGTCGAAGTCGCCTTCGGACTCCTCAAGCGCCTTCTTGCAGTCCATCATGCCGGCAGCGGTGATCTCGCGAAGCCGCTTGACGTCGGCCATGTTCACGGAAGCCATTGCTCTTATTCCTTGTGGGATTTCGTCGTCATCGTGGATCGGAGTGGACGCCCTGGGCGCCCGCCCCGGGTCGGTACGGCAGGCGCGTGCCGCACCAGGGCCTTGTCGTGCGCGGGTCGTGCGCGGGTCGTGCGTTCTGCCTCGGTTGTGCGCGGTCTCGCCTGGTATTACCAGGTTCGCCGGGTGATGCCAGGTTGTGCCAGGTGTTGCGAGGTCTCAAGCGATGGTTCCGGGTCCTGTCCGCCCGGGCCTTCCGGCTTCCGCCCGACCAGCCCAGCTTTAGCTTGACCCGTCCGGCTTCCGCCTGACCGGCCCCGCTTCTGCCTGACCCGTCCGACTTCCGCCCGACCGGCCCCGCTTCCGCCTAACCAGCCCGGCTTTCGCCTGACCCGTCCGGTTTTCGCCGGGACCTTCGCTCGTACCTTGGGCTGGGCTCGGGCTTCGTCCGGCCTGGGCGCGGACTCCGCTCGGGCCCGGGTTTGCGCCCAGGTCTCCGCTCAGCAGGACGGGGCTCCGCCGGTGGAGCTCCGCTCCGCCTCGCTCGGCATACTGCCCAGCCAGGCTCGGCTTATCGCTCCGGCCCGATGGTCATCCGCCTCGGCTCACCGCCTCGGTCTCCGACACCCGCCCCTGGCTTACCGCCCAGACCTGATCGCCACCCTGCCTCGGCTCTCGCCTTGACCTGATCGCCACCCTGCCTCAGCTGACCGCCTCAGCCCCGGCTGCCACCCTGCCTCGGCTCACCGCCTCGGCCTGACTGGCAATCCGACTTGGCTGACCGCCTCGGCCTGACTGGCAATCCGACTTGGCTGACCGCCTCGGCCTGATCGCCGCCCTGCCTTGACTTATCGCCTCAGCGGGGTGCCGTCCGGTCCGGCTTGCCGTCCCGGCTCGGCCGTTTGCCCAGTCGAGACGCGTACCTTGCCCTACCTGGCCTCAGCCCGCACAGGACCTCGGCCTTGCCCTTCACAACCTCGGCCCGCACAGGACCTCGGTTCCGCTCACCCTCGATCGGCCGGCTGCCCGCACCGCACCGCGGTCGATGACGACCTGCGGCGCGGAGCCGGCGCCTGTACCGTGCCCGGCCTCACGGCCGGGCCCGGTGGCCGGGTCTCAGGCCTGCGGCCCGGACTCGGGGGTCGCGTCGGCAGCCGGAGCGGCCTCGGCGGCGGGGGCCTCCTCGGCCGGAGCCTCGGCAGCGGGGGCCTCCTCGGCGGCGGCCTCGGGAGCAGCAGCCTCAGGGGCGGCCTCGGCGGCCTGGCCCTGGCCCTGCTCGATGAGCTCGCGCTCCCACTCGGCCAGCGGCTCGGCGGCGGCCGGCTTCTCGTCACCGCGGGCGGCGCCGGAGCGAGCCATCAGACCGGCGGCGACACCGTCGGCGACGACCCTGGTGAGCAGGCCGACGGCGCGGATGGCGTCGTCGTTGCCCGGGATCGGGTAGTCGACCTCGTCGGGGTCGCAGTTGGTGTCGAGGATCGCGACGACCGGGATGCCAAGCTTCTTGGCCTCGCTGATCGCGATGTGCTCCTTCTTCGTGTCCACGACCCACACCGCGCTGGGCACGCGGCCCATGTCACGGATGCCGCCGAGCGTGCGCTCGAGCTTGTCCTTCTCGCGACGGCGCATGAGGAGCTCCTTCTTGGTGAGCCCCGAGCCGGCGACGTTGTCGAAGTCGAGCTCCTCGAGCTCCTTCAGACGCTGAAGCCTCTTGTGCACGGTGGAGAAGTTGGTGAGCATGCCGCCCAGCCAGCGCTGGTTCACGTACGGCATGCCGACCCGCGCGGCCTGCTCGGAGATGGCCTCCTGAGCCTGCTTCTTGGTGCCGATGAACAGGATCGTGCCGCCGTGGGCGACGGTCTCCTTGACGAAGTCGTAGGCACGGTCGATGTACGACAGCGACTTCTGCAGGTCGATGATGTAGATGCCGTTGCGCTCGGTGAAGATGAAGCGCTTCATCTTCGGGTTCCACCGGCGGGTCTGGTGGCCGAAGTGAACGCCGCTCTCGAGCAGCTGTCGCATGGTGACGACGGGGGCCATGTGATGGTCCTCCAGGTCTGGGCGCCCTGCGGATGGGCGCAGTTCTCGGTTGTGCCGCGGCAGCGCGTTGTCTACCGCCCTGATGCCCCAAAACCGCTCCAGCCGGGCCGGGGCCCGGACCGAGGGTGCGGTCCGCAACGGGGCATGCGAAGTCGGCCTGTTGCCACAGGCCATCGAAAAGTCTACCTCCCACACCGCCCCAGGCTGACCGTCGGAGGTCAAACCGACATACCGGGTACGGCTCACCCCACATCGTGGTCCTCCGTGGGCAACCCGGGCGACGTCCTGGGGGCGACCGGGAAGAGGTTGATCTGCGCCTCCGCGATCCTGGCCCCGCTCGGCGCGTCCTCCTGGCTGCGCTGGTGAGCGATGTACGGCTCCAGCAGCTTCTCGATCTCCGCGCTCAGCCGTCCCAGCTCGCTCGCGTCGACCCTGATCCGCGCACGGCTGAAGCGCGTCGCGTCGCGCCATTCGTCCGTGTCGTGCTCGATGCTGGCCAGCGCCCGATCGGCCTCGTCGCCGGCCTCCTTGCGGAACGCCTTGATCAACAAGGTCTTGGCGTCACGGACCTCCGGCTGGTCGTCCGGAAGCACTCCCACACTGAACGGCTTGTGCGTCGACCTCCACAGCCGTTCGCGTCCGTCGCCTCTGGGCGGGGCGTCCTCGACGAACCCGTACTTGGCCAGCATGCGCAGGTGATAGCTGGCGGCGCTGGGTGTGATCCCCGCGATCTCGGCCACCTCGGTCGCGGTGGCACTCTCCTCCACGCCGAGCCGGTTGAGGATCAACAGCCTCGCCGGGTGAGCCAGCGCCCGCATCATCTTGGGATCGCTGAGCCCCTCCATGTCCTGCGTCATGTGCCAAAGGTACCGCCGGGAGATATGAAGCATTCCCTTTACAACTCTGAAGGGATCCCTTCATACTTATGAAGTCTTCCTTTCACATCTCGCGACCGCCGCCCTCCCGTACCCACAACCGCCCCCTTGCATGGAGCACGCACACCGCCCTCCGTCCCCACCTCAAGACCACCTGCACCGCCCTCCGTCCTCGCCGAACCGCCACTCGCACCAGCCCGTAGCCCCCGCCCTCACCGGCGCTCCTCCCCAGCCCCCGCCCAACCGGCACCCCTTGCAGCCCCATCCCCGCCCGAACTCGCCACCGGAGACCTCAACATGGACACGACGCCCCCACTCCCCCTCCGCAAACAGCGCGACTACCGCCTGCTGTGGAGCGCCCGCACGATCTCGATCACCGGCTCGGAGGTCTCCAAGCTGGCCGTCCCGCTGACCGCCATCACGCTGCTGACCGCCTCACCCGCCGAGATGGGGTTGCTGACCGCCGCCGCCCCGCTGCCCGCCCTGCTGTTCGGCCTCCAGTCGGGCGCCATCGCCGACCGTCTCACCCGGCACCGCCCGCTGATGATCGCCTGTGAACTCGTCTCCTGCGCAGCCGCCGCCACCGTCCCGCTGGCCTGGCTGTTCGGCGTCCTCACCGTGCCCTGGCTGATCATCGTGGCCCTGGTCATCGGTACGGCCGGCGTCATCTTCAAATCCGCCAACTTCCCCTACATAGCCGCGGTCGTGGACCCGTCGCAGCGCACCGAGGCCATGGCCGGCTTCCATGCCTCGTACTCGGTGGCCTCCGTGAGCGGCCCCGGCCTGGCCGGCATCCTGGTCCAGACGCTCACCGCGCCGTTCGCCGTACTGGCCGAGGCGCTGTCCTTCCTCGCCTCCGCCCTCCTGCTCCGCTCGATCCGCACCCCGGAGCACAACGAGCCCACCCGCTCGTCCAGCATGTGGCGCGACATCGTCGAGGGCCTGCGAACCAGCCTCACCCACCCCGCGCTCCGAGCCGTCCTGGGCGCCGGCGTGACGATCAACTTCTTCGCCATGGCGTACATCGCCGTCTACATGCTCTACATGGTCAACACGCTCGACATCCCCAAGGGCATGATCGGCTTTCTGACGGCACTGAGCGGCGCTGGCGGCCTCCTGGGCGCCTGGCTCACCTCCCGCCTGTCCAAGCGCTACGGCGAGAACCGCATCCTGCTCGTCTCGGTCCTGTTCTTCCCGCTGGACATCCTCGCCGTCGGCCTCCTGACCGGTCCCCTCTGGGTGAAGCTCACCGTCCTCGGACTGACGGGCGTCATGACCGGCGTCATCGTGGTCGCCTTCGCCACCTGCATGGGCGTGATCACCCTCCGCGACACCCCCACCGCCCTGCGGGGCCGCGTGAACGCCACCATGACCTTCGCCGTCCAGGGCGTCCTGGCCGTCGGCGGCCTGGCGGGCGGCGTACTGGCCGAGTTCATGGGCCTGCGCCCGGTCATCCTTCTGAGCGCGGCGGGCATCGCCCTGAGCAGCCTCTGGATCTGGCTCTCCCCCCTACGCCCCAACCGCCCTCAGACTTCCCACACCTTCCCCGCACCCCCGCAAAACCCCACCCCCGAGACCCTGAAGAATCTGATGGAAGCCAAGCGCCACTCCGTCATCTAGCCACCTCCACTCCGCCAGATCCCGCACCCCGCCTACCCGGACTCACCTCGCCCCCCGTTGCTCTCCATGCCAACGCATGTACGCCCACAGCGTCTGCACCGGCCCTGACTGCATGCGCCCAGAGCCCTCATCCTCACGGCCTACGACGCCCCTCCGTTGATCGCTCCCCTGCCGGGGTCGGCGCTTACCGTCACTGCGGCGGCCCGTCCCTTGGGCGCAGTCTTTCTCCAGCTCTTGCAGCAACTCTGGCTCGATCACCACACCGGCCGCGTGGTGGTGACGCAACAGTGCAGCCCACACCGACCAGACAAAGATCGACCTGCCCCTGCCCCTGCCCCTGCCCCTGCCCCGCACCCGCGCGGCTGCGGCGATCATTGCTTCATCTACGTCCTGTAGCCGCCGCCACCGGTGGAAGCGGCCATCGGCGGTCGACCAGAACCGCAGCAATCGGCCATATCGAGCTCCGCCGAACAGCGACCTGAAGCTGGAACGGGCCTAATACGGCAGGTAGTAGGTGAGCAGATCCGCCGTGAGCGGCGGGAAGAGCGCCTGGAACAGCTCTTCCTCTCCGGCGTAGACGTCGGGCCGGATGCGGGTCAGCCCCTCCATCCCGTGGGGGCCGAACAGCAGGGCAGGCAACTGGTCAGGCGCCACTCCGACGCCCTTCACGGATCCGGGTCCCTGCATCGGACCGCCTGTGACGACCTGGCCGAGGCCATCGGCGCCGACCGGGATCCGGTAATGGGCGCCGAACGTGGAGATGACGATGTCATCGCCGGTGCGGTCCGTCCCATCTGCAGTGAGGCGCTGCCAGAGCAGCGGCCGGAGGCGGTCGAGCAGCACCACAACGTCCGGAATGCGCACGTAGTACTGCTGCGCCCGCTTCCGCGGTTCGCCTTCGAGGAACTCCTGCCAGGCGGCGGCAGTCACGGATCCGGCCCGACGAACGACCTTCAGCTCACTTCCAGGGAACTGTGCGACGACGGCACTGAGCAGGTCGCAGGCCGCGCTCTCGTCGGCGGCGGCAGCCTCGGCCAGCAGCACCTCACCATCGTCGGGTGGCGTGGTGCGTCCGGTGGCGATGACGGCGCCGGCGTGCTCCAGAACCCAGGAGGTGCTCGCCTGATGGTCGAGCAGCCATCGCCAGCATGCCGCCGCATGCGGCATGGCCACGTCGAACCGGTCCTGAGCCATGTCCTGCAGAGCCGCCATGGCGGGGATGTCGGCGGGCCGCGCGGCGCGAAGTGCGGGCGTGCCCTCACCGGCCGGTGGCGTGTGCACGGTCAGCGCCGACGGTATGTCGATGGCGTACTCGTAGCCGAACAGCCGATAGAAGTACGGGATTCCGATCATCACCTGGACGACGTGCCCGCGGGCGGCGGAGCGGTCATGAGCCCATCGCATCAGCGCCCGTACGAGTCCGCGCCCTTCGTACTCGCGGTCGGTGGCGACCAGTTCGACCTGGCCGGCGGGTAGGCGGATGCTCCCGATGCGCACTTCTTCGTCAAGGAGCGTCGCGGTGGACACGACCCGCTCTCCATCCACGACCACGGCGCAGGCGGACCAGCCGGCCTCCGGGTCCGAGACGACCAGCCGGTGGTCGAGGGCGTCGGACGAGTCGCCACGTTCGGTGAGAAGCGCGCTGATCTGGTCCAGGTCAGCGGGCCGTGCCTGCCGCAGAACGAGACCCCCGGCCAGCGGGACGGGATCGGGGAAAACTGCGGTCGGGCTCACGGGTGGGAATCTCGCATCGCGCGCATGACCTCGTCCATTGCATTTCGCCGGGCGAGCGGACGGCAGAGCTGGGCTCATTGGATATCAGCGGGCGGGCGGCGGAACTCGGTCCACTGGATTTCACCGGGGGCCGGCGGAGCTCGGTCCACTGGATTTCACCGGACGGGCGGCGGCGGAACTCAGCACAGGACAGGTTGTCCACAGGAGGCTCCCCGCCGCTTACTCCATCCACAGAATCCCGCTCGCCTCGACCTCGGCAGGCCGCCCCCGGCGAAACTCCCGCCATGCCCCCTCATCCACGTCTTCCGTCCCTATCCACTTATCCACGCATGCCCTCCCTCTCCCCACGCCCGCGTCTCCGCGCGCTGTCACTTCGCCCACGCCTCCGCGCCCTGTCCCCTTGCTCAGCACCATCACCGCCGAGACCATGCGCGCAGAACATGGCTTGCCGCGCCGTGATCTCCCTCGTCGTGCTCGTGACAGCGATCATGCTCACGACCATCGCCACCCCCACTCCGCTGGCGAAGGCCGCCCCACCTGCCTGGCGATGGCCACTCGACGGTAGCCCCCGCATCCTGCGCCGCTTCGCCCCACCCCTGGCTCCTTGGCTGGCCGGACACCGCGGCGTAGACCTGGCCGCCTCCGCCGACACGCCTGTCCTGGCCGCAGGCTCTGGCACCGTCCGCTTCGCAGGCCCAGTAGGCGGAAGAGGAGTCGTCACCATCGACCACCCAGGCGGACTCCGAACGACGTACCTGCCGATCAGCCCATCGGTGAAGCAAGGTGAGCCGATCACGATGGGCAGCCGTCTGGGTGTCGTACAAGCTGCACACAGCCACTGCCAGGAGTCATGCCTGCACTGGGGCCTGCTCCAAAGCACCCGCTACCTCGACCCTCTCCTCCTCCTAGGCCACGCCCCCATCCGCCTCCTCCCCATCTGGCCTACAACGCCCCCGCCCCCAATTCCCCCACCCCTTGCCCATCCCTCCGAAGCTTCCGAACCCTCCGAAGCACCCCTTACCTATCTCTCCGAGCCTTCCGGAGCGCCCCTTGCCGTCCCCATCGAGCCCTCCGATGCTCCACTTGACGTCTCCTTCGCCCCCTCGCAAGGCCTTGCACCCGCCACCTGGCCCCCACCCGCCCTCCCCCTTCTCACCAGCCTGTCCGCCGCCTTCTACCGCCCGAACTCGTCCCCACGTCTGCTCCTGAACCCGCCGGCTCCGCTGGCACGAACCCTGCTCCCCAACGCCCCCACGCCTCCTCCGCCCCCACTTCGCGTCCCCCTCCCCCCGTCCCTGCTCACAGTCCTCGCGCACCGCGACTCCCCCTCGAACGCACAGGACGCGCTCCCATCCCCCTACTCCACAGTCCAGGAGGCACTTGCCCTCACCACAGAGCCGACCCCCGAGCCCCCGCCCATCACCCCTGCAGTCACCCCCTCACGCCCGGAGATACGTCCCAGCGACCTTCCCCTCCGCAACGCATCAGCCAGCACTTCCGAGCAGCGACCTGACCCAACTCGCGCCCCCACGAGGCCTTATGCAACCGTCCTTCGACTCCTGACACATGCGGCTTCACTGCCAGCAGCTCCAGCAATCGGACTGGGCGCCCTCCTCGGCACCGCACTCCTGATCACTGCCCTACGCCGCCGCCGACGCCCCCACAAGAAGCACCACGGCTTCAGAAGCGGCCAACACCGCAAACCCCCAACAGAAGGGGTCCACAGACGCCCACCCACCCCACCCTCACGACGCTCGTCCTAACCCCCTTGAAACCGCCCCGAAGCCTTACTCTTCAAGCCCTCCCTCAACCCCCGACCCTCGCCCCCGACCGAGAACCTCCAAGCGCACGACGAGAACCTCACAACGGCCGCCGCATCGATCACGAAGTTCCTTGAAGGCAGCCAAGATGCCCATTCACCGCCGGTAGATGGTCACGACCCGCAAGTCTCATCAAGAAACGCATGCGCCCTCGAACCCGGACCAAGCCCCAACTCATCCCAGCGCCTTGCTTCGCCCCGCGCCCCGCCGCGCCCCCGTCCACCACCTCTGTAGCCGCGCGCTCTCTGCCATCCGCTGTCCGCCCGCCAACCGGCGTTGCGCGCCCGACACCCGCACCGACGCCGACGCCGACGCCGACGCCGACCAAACGTCTCTGAACCCTCGCCCCTCGCACCTCTTGCTCCTTGGTGTCCTCACCATCGAGCCAGGCGCCGAATGCAGTGCACCAGGACCGCGCTGCCGATGCGGCCTACATCCACCGCACACGAAACCAGCGCCATGTGTGGTTGTGGTTGCCTGTAGCGGCACAGGCCACCCGCGCCATGTGAACGGCGACTACGCACCTCTTGGCCACCGTGGGTCAACACAGGCGCCGAATGGTCACCACTCCCTTGTATGCGAGACGCTTCTCTCCGCCGCAATGGGACGCTCGTCCAGCAAGGAACCGAACCAAGCGGGGACTCACTCGGGCGAGAGCTGCACCCGCGCCGGAGCCCACACCCCAGTGGGGCAGGGACTCACTCAAGCGGAGACTGGACCCGCGCCGAAGCCGGCACCCCTGGCAGGGCGGGAGGCTTCCAAGCAGAGGGTGGACCCGCGTAGATGCCCCCACCCCCACCCCCTGGCGGGACGGGGGCGGGCCCGGTGGGAGACCCTGCCCGCTACTACGCCCTCCAATGCTGGAGTGGCTTGGTCCTACGCCGTGCGCGCCGCTTTCGTGCGCACCCCTTCCTTCCCCGCTCCTCCTCGGAGGGGGCCGAGTACAGACGGGTCCTGCTGTTGGATGACGGCAGGTGATCTGGAGCGTCCAGCAAGCCAGCGCCAGCCAGGAAGGTCAGGTCTTCAACCAAGGCGCTGCACGTCACCCAGGTTCCCGTGCGCTCGCCTCCCGCGCGCGCTCCCATCCAGTAGAGCCATCGTCGGTTAGGCGGTCGCCGGTCTCTCGCTTCGTCGCACCGTGGATCCATCACGGCCGGCGCGGGAGGAACATGCTCTTCGCGTTCACTGCCCTCGCCCCTTCGCATGCCATGCGCAGCGACGCCACTGCCGTGTCGTCGTGCCTTCGGGTCTTCAGGCCGACACGGCTTCAGGTCTTGGGCCATTGGCGTCAGTTGGGGAACTGCGTAGCACGCTCGAACGCGTCGTGCTGCGTCGTCTGCGGGCGGGCTCGGCCGGGCCCAATGCCTACGTGGAGGCTTGGTTCGACGTCTTGTGCCCCTTGCGCTCAGCCGGGCGGCGAAGGGTTGGTGAGGGGAGGCGATGACGTGCTGGTGTCTGTGGTCAGGCGCGGGGGTGGGCTTGGCGGTATGCGGTGCGGAGGCGGTCGATCGAGACGTGGGTGTAGATCTGGGTTGTGTTGAGGGAGGCGTGACCAAGTAGTTCCTGGACGCTGCGCAGGTCGGCGCCCCCTTCAAGGAGGTGGGTTGCCGCGGTGTGCCGCAGTCCGTGTGGGCCCATGTCCGGGGCGCCCTCGGTCTGGGCCAGCCGCGCGTGCACCACTCGTCGTACGGTACCGGCGTCGATCCGGCCGCCGCGGACTCCGAGGAAGAGGGCCGGTCCGGAGCGTTCCCGAACCCAGATGGGACGCCCGTTGATGCACCACCGGTCCAGAGCTCGAAGCGCCGGCAGCCCGAACGGCACCGAACGCTCCTTGCGTCCCTTGCCCAGGACTCTGATGACATGCCGGTCCCGGTCCACGTCATCGACGTCTAGGGCGCAGAGCTCGCCCACGCGCACACCTGTGGCGTACAGGAGCTCCAGGAGTGCCTGGTCTCGAAGGTCCTTGGGATCGCCGGTGGACGGTGGCGCGCTCAGGACGGTCTGCGCCTGGTCCTGATCGAGCACGGCGGGCAAGGGACGGGGCGCCTTTGCGCTGCCCAGCAACAGGCCGGGATCGGCGGCGAGCCAACCCCGGCGGTGGCAGTACGCGGTGAAGGTCCGGACGCACGCCGTTCTGCGGGCCAGCGTGGCTCTTGCCTTGCCTGCGCTGTGCTGGTCGGCCAGCCAACCTCGCAACTCGCTGATGTCCAGGCCGTCGAGCCGTCCACGGAGGTGGTCGAGGAGGGCGGTGATGTCGGAGAGGTAGGCACGCACTGTATGTGGGGAAAGGTCTCGCTCGAACCGCAAATATCTCTCGAACTCGGCAAGCACTTCGTCGGCATTCAGGTCCCGATTCAAATCGCAGTTCGGCTCACGATTCGAATCGCAGTTCGGGTCACGATTTAGATCGGCGTTCGGGTCACGATTCAGGTCCGCATGCACGTGGGGGTTCAGGTGGGCGTTCACGTGGGGGTGCAGGTTTGCGTCCACGTCAGAGTTCAGGCCGGCGTCCACGTCGGGGGGCAGGTCATGATTCTGGTCGTGGTTCAGGCTGTCGTTGAGGTTGTTGTTCAAGGCTTCACCCACTGTCCGCACGAACATTTGCCACTTGTGTCACTACTGTGCCGCCCGGCGCCTCGGGCTCGCCATGGGAGCGGTGTGCAGGTCCATCGCCTGAGTGGACAGGCAAGGCACGCCGCGGCGCGGCGTGGACGCCGGCTGCGGCTTGGTTGTGCGTCGCATCGCCCACATGTCAGTCATTTTCGATCGCCCCCATGCCCCTTCCCTCACCATCTCACCTCACGAACTCGTCATCTGGGTCATGGTGGCGGTCACATCGGCGGTGCCGCATGCCCCTACGTCGCACGGGTTGGTCAGGTAGGGGTTGCTAGTTCTTCGGGGTGGGGTGGAGGTGGGGTGTCGTCTTCCGTAGGTGGCGGGAGGTCTGGGGCGGGGGCTTCGTTGACCGGGGGTGGGGTCAGGGCCATGGATTCGGGGGCTTTCGGGTAGCTGGATGCGGTTTTGCGGAGGCGCCAGCCGCCGCCTGTTCGTTCTATGTATCCCGCTGCGGCCAAACCACCCAGGGCGCTCAGTGTGATGTCCATGCTGACGCCTGCTGAGACCGCTATCGATGCCGGGCCGGCGCCGCCGCGGGTGGGGATGGCGTCCAGGACTCTCTTGGTGGATTCGCTCAGGCCGTCGCGGGGGACGACGGGGGTTCGGGTCTGCGGGGCCAGGTCGTCGCCCATGACGCCGACCAGTTCGATCATCTCCTCCGGAGTGGTGACACAGACGGCCTTGCGTTCGCGCAGGAGTTTGTGACAGCCGGCCGACAGCGCGGACGTGGTGGGCCCTGGCACCGCCCCCAGGTGCCGGTTGAGAGTGAGCGCGTGGCCGGCGGTGTTCAGGGCACCGCTGCGTAGGGCAGCCTCCACGACGACCGTACCTCTGGTCAGGGCGGCGATAAGGCGGTTCCTGATCAGGAAGCGGGCGCGGGTGGGGTGGACGCCGGGCGGGCATTCGCTCATCACGACGCCCTGTTCACGGGCCTGGGCGAAGAGCTCCTGGTGGCCGCTCGGGTAGCAGATGTCCACTCCACAGGCGAGCACGACCACCGTGGGTGAGCCGGCCAGCAGGGCGCCCTTGTGGGCCACGCCGTCCACGCCGTAGGCGCCACCGGAGACGACGGACCAGCCCGCTTCGCTGAGGCCGATGCCGAAGTTGGCGGCGATGTGCAGGCCGTACTGGGTGGCGGCTCGGGCTCCTACGACGGCCACGGACTGCAGGCAGGCGAAACGGAGGTCGGCCGTGCCGTGCAACCAGAGACCCAGGGGGCGACTCGGGCCGAGATGGTCCAGTTGCGTGGGCCATTCAGGGTCACCGGGGACGATCAGCCTGGCTCCGTGCTTCTCGCCGGCCTCCAGATCGGCGGCGGGTTTCGACGCCGCCAGCCGGAGGAACCAGGCGTTCAGCCGCCCCGACAGGTCACACGGACGTTCCTGCCGCGACTCCTGGGCGGTGAAGGCCAGTGGAAGTGCACGCTCGCGGATCGCCTCCACCGCTCCGGAGGCACCGAGGTGCGCCACCAGACGGCCCATGGCCGTGTCGCCCACGTCGGCGGCTCGCATGAGGGCCGCACGGGCCTCGTGCTCTGGGCTAATCACAGGGGCCTCCTGGTGATCTTCATGGGTGGGGTGGTGTGCAGGCGGACGGCCCGGGTCACGGTCGTACTCCGAGCCAGAAGCCGAGGGCTGCGGTGGTCTCGTTCTCTTCCGGGCGGTCTTTGCCGGCGAGGTCGGCGAGAGTCCAGGCAACGCGCAGTGTGCGGTCGAGGCCGCGGGCGGTGAGGGAGCCAGAATCGAGGCAGGAGGTCATGGGCTTCATCGCCGCATCGGACGGACGGAAATCGGAGTGGAGGACGGATGCGGGGATCTCGGCGTTCGTCCGCCAGGGGGTGTGGGCCAGGCGTTTGACGGCGCGCTCGCGGGCCAGCAGGACGCGTTCGGCCACTGTTTCGCTGGATTCGACGAAGTGGCGGTCGGCCAGGAGCTCGCGTCTGGACGAACGGGCGACCGTGACCTTCATGTCGATGCGGTCGAGGAGGGGACCGGACAGCCGGCCCAGGTATCGGCGTCTTGTGGTGGGCGAGCAGCGGCAGGCCGCGCCGGCCTGGTCGTCGGCCTGGGCGCAGGGGCACGGGTTGGCGGCCAGCACCAGCATGAACCGGGCGGGGAACGTGACCGAGGCCGCGGATCTGGACACCGTGACGCGCCCAGACTCCAGCGGTTGCCGCAGCGAGTCGAGGACGTGACGGGGGAACTCGGGGGCCTCGTCCATGAACAGCAAACCCCTGTGCGCGAGGGAGACCGCTCCGGGACGGACGACCGTGCTGCCACCGCCGATGATGGCGGCCGCCGTCGCCGTGTGGTGGGGGCTGACGAACGGCGGACGGTTGATCATGGGACTGTCGGGCGGCAGCAACCCCGCGACGGAGTGGATGGCCGTGACCTCCAGGGCGTGGTCGAGCTCCAGGTCCGGCAGGAGGGTGGGAAGGCGTTCGGCCAGCAGGGTCTTGCCGGTGCCGGGCGGGCCCACCATCCACAGGTTGTGGCCGCCTGCGGCGCACACCTCCAAGGCTCGGCGGGCGACGGGCTGGCCGACGACGTCCGCCAGGTCGACGTCGGGTTGGGGAACGGGCTTGGGCGTGTCGACACGGTTATCGGCCTCGGGTTCGGGCGGCTTGTCGCCTTTGCGTAGCCACTCGACCAGCTGACGCAGGTGAGCCACCGGGACCACGTTCACGTCGGGGACCAGGCCGGCTTCTCCCGAGTTCTCCGACGGGACGATGATCGTGGCGTCTTCGTGCGCCGCCGCGGCGCCGAGGATGGACGGGAGCACTCCGCGCACGGGCCTGATTCGGCCGTCGAGGCCCAGCTCACCCAGGAAGAAGGGCTCGGCGATGCGTTCCGCCGGGACGACTCCTGCGGCTCCCAGGATCGCCATGGCGATGGCGAGGTCGAACTGGGATCCGCGCTTGGGGAGGCTGGCGGGGAAGAGACTGACGGTGATGCGGGCGTCCGGCCATGGGTAGCTGCTGTTGACCACGGCGGATCGCACCCGGTCGCGGGCCTCGCTGAGCGCCGTGTCGGGCAGGCCGATGAGGTGGATGCCGGCCAGGCCGTTGCCCACGTCGGCCTCGACCTCGACGCTGCGGCCGCTCACACCGACCAGCGCGACGCTGCGGGTCCGGGCCACTGCCATCTAGATCGCCCCCCGTATGTGGCGCAGGGCGAAGCTGCCCGCGAAGCGCTCAAGGGCGATCACGTCTATGCGCACGGCTTCGAAGGAACGGGACTGCGCCGACAGCCATTTGGCGGCCAGCATGCGGAGCCGGGCCAGCTTGGTGGGGTTCACGGATTCCAAGGCTGTGCCGTGGGATCTGCTGGATCTGGTCTTGACCTCGACGACCACCAGGACCTGACCGTCCAGGGCGATGATGTCGATCTCGCCGCGACGGCAGCGCCAGTTGCGTTCGAGGATCGTCATCCCCTTGGCTTCGAGGTAGATCGCGGCCAGGTGCTCGCCTTCTTTGCCGAGCTCGTCTTTCGGGGCCATGAGGGGCGTCCCTTCGTCCGTCGTCGGTGTTGTGTTCGGTCACCGACCTTGGCGGATGGAGGGGAGGTCAGACGGAGGCGAACGGGATTCTGGGGATGGCCGGACGAGCTGGACCGTGGCTTGTGGATAACTTCATGCAACCGAGGCTCGTTGCCGGGTCATCGAAGGGGGCGGTATCCGTGCGTCCCATGCCGGGATACCGGGATGACGAGCGGGACGGGACAGGACGTTTTTGTGAGCAGGCGCGATGTGCGGTGTGACCGTCCTGCCGGGGACGGCTCACCGTGGCACGACAGGCGACCACTGCACAGCGCAGGAGGCGGAGGCGCAGCATGAGCCTCACGGTCCCTGCACCCCCGACGCCACTCTGCCCGCCTGCGGCCTCCATGGTCCTGAAGCGATGCGGTGGCTGGCGGCGACTGTGTTGGTAGGACGCGGAACCTATCCCGCGAGGCGGCACGTGACGGGCAGCACGGAGGAGGCGGATAGGCCTGCGGAAGGGGGCGGGTGGGCACGTGCGAGGAGGCGACCGAGGCGGGTGGGCGCGTGCGGGGAGGTGGGTGGGTACTGAAATGGCCGGGGGACGTGCGGAAAGGCGGGGGGGCACTAAGGAGGGGGTGGGCACTGAGGAGGGGGTGGGCACTGAGGAGGGGGTGGCACATGGCAGAGAGCGCGAGTAGCGCGTGGCAGGAGAAGGGCAGATGCTTGGCGCCGTGGGCCAGTCGAAGCGCATCTTGAGCCGGCTGCCAACGCTCATCGCGGACCTGGCGTCGCTACCCAGAGCTGGCTAATGATTCCGCATGCCCGGCGGCCCTCACCCTGCGCTCGACGACGGCCCACCGCAAGCCGAATGGCGCCCAGCACGCGCTGACGGCGCCCAGCGTGCGCCGGCAGCACCCAGCGTGTGCCAGCAGAGCCCGGCGTCTACCAGCAGGGCCCAGCGTCTGCCGGCAGAGCCCAATGCGTACCGGAAAGCCCAGCATGTGCCAACAGGGCCCAGCGTGCATCGGCAGGGCCCAGCATGTGTCCAGTGGGCCCGACTGTGCCGTCACCGCACCAGCAGACAGCAGGCCGGGCCCCAGCGTGCAGGAGGCGGTATTCAGAACCTGCAGGTAGGCCTCATCCACGGCATCGGGCCGATGAGGTCAGCGTTGGCCAACCAGCCCCAAGACGTCCTGGGACCGGAAGCTGCTCGAAGCGACGGTGTGGCCGCGTGCGGCGTCACGCGCAACACCGGAACCCTGGAACTCCAGATGCGAACACAAGCACAACGCCCGGACACGCCGCCACCGGACGCACCACCACCACACCCGCCGCCTCGACGGCGCCCCCTTCGCCCTACCCCGAGAACCCTTCCTTGGGCATCTCCAGGTCGGCCTTGGCCAGCTCTTCCACGTTCACATCCTTGAACGTGACCACCCGTACGTTCTTCACGAACCGCGCCGGCCGGTACATGTCCCAGACCCAGGCGTCCTGCATCTTCACATCGAAGAAGACGTCGCCGTTCTCCGCCGTACGGACGTCGAGATCGACCGAGTTGGTCAGATAGAACCGACGCTCAGTCTCCACGACGTATGTGAACAAACCGACGACATCACGGTATTCGCGGTAAAGCTGCAGCTCCATCTCGGTTTCGTATTTTTCGAGATCCTCTGCGCTCATCGCGGTCCTCCTGTCGTACCGGTCCCCCGGTTCGCCTGCTCAGGCAACCCCGGCCCCCATCTCATTTTCACCCATCCCCCTGGCCACCGTGACGAAGGAGTAACGGTGTTCGGGGCACGGGCCATGTCTCTCCAGTGCCAAACGGTGTCCTGGCGTGACATACCCCTTGTGCTCGGCAAAACCGTACTGAGGGAACCTTCGATCCAGCTCGACCATCAGGCGGTCCCTCGTCACCTTGGCCACGATCGACGCGGCCGCCACGCAGGCGGCCACCTGATCCCCCTTCCACACCGCCAGGGACGGCGCGGGCATGCCGGGCACCGGGAAGCCGTCCGTGAGGATGTACTCCGGATCACATGGCAACTGCGCCACAGCCCGCCGCATTCCGGAGATGTTGCTCCTGTGCAGCCCCCGGGCGTCGATCTCGGCGGCCGGGATCACCACGACGCCCACGTGGGCGGTGGCGACGACGCGGTCGTACAGGCGCTCGCGCACCGGCGGGGACAGCATCTTGGAGTCACCGAGACCGTCGATCTCCCTGCGCAGGACGACGGCCGCGACGACCAGCGGCCCGGCGCAGGCGCCGCGGCCCGCCTCGTCGACGCCCGCGATCGGGGTCAGCCCACGGCGGGCCAGCGCCCGCTCGTAGGCGTAGAGTCCGGAATCGCGCCGGACGACGCTCGGTCGAGGGCGGAACGCAACTGTCATGACACTCGAAGCGTACGCCCCATTCGCCGCAAACCGCGACCGAAAGCCCCTTACTTGACCTTGTCGAAAGTGTCGGGCGTGGAGAACAGGTAGCCGCGCGACAGCGGCCAGTAGCGGACGACCGCCTTGCCGATCACGTCGTCGACGGAGATGAAGCCGCCGCCGGGCTCGTCCATGTGGGCCCGCGAGTCCGCCGAGGCGGTGCGGTGGTCGCCCATCAGCCACAGTTTGCCGGCCGGGACGGTGACGCTGAACTTGTCGCCGCCGCCGAAGTCGCCGGGGTAGAGGTAGGACTCCTCGTCGAGCGGCGTGCCGTTGACGCTGATGCGGTGCTTGGAGTCGCAGCACACCACCTTGTCGCCGCCGACGCCGATGACCCGCTTGATGGTGTCCTCGCCGGTGCGCCAGCCCTTGAAGACCACGATGTCGCCGCGCTCGGGATCGCCGGCCAGCTTGTTGACAAAGACCCGGTCGTTGATGAGCAGGGTGTTCTCCATCGACTCCGACGGGATGTAGAACGACCCGATCACGAACGCCTGGAGCAACAACGCGATGCCCACGCCGAGCACCAGCAGCAGGACGGTCTCCCGGAAGCCGCCCTTTTTCTTCTCTTTGGCCACGCCCTCCGCCTTCTTGGTGACGGCCATCAGCGCTTCCTCCCCAACCGGCGCCGACGAACCAGGACCAAGGGTACGGCCAGCCCGAACCCGGCCACCAGCGGTACGGCCCCTCCGAGTGCTTGGAGCGCGGGCTGCGCGAAGGTGTCAGGTATGGACAACACGCCCGCCCGGTTGAACGGCCAGACGATCACGAAGGCCCGGCCGATGACCTGACCTTCGGGGATCGAGCCGCCGCCCTGGTCGCCGGTGTGCGAGCGGGAGTCGAGCGAGACGGAACGGTGGTCGCCCATCACCCACAGCCGCCCGGGCGGCACGGTGATGTCGAAGAACCGGTCGGACGGCACGTTGCCCGGATAGAGGTAGCTCTCCTCGTCGATGGCCGTGCCGTTGACCGTGATGCGGCCCTTGGAGTCGCAGCACTTGACGTGGTCGCCGCCCACGCCGATGACCCGCTTGATGTAGTCCTTCTCGCCGGGGACGACGCCGAAGGCCGTGCCGACCCAGCGGAAGAAGCCCGCGATCGGGTTGGACGGCTCCTCGACCTCGAACTCGCCGTCCCAGGAGTCGACGCCGGAGAAGACGACCACGTCGCCGCGCTCGATGTCACGGGTGTGGTAGACGAGCTTGTTGACCAGGACCCTGTCGTTCTTGAGCAGGGTGTTCTCCATGGACTCCGACGGAATGTAGAAGGCCTGGATCACGAACGTCTTGATGATCAGGGCCAGCACGAGGGCCACAACGACAAGTACGGGGAGTTCTTTCCAGAACGACCCCTTCTTCTCCTTGTCGCCCTTTGCCGGCTTCTGAGTCTCTTCGGCGACCACGTCCACCTCGTCCTCGACAGGGCGGCGCGAGGCGCCGTACTCCTGGTCTTCGCTTGTCATCGCTGACGAGCCTAGATGATGGAACGGCTCGACAAGCCTCGACCGACGTTACACCCACGCACGAGTCGCTCCACATAAAGGAAATGGCCCCGCAAAGCCGAAAGGCCCGTGCGGTGCACGGGCCTTTCGGAAAAGATTGGGGTTACTTCGCGGGCGTCGCCTCGCGCTTCTCGCGGATGCGGGCGGCCTTGCCGCGCAGGTCGCGCATGTAGTAGAGCTTGGCGCGACGCACGTCACCGCGGGTCACGAGCACGATCTTCTCGATGACCGGGCTGTGCACCGGGAAGGTGCGCTCGACGCCGACGCCGTAGCTGACCTTGCGGACCGTGAAGGTCTCGCGGGCGCCGCTGCCCTGCCGGCGCAGGACGAAGCCCTTGAAGACCTGGATACGGGAGCGGTTGCCTTCGACCACTCGTACGTGGACCTCGAGCGTGTCACCGGGGCGGAACGCCGGGACGTCGCTGCGAAGGGTCGCCTTCTCGAGCTCCTGGATCTTCGTGTGCATGAGAGCTGTCCTCAAGTCCTCGCGAGCACGCGGAGGTCCACCCGGCCGGAGCTCGCGGCGGACACGCTTGCTGATTTGATGAACCCGGGACCGTTACCCGGGCATGACGGACCAACCGTGTGATGGTCGGCAGCGATTCAGTTTGCCACATCTTCCGGCCGGACGCGAAACGAGAGCTCGTCGAGCAGCTTCTTGTCATGCTTGTCGAGCGTCTCGGGATCGAGCGCCGCGGCCAGTTCCGGCCGGTTCCGCACCGTACGCCGGAGCGCCTCGTCCCGTCGCCATCGGGCGACTTTTCCGTGATGTCCGGACAGCAGCACCGCAGGCACCTCGTGGCCGCGCCAGACCGGCGGCTTGGTGTAGACCGGGCCTTCCACCAGGTTCTGCATCGAACCCGGCGCGAAGGAGTCGTCGACAGCCGACTGTGCGTTGCCCAGCACGCCGGGCAGCAGCCTGCCGACGGCCTCGACCATCACCAGCACCGCGACCTCGCCGCCGGCCAGCACGTAGTCGCCGATGCTGACCTCGTCGACCCGCAGCCGGGCGCCGTACTCGGCCATGACGCGCGAGTCGATGCCCTCGTAACGCCCGCAGGCGAACAGCAGCCACGGCTCGGCGGCCAGCTCCTGGGCCATCTCCTGGGTGAACGGCCGCCCGCTCGGCGTCGGCACGATCACCCGCGGCGCGCCGTCGCCGATCACCGAGTCGATGGCCTCGCCCCAGACCTCGGGCTTCATCACCATGCCGGGACCGCCGCCGTACGGCGTGTCGTCGACCGTCCTGTGCACGTCGTGCGCCCAGTCGCGGAGCTGGTGGACGCGCACGTCGAGGGTGCCGCGCTCGCGCGCCTTGCCGATCAGCGAGACGTCGAGCGGGGCGAAGTACTCGGGGAAGATGGAGATGATGTCGAGGCGCATCACAGCAGGCCCTCTGGCGGGTCGACGACCAGGCGCCCGCCCGTCAGATCGACCTCGGGCACCAGGGCCTTCACGAACGGGATGAGCGCGTCGTCCTGCCCGCGCCGGCGTACGACCAGCAGGTCCTGGCCGTGGTGCAGCACGTCGGTGACCTCGCCGACGGGCTCGCCCGACACGGTCTCCACCGCCAGCCCGACGAGCTGGTGGTCGTGGAACTCGTCCGGGTCGTCCGACGACTCCACGTCGGCGGAGTCGATGACCAGCATGGTGCCCCGGAGCTCCTCGGCCGCGTCACGGCCGTGAACCCCCTCGAACGCGATCAGCAGCACGCCCTTGTGCCAGCGGCGATGCTCGACCACGAGCGGCCCGGCGCTCGCCGGGTCGGTCGCGACGGCCACGCCCTCGGCGAAGCGCAGCTCGGGATCGTCGGTGCGCACCTCCACGGTCACCTCACCGCGTACCCCGTGCGGACGGCCTATCCGGCCGACGACCAGCTGCACGTGAACCCACCTTCTCCTAACGCAAGCGCCCCCATCGGCCCTTTCGGGACCGATGAGGGCGCGAATTCCTGACGCTAACGGACTGCTTCGTCCAGGTCGAGCAGATCGACCCGTACGTACTTCCCGTCGGCCAGGGCGTTCACAACGGTGCGCAGCGCCTTGGCGGTGCGCCCGCCGCGTCCGATGACCTTGCCCAGGTCCTCGGGGTGCACCCGGACCTCCAGGACGCGCCCGCTGCGAATGCGGCGAGCGCGGACCCGGACATCGTCGGGATGTTCGACGATGCCCTTAACGAGGTGCTCGAGAGCCTCCTCGAGCACGTCAGCCCTCGCCCTCGGTCGGGGTCTCGGCGGCGGGGGCGGCCTCAGCCTCTTCCTTCTTCTTGGCACGCTTGGGCGCCGTGGTGGCGGCCGTGCCGGTGTCGCCACCGGACAGCGCCTCCTTGGCCGCGGCCTCGTAGAGGGCGTGGCGGTCGGGCGCGGGCTCGGCGACCTTCATCGGCGCCGGGGCGGCCTCGCCCTTGAACTTCTGCCAGTCACCGGTGAGCTTGAGCAGCTTGAGCACCGGCTCGGTCGGCTGCGCGCCGACACCCAGCCAGTAGGCCGCACGCTCGGCGTTGACCTCGATGCGCGAAGGGTTTTCCTTCGGGTGGTACAGGCCGATCTCCTCGATCGCCCGGCCGTCACGCTTGGTGCGGCTGTCGGCGACGACGATTCGGTACTGAGCGTTGCGGATCATGCCGAGCCGCTTGAGCTTGATCTTGACTGCCACTGGTGTGGTCTCTCCTGCATTCGAGCGTGGGTGAACGGCACCTCATCGAGTGGGGCACGATGAGACGACGCTCCAGGGACAGGCGTGGCCGGCAGGAGATGAGAGGGCACCCACCTGGTCACGATGTTCCAACATGTCATTCTGCCAGACCGCGGACAGTGCCTTCGACCTGTCCCGGCAGGCCCCGGCAAAGGCTCGGCAAGGGCCGCGTGTCACCTCGTCCGGGTTGATCAACTTCCCTGCGGAATGGGTGGGTGACCACCACGATCAATCCGCTGTTCACGCGCGCGCGGCTGCTCACCGCCGGCGCGTCCGTCCTGCTCACCGGCGCCTTGTTCGGGCTTACGGCCACCGCCGCGGCGGGCGAGTTCGCCAATGCCAACGGTATCGGCCTGACCGTCACCGAGATCCCGGAACTGGGCCAGCCGGGCTTCTCCGGCACCTGGGGCACGGCGTCCGTCGGGCCTGAGCCCGGCACCGACACCGGCGACTGGAGCGACCCCGACGGGGTCACCGACTTCGTCAGCCTGGCCAACGAACAGCTCCAGGCCAGCGGCCTCGACGCGCCGGACGTCTGGGAGGCCAGCGCCCAACTGGTCGTCAACACCCTTCAGCTCAACCCGGACGCGTCCGAGCCGCTGCTGGTCACGGGCAACGTGGAGACGCACGCGCGGTGCACGCCGCCGGCTCCGGCGATGGCGTCCGTACAGGCGGCGCCGGGGACCATCACGGTGCTCGGCGTGCCCGTGGAGCAGGGGACCACGGAGGTGCCCGCGACGGGCGCGCAGCTCGGGTACCCCGGCGTGGCCTCCGGCACGCTGACGGTGGTCAGGACCGACAACGCCACGACGAACGACGCGACCTCCGCCGAGGCGGACATGACGATCACCATCTCGGGCCGCCTGCTGGACGAAGACGGCGGCGTCGTCTACGAAGGGCCGCTCACGACGGTCATCATCGGCCGGGTGGAGGTCAACTGCGTCCCCAACCAGCCCACCCCGACACCCACGATCACCCCCACAGTGACCCCGACCCCCACACCCACCATCACCCCTACGCCCACCGTGACGCCCACCCCGACAGTGACCCCCACGGTCACACCGACCCCCACGGTCACACCTACGCCCACGGTCACGCCGACGCCGACCGTGACGCCTACACCCACGGTCACGCCGACGCCGAACCCGACTCCGACTCCGACTCCGACTCCGACCGTGACACCGACGCCGATCGTGACCCCGACGCCCACGATCACGCCCACGCCGACCGTGACACCCACCCCCACGGTCACGCCGACACCCACCGTGACACCGACACCGAACCCGACGCCCACCCCGACTCCGACGCCCACGCCCACGCCGAGCCCAACGCCCACGCATGACTGCACTCACAAGCCGCACAAGACTCACAAACCGCACGAGAAGAGCTACTGGCCGCCTTGTGAGTGGCCGCACAACCCGCATGAGCCGCACCACCACGGCGGCCCCAGCGGTCATCAATGGCCCGGCGACCACGGCGGCGAGTTCGGCCCGGCGCACGAAGACGCCTGGGTGACCCAGAGGTCGCCGCTCACCGGCCTGCCGATGTGGATGCCCGTAACGGCCGCCTCAGGATGGCTCCTCATGGACCCCGCTCTGCAGTGGATGCTCCTCTGCCGTTAGAGCAGGCCGAACGGCCCCCCATCCGCGCGCCCGGTGACCGACCACGGTCCCGGGCGCGCACCCGTTCGGGCGACGGAACGCGCCAGAGGACGGCGACGCAGCACCGACCCGCGACCACCGTCATGGATCCGGTCCGCGCAGGGGGCCGACGCACGAAGGGTCCCCCCGAAGTCCAGGCAAGAGAAGGGCCGGCATGCGAAGCGGACCGGCGCCAAGCCGCTCAGCACCAAGACCGCTGGCACAGAACCGCCGGCGCAAGGACCGCTGGTGCAAGGGCGCGCGCAACAGACAGTCACGCGACAGACGGGCACCTGACAAGCCGGCGCGGCGGGCAGACGCGGCAGGCCCAACAGCTAGGCGAGCAGACCCAGCAGGCAGGGCAGGTGGGTGCCAGGGGCGGCAGGCCCGGCCAGCGGGCGGGGCGGGCGCAGGTGCGGCCCGCCCCCGGTGGTGGTTACTGGCCGGGCAGCTTCAGCTTCGACGGGTCGAAGCCCGGCGGCAGTTCGAGCCCCGGCGGCAGCTTGCCGCCCAGGTTCCCCAGCACTCCCCCGGCCTTGGGCGAAGCGCCCTCGCCGTCGGGCGACGGGGACGCCGACTTCTCCAGGCCCGCCTTGCGCGGGTCGCCGCTGACGCGCCGCCCCTTCTTGGCCTTCTTCTGGGCCTTGGACGCCTTCCCGCGCCCCCCGGGCATGCCCGGCAGCCCCATGCCCCCGGCCACCCGCTTCATCATCTTCTGCGCCTCGAAGAAGCGCGTGACGAGGTTGCTCACGGCGCTGACCGTGACGCCGGAGCCGGCGGCGATGCGGGCGCGGCGGGAGCCGTTGATGATCTTCGGGTCCTGCCGCTCGCCGGGCGTCATCGAGCGGATGATGGCGGCGATGCGGTCGAGGTCGCGGTCGTCGATGGAGTTGAGCTGGTCGCGCATCTGCCCCATGCCGGGCATCATGCCGAGCAGGTTCTTGATGGGGCCCATCTTCTGGACCATCATCATCTGCTCGAGGAAGTCGTCGAGCGTGAAGTTCTCGCCCGAGGTGAGCTTGCCCGCCATCTTGGCGGCCTGCTCCTCGTCGAACGTCTTCTGCGCCTGCTCGATCAGGGTGAGGATGTCACCCATGTCGAGGATGCGGGAGGCCATCCGGTCGGGGTGGAAGGCGTCGAAGTCTTCCAGCTTCTCGCCGGTGGAGGCGAACATGATCGGGCGGCCGGTGATGTGCCGCACCGACAGCGCGGCGCCGCCGCGGGCGTCGCCGTCGAGCTTGGTCAGCACGACGCCGTCGAAGCCGACGCCGTCCATGAACGCCTGGGCCGTGGTGACGGCGTCCTGGCCGATCATGGCGTCGACCACGAACAGGACCTCGTCGGGGCGGACCGCGTCGCGGATGTCGGCGGCCTGCTTCATCATCTCCTGGTCGATGCCCAGGCGACCGGCGGTGTCGATGATGACGATGTCGTGGTTGAGCCGCCTGGCCTCGTCGATCGAGCGGCGGGCGACGTCGACCGGGTCGCCGACGCCGCTGCCCGGCTCGGGCGCGAAGACGGCGACCTTGGCGCGCTCGCCCACGACCTGGAGCTGCTGCACGGCGTTGGGCCGCTGGAGGTCGGCGGCGACCAGCATGGGCGCGTGGCCCTGCTCGCGCAGCCACCGGGCCAGCTTGCCGGCCAGGGTCGTCTTGCCGGCGCCCTGGAGACCCGCGAGCATGACGACGGTCGGCGCGGTCTTGGCGAAGCGGAGCCTGCGGGTCTCGCCGCCGAGGATCTCGATCAGCTCGTCATTGACGATCTTGACGACCTGCTGCGCCGGGTTGAGCGCCTGGGAGACCTCGGCGCCGCGGGCGCGCTCCTTGACCTGGGCGACGAACGCCTTGACCACCGGGAGCGCGACATCGGCCTCGAGCAGGGCGATGCGGATCTCGCGGGCGGTGGCGTCGATGTCGGCGTCGGACAGCCGACCCTTGGATCGGAGGGAGGAGAAGACCGATGTCAGCCGGTCGGAAAGCGTCTCGAACACGTGGTTGGCCAGTCCTCGAAGCGAATGTACGTCTAAGACTTCAGCCTATCCGCTCTCCTAGCCGCTCCAGCCTGGCACGGCCATCCGGACGGTCAACGCGTGCTCGACGAGGTTGATCAGAGCGCTTTTGACCGAGTCCTTCTGGCGGGCGTCGAGGCGCACCAGCGGGATGTGGGGGGCCAGCGTGAGGGCGTCGCGGACCTCGGCGTCGCTGTGGGCGTAGGTGCCGTCCCAGCCGTTGATCCCCACGATGAACGGGAGCTGCGCCTCCTCGAAATAGTCGATCGCGGGGAAGCTGTCGGCCAGGCGGCGGGTGTCGACCAGCACGACGGCGCCGATGGCGCCGCGCACGAGGTCGTCCCACATGAACCAGAACCGGTGCTGTCCGGGGGTGCCGAACAGGTAGAGGATCAGGTCGCGGTCGAGCGAGACGCGGCCGAAGTCCATCGCGACGGTCGTGGTCGACTTCAGCGGCGTCATGCCCAGGTCGTCGATGCCCGCGGAGGCGTCCGTCATGACGGCCTCCGTCGTGAGCGGCATGATCTCCGAGACCGCGCCGACGAACGTCGTCTTGCCCACGCCGAAGCCGCCGGCCACCACGATCTTCGTCGAGGTCAGACCGGGGCTAGAGCCTGCGAAGTCCACTGAGCACCCTTTCCAGCAGGTTGACGTCCGGCCTACCCGCATCCAGCTGCGGCTGATGCACCCGTACCAGGCCCTCGGCCGCCATGTCAGCGATCAGAACACGCACCACACCGAGCGGGATCCGCAGCAGCGCCGACACCTCGGCGACCGACCGCACCTGACGGCAGAGCTGGCTGATCGCCTTGTACTCGGGGGTGATGTGGGAGAACTCCCGGTGTTCGGCCGTAGCCGACGAGACCAGGGCCTCCATGGCCAGCTTGACCTTGGGCGCGGTACGCCCGCCCGTCACCGCGTACGGGCGCACCGGCGAGGCCGGGTCCGAGCTGACCGGCGGCTGGGGCTCCCAACCGCCGCTGTTCCAGGAATCCGTCACCTACATCACCTGGTCTGGCTGGCGCGCAGCTCCGCGCGCACCGCCGGGGTCAGCACCTGACCGGCGCGATCCACCATCAAGGTCATCTGGTACGCCACCAGCCCCATGTCACAGTCCGGAGCCGCCAGGACCGCCAGGCACGAGCCGTCGCTGATCGACATGATCAGCATCAGCCCGCGCTGCATCTCCACGATCGTCTGGTTGACCGCACCACCCTCGAACACCCTGGCGGCGCCCTGCGTGAGGCTCACCAGCCCCGACGCGATGGCGGCCAGCTGGTCAGCCCGGTCAGCCGGGAAACCCGACGAAGCCGCGAGCGGCAAGCCGTCGGATGACACGACCACCGCGTGCGCGACCCCCGGGACGGTACTGACGAAGTCGGTGATCAACCAGTCGACTCCGCGCGCCGAGTGGCTCAGGTCATTCACGCGCCCTCCTCCCTACTGTCGTTCCTCGGGCCGGATTGGTATGTCCTGCCCTCGCTGATGTCGTCACGCGCTGCCCGGAAGCCCTGCTGGAAGCTCGACAACCTGCTGCGCACCCGGTCCGGCGAGACCGACGGCATGGGAGCCACACCCTTGGGCGCGGACGCCGTGTCCGCCGATCCGGGCACCAGGTTGGCCTTGGGCACCCGCTTGGGCAGCCCGGCCGCCGTCGAGCCGTCGCGTACGGGCTCCACCACGGACGCCGCCGCGTTCCAGCCGGCGTCGGCCTTGGCCGAACCCCAGGTGGCGCTGGGCTCGCCCTGGTCGAACCAGGCCGACTCCACCGCGGCGAAGATCGGCAGGTATTCGTCCCCGCCGGAGGCGGGCTTGACGACGGGGATCGGGCCGGTCGCCGCCGACTCGGTCTCGGGGTAGTCGTACTTGGACGCGGGCGACGTCTCCTGCGGCGGAGCCGACCAGGGGCGGGGCTCCTCGGGGGGCAGGCCGCGCTGCGGCGGCGCGTGCTCCCCGGTGACCGGCCCGCGTGAGGACACCCAGACGTCGGAGGAGGAGTCCGGCAGCCAGTCGGAGCCGGTGTTCGTCGACTCCGTCGAAGGCCACTGCGGCATCGCGGACGGCATGGAGGGCATCGAGGACGGCAGCGAGTTCGGCATCGACGGCCACGACCCGCCGGCCGGCTCGGACGGGTACGACGGGTAGGACGGGTGCCCGGGGGCGAGCCCGAAGCCCGAGGCGCCGGGCCACTGCTGGGCCCCGGCGGCGGGCTGGGAGGCGGCGAAGGCGTCCTCGCGGGCGGTCGTGGCGGCGGTGTTGCCGCCCGCGCCGGCGACCGCGGCGGGCTGCGCGCCGAGCAGCGTCTCGGGGATGAGGACCATGGCGGTCAGGCCGCCGGAGCCGTGCGGGCGCAGCTGCACCCTGATGCCGTGCCGGTGGGCGAGCCTGGCGACCACGAACAGGCCCATGCGGCGGGAGACCGACACGTCCACGGTGGGGGCGTCGGTCAGGCGCTCGTTGGCCTGGACCAGCTCGTCGCCGGTCATGCCGATGCCGGAGTCGCTGATGGAGAGCATGATCCCGCCGCCGTCGATCCTGCTGCCGGAGACGGGGACGCGGGTCTCGCGCGGGGAGAACGACAGCGCGTTCTCGATGAGCTCGGCCAGCAGGTGGATGACGTCGTTGACGGCCTGGCCGGCGATGGAGACGCCCTCGGGGACCTCCAGGACGACGCGCTCGTAGTTCTCGACCTCCGACAGGGAGGCGCGGGCCACGTCGACCAGCTTGACCGGCTGGCTCCAGCGCCGCGGCGGGTCCTGGCCGGCGAGGACCAGCAGGTTCTCGCTGTTGCGCCGCATGCGCGTGGCCAGGTGGTCCAGCTTGAACAGGTTGCCGAGCCGCTGCTCGTCCTGCTCGCCCTGCTCCAGACCGTCGATCAGGGTGATCTGCCGCTCCACCAGCGTCTGACTGCGCCGCGACAGGTTCACGAACATCGCGTTGACGTTCGAGCGGAGCCTGGACTCCTCGCCGGCCAGCCGGACGGCTTCGCGGTGGACCTCGTCGAAGGCGCGGGCGACTTCACCGATCTCGTCCCTGGAGTTGACCTCGATCGGCGGGACCTGGAGCTGTTCGGGGCTGACGTCGGTGTTGCGCAGCTGCCTGACCAGGTCGGGCAGCGTCTGGCCGGCGATCTTCAGGGCGTCCGAGCGCAGGCGGCGCAGCGGGCGTACCAGCGAGCCGGCCATCAGGGCGGTGATCGCGAGGACCAGGACGAGCAGGCCCACCACGACGCCGATGTTGATCGCGGCGAGCTGCCGGTCGCTGCTGGCGATGTCGGCGCTTCGGGTGGCGATCTGCTCCGACAGCGACTTCTGCACGGTGTGCAGGCGCTCGACGGTCTCGGTGATGGACTGGAACCACTGGTCGGTGTCGTCCCTGGTCGAGGTGTCGAGCCGGCGCAGTGAATCGTTGGCGTTGTGCAGCAGCACCGCACGGCTGGCGTAGAACTCGGCGCGGCCGATCTTCAGGCTGGCGACGGTGTTGTCGTAGAACTGCCGCTGCGCGGGCGTGGCGACGGCGCGGAAGGAGTCGCGCTCGCTGTTGCGGCGGGAGCGGGCGTCGAGGAAGGCGTTGTACTCCGGCTCCTCGAACGAGCCTCTGATCAGGGCGCTGGTCAGCAGGCCGCGCTGCTTGGAGGCCTCCTCCTCGGCGCGGGCGACGGCGCGCAGGGCCGCGCTGGTGGCGATGATCTCCTCGTCCGTGGAGCCCTGGCCGAGCTCGTCGTAGAGCTGCAGCAGCTCGGCGATGGCCTCGGAGTACTTCTCGCTGGTGGGCAGCGGCCCGAGCTTGGTCTCGGCGACGGCCTTGCGCATGGAGGGGATCTGGCCGAGCCGGATCCGGATGTGGTCGAGCGACTTCCTGCCGAGGTCGGACAGCGACGCCTCGGACTTCTTGCCCGCGTCAAGGGTGCTGGCGATGCGCTTGTCGACGATCTCGTGCTGGCTCTTCAACCGCTGCTCGTCGGAGGCTCCGCGGTTGGTGGCGACGTGGCGGACGGCCAGGTCGCGTTCGAGCCCGAGGTCGCGGGAGAGCTCGCCGAGCTGCGCGACCAGGGTTCCCACGCTGCTGATGTCCTGGTACTGCTGCGCGCTGTTGATCGACGTCGTGACCCGCAGGGCGCCGAGGACGACGGCCACGAGCGTGGGAATGGCGATGAGGGCGATGAGGCGGGTACGCACGCGCCAGTTGCGCAGGGCGAACGGGCTGCCCGCCTTGGGCGGGTGGGCCTGCTGCACCTCGCCGTCCGCGGCCTTTTCCGGGGCGTCCGGAGCCCTGCCACGACCGGGTCCGGTCGTTGTTGTCCTCACTGGTGGCAACCTCTCGCCATGGCCTGCTTCAGGGGGAATCAGCGGCTTCGTCACGCGGACGAGTGATCGCAGGCAAGTTCGAGGCCCAATTTGAGCACAAACCTCATACTTAGGCCAACGTTTCGGTGGTTTTCAACCGTTCCACATCGCACTCCCTTCACGTCGCATGCCACCGCACACGGAGCGCAACCACCGTCCCAATACGGACATATCACCACTAAACATACTTAATCTCTAGATTTACATCTATAACGCTGATTTGTCATATTTTCGCGATAAACCTACATATACGCGGCATAGCGCTGTAGATCCGAAGACGGCTCCGGTACGCTTCACGCCCGGCATCCCGTGCCGATCTCCGGAACTTCCCCCTGGTAGGAGAACCCCCCCATGACACGCACTATGCGCGGTCACGCCATTGTCGTCGGCGTGGCTCTGGCGCTCACCCTTGCAGGCTGCGGCGGAGGCAGCGGCGAGACCGCGAAGAGCTCGGCCAACAGCAAGGGCCTGGAGAAGACCACCATCAAGGTCGGCGCCCTCCCCGTGCCCGACGTTGTGTCGGTCTATCTCGCCAACGAAAAGGGCTTCTTCAAGGAAGAGGGACTGACCGTCGAGCCGGTCACCATCACCGGTGGCGCGGCGGCGTTGCCGCAGATCGAGAGCGGCGCGCTCGACATCTCGCAGACCAACTACGTCTCGACCTTCCTCGCGGTGAGCAAGGGCAAGAAGATCAAGCTGGTCGCGGACATGTACCAGGCCGCGCCCAACACGTTCAACATCATGGTGCCCAAGGACTCCCCCATCAAGACGGTGGCGGACCTGAAGGACAAGACGATCTACGTCAACAACCTCAAGAACATCGCCACCCTGGCCGTGGAGACGCAGCTCAAGGTCGCCGGTCTGGCCGACACCGACGTCAAGTTCGTGGAGAAGCCGTTCCCCGAGCAGGGCAACGCGATCAACACCGGGCAGGCGGACGCGGGCTGGATGACCGAGCCCTTCATCACCGCCAACCAGAGCACCTTCGGCTTCCGCAAGCTCGCCGACACCATGACCGGCCAGACGGAGGACTTCCCCATCGCCGGCTGGATGGCCACCGAGGACTGGGTGCAGAAGTACCCGAAGACGCTGGCCGCCTTCCAGCGGGCCATCGCCAAGGCGCAGCAGCTCGCCTCCAGTGACCGCAAGGTCATCGAGGAGACGCTGCCGAAGTACACCAAGATCGACGCCAAGACGGCCTCGGTGATCACGCTCGGCACGTACCCGAGCGAGCTGAACGAGAACCGGCTGCAGAAGGTCGCCGACCTGATGCTGGAGTACAAGTACCTCACCAGCCCGGTCGACGTGAAGTCGGTCATCGCCGCCCCTGCAAGCTGATGAACACCGCGCGTCTGCTCCGCGGCGCCGCCGGCGCCGCGGGGTTCCTCATCGCCGGTGAGCTGGTCATCCGCTTCGCGCTGAGCGACGGCGTGATCTTCCCGGCGCCCTCCGTCATCCTGTACGAAGCCGTGCGCCTGCTCGCCGACCCGGTGTTCACGCAGGGCCTGGTCACCACCCTCACCAACTGGGCGCTCGGCCTGCTCGCCGCGATCGTCGTGGCCGTGCCGCTGGGCGTGCTGCTGGGGGCGGTGCCGCCGGTGGAGCGGGCGATCCGGCCGCTGCTGGAGTTCATGCGCCCGATCCCCTCGGTGGCGATCATCCCGCTGGCGATCCTGCTGATCCCGGTGGACGGCCTGATGAAGGTCTCGGTCATCGTGTACGCGTCCATGTGGCCGATCCTGATCAACACCCTGTACGGCATGCAGGACGTGGACCCGCTGGCCAAGGAGTCGCTGCGCAGCTTCGGCTTCGGCCGCCTGGCCGTGCTGGCCCGGGTCAGCCTGCCGAGCGCCGCCCCCTTCGTCGCGACCGGCATCAGGATCGCGGCCGGCATCGCGCTCGTGCTCGCTGTGAGCGCCGAGCTGCTGGCCGGCGGCACGGCCGGGATCGGCGTCTACACGATCCAGGCGGGCAGCGGCAACCGGATGGACCTGATCATGGCGGCGACGTTCTGGGCCGGGGCGTTCGGGGTGTTCGCGAACCTCGTCCTGCTGGCCGGCGAGCGGCGGCTGTTCCGCTGGCACCGCGTCCGGATGGGAGCGTCGGAGTCGTGAGGCGGCTGTCCAGGCTGTGGGTGGTGCCGGTCGTGCTGGTCGTCTGGGAGCTGCTCGGGCGGCTCATCGACGACACCGACTTCCCGCCGCCGCTGACCATCGTCACCAGCATGTACCAGATGTGGTTCTCCGGCCCCGTCTCCCACCTGTTCCTCACCGAAGAGGCGATCGGCAACATCCTGCCCAGCCTCGGCCGCATGTTCAGCGGCTGGATCCTGGCCTCGCTGCTCGGGGTGCTGCTCGGCGTGGCGCTCGGCCGTTCCAGGGCGGCCACCGACTACGTGGACGCGCTGTTCGAGTTCGGCCGGGCGATCCCGCCGCCGCTGCTGCTGCCGCTGTTCGTCGCGCTGTTCGCGCGCACCGAGCACGCGCAGCTCAGCATGCAGCTCGCCACGATCGTGTTCGGCGTGATCTGGCCGGTGCTGCTCAACACGATCGAGGGCGTCCGGGCCGTGGATCGCACCTACACCGAGACCGCCACCGTGTTCGGCCTGTCCAAGGCGCAGCGCCTGCGCGTGGTCGTGCTCCCCGCCGCCTCGCCGAAGATCTTCGCCGGGCTGCGGCTGAGCCTGTCGCTGGCGCTGATCCTCATGGTGATCTCCGAGCTGTTCGGCAGCACGGACGGCATCGGCTACCAGCTCCTGCAGGCCCAGCGCAGCTTCGACGGGCCCGGCGTGTGGGCCGCGATCGCCCTGCTCGGCATCCTCGGCTACCTGGTGAACTCGCTGTTCGTGCTGGCCGAGCGCCGCCTGCTGGTGTGGCACCGGCAGGCCAACCGCAACGTCTGACTTTCTGGAAGGACCCCATGCCCCACTCGGATGACCTCCTTTGGGGGGCCGTGGCCGACATCTCGCGCTTCGCCGCTCTGCTGACCATGGCGGAGCTCGGCCTGGCCGACCATCTCGCCCACGGTCCGCTCACCACCGCAGACCTGGCCGCCCGCTGCGAGGCCGACGCCCCCAGGCTGCGCCGCGTGCTGCGCGAGCTGGCCGGGATGGGCGTGGTCCGCGGCGCCGGGCCGGACACCTTCGACCTGACCGAGCGCGGCACGGCGCTGCGGTCGGACGTGCCTGACTCGGTGCGCTCGTCGATCCGGATGCTCGGCGAGGAGGGCTTCTGGCACGCCATGGGCAACCTGCCCGCGACCGTCCGCGACGGCGGCTCGGCCTTCGCCGCCCGCTACGGCCACCTGTACGACTACCTGGCGGCCAACCCGGGAGCGGGCAAGCTGTTCGACGACTACATGACCGCCCGCGCGATCCCCTTCACCGAGGGCCTGGCCAAGCGGTACGACTTCCCGGCCACCGCGACCATGGTGGACGTCGCCGGCGGCAAGGGCCACATCCTGGCCACCGTCCTGCACGCCAACCCGGACATGCGCGGCATCCTGTTCGACCTGGAGCACGTGGCCGGCCGGGCCAGGGAGCTGCTGGCCGCCGAGGGGCTGGGTGAGCGGAGCGAGGTCGTCACCGGCGACTTCTTCACCGAGGTCCCGGCGGGCGGCGACGTCTACCTGCTGGCCAGCGTCCTGCACAACTGGGACGACGAGGACGCGGTCACGATCCTGCGCAACGTCCGCCGGGCGATGAACCCCGGCGGCCGCGTCCTGGTGCTGGAGGTGGTGCTGCCCGACGACGAGGCGCCGCACCTGGGCAAGGACATCGACATGCGGATGCTGGCGATCTTCGACGGCGGCGCCGAGCGCAGCCGCGAGGAGTACACGGCACTGCTCGACCGGGCGGACCTGCGCCTGGCCGAGGTCGTCGAGCTGGGCTCGGGAGCCAGCCTCATCGAGGCCCGGCCCCGCTGAGCGCGCGGGGCGGCGGCGGGCCGGATCAGCCGCCGCCGCTCCAGCCCGGCACCGCCATCCTGATCGACAGGGCGTGCTCGACCAGGTGGATCAGGGCGCTCTTGACCGAGTCCTTGGAGCGGGCGTCCAGCCGGACGAGCGGGATGTGGGGGGCCAGCGTGAGGGCGTCGCGGACCTCGGCGTCGCTGTGCGGGTACTGGCCGTCCCAGCCGTTGACGCCCACCACGAACGGCAGCTGCGCCTCCTCGAAGTAGTCGATCGCGGGGAAGCTGTCGGCCAGGCGGCGGGTGTCCACCAGCACGACCGCGCCGATCGCGCCGCGCACCAGGTCGTCCCACATGAACCAGAACCGGTGCTGGCCCGGCGTGCCGAACAGATAGAGGATCAGGTCACGGTCGAGCGAGACGCGGCCGAAGTCCATCGCGACGGTCGTGGTCGACTTCAGGGGCGTCATGCCCAGGTCGTCGATCCCCGCGGAGGCGTCGGTCATCACCGCCTCCGTGGTCAACGGCATGATCTCCGAGACCGCGCCGACGAACGTCGTCTTGCCCACCCCGAAACCGCCGGCCACCACGATCTTCGTTGAAGTCAAGCCGGGGCTAGAGCCTGCGAAGTCCACTGAGCACCCTTTCGAGCAGATTAACGTCCGGCCTGCCGGCGTCCAGCTGTGGCTGATGCACGCGGACCAGGCCCTCGGCCGCCATGTCGGCGATCAGAACACGCACCACGCCCAGCGGGATCCGCAGCAGCGCCGACACCTCGGCCACGGACCGGACCTGCCTGCACAGCTGGCTGATCGCCTGGTACTCCGGCGTGATGTGGGAGAACTCCCGGTGCTCGGCGGTCGCCGACGACACCAGGGCCTCCATCGCCAGCTTGACCCTGGGCGCCGTCCGCCCACCCGTCACCGCGTACGGGCGGACGGGTGAGGCGGGGTCGGGGTGCAGCTGCGACTGGGGCTGTGGCTTGGGCGGAGGCGCCCAGCCGCCGCTGTTCCATCTCTGGTCCGTCACCTACATCACCTGGTCTGGCTGGCGCGCAACTCGGCCCGCACCGCCGGGGTCAGCACCTGACCGGCGCGATCCACCATCAGAGTCATCTGGTACGCCACCAGCCCCATGTCACAGTCCGGAGCCGCCAGCACCGCCAGGCACGAGCCGTCGCTGATCGACATGATCAGCATCAGCCCGCGCTGCATCTCCACGATCGTCTGGTTGACCGCACCACCCTCGAACACCCTGGCCGCACCCTGCGTCAGGCTCACCAGCCCCGACGCGATGGCGGCCAGCTGGTCAGCCCGGTCAGCCGGGAAACCCGACGAGGCCGCAAGCGGCAACCCGTCGGACGAGACGACCACCGCATGTGCCACACCGGGGACCGTGCTGACGAAGTCGGTGATCAACCAGTCGACTCCGCGCGCCGCGTGGCTCAGGTCGTTCATGCGCCCTCCTCTCTGTCACTGTTGTGGGCTTCACCGTTGAAGGAGCCGCGAGGGCCCGGCTGGAACGCCTTGCCCCCGGTGATGTCGTCGCGGGCCGCCCGGAAGCCCTGCTGGAAGCTGGACAGCCGGTTCCGCACCCGGTCCGGCGAGACCGAGGGCATCGGGGAGACGCCCTTGGGCGAGGCGGAGGTGTCGGCCGAGCCCGGCACCAGGTTCGCCTTGGGCACCCGTTTGGGCAGGCCGGCCGCGGTCGTGCCGTCGCGGGCCGGCTCGGCCACCGCCTCGGCCGCGCTCCAGCCGGCGTCGGCCTTGGTCGAGCCCCAGCCGCCCTCGTCGCGTCCGAACCAGGCCGACTCGACGGCGGCGAAGATCGGCAGGTAGTCGTCCCCGGCGGAGGCGGGCGGCACGGGCGGGATCGGGCCGGTGGCCGCCGACTCGGTCTCGGGGAAGTCGGGCCGCGCACGCGGGAAGCCGTCCTGCTTCCAGGGGGGCGGCGGCTCGGCCGGGGGCCTCTTGGGCAGCCCGCGATCGCCGTTGTTGCGCGGCGGCGACCAGATGTCGTGGCTGTCGAAGCCGCCGCCGTGCGGGTCGGAGGGCCAGCCGTCGGACGGCCACTGCGGCCAGTTGCCCCCCGCCTCCGGGTTCGAGGGGTACGACGGGTGCGCGGGCCCCATCTGGTAGGTGGGCCGCGGCCAGTCCTGTCCGGCGGCCGGGGGCGCCTGCGGCCAGTCGGCCGCCGGCGTGAGCGGCGTCTGCGGCCAGTCGGCTCCCGGGGCGGGCGGCGCGGGCGGCCAGTCGGACCCGGCGGCCGAGGCGGCCGCGGGCCAGTCGGCCTCGGGCGGAGCGGAGATCGGCGGCCAGTCGGTGGCCGGGGGCGCCGCGTGCGGCCCCACGTACGGCTCGCTCCCGGCCGTGCTCTCGGCCGCCGCCGGCTGCATGCCCGCGAACCCGGGCGGCTGCGTGCCGAGCATGTTCTCCGGGACGAGCACCATGGCGGTCAGCCCGCCCGAGCTGTGCGGACGGAGCTGCACCCTGATGCCGTGCCGGTGGGCGAGCCTGGCGACCACGAACAGGCCCATCCGCCGCGAGACCGACACGTCGACGCTGGGCGAGTCGGTGAGGCGGTCGTTGGCCTGGGCCAGTTCCTCGGGGGTCATGCCGATGCCGGAGTCGGTGATCGACAACATCACGCCGCCGCCGTCGATCCTGCTGCCCGACACCGCCACCCGGGTCTCGCGCGGCGAGAACGACAGCGCGTTCTCCACCAGCTCGGCCAGCAGGTGGATGACGTCGTTGACGGCCTGGCCGGCCACCGACACGCCGTCGGGCACCTGGAGCACGACGCGCTCGTAGCTCTCGACCTCCGACAGGGAGGCGCGGGCGACGTCGACCAGCTTGACCGGCTGGCTCCAGCGCCGCGGCGGGTCCTGACCCGCCAGCACCAGCAGGTTCTCGCTGTTGCGCCGCATGCGCGTGGCCAGGTGGTCCAGCTTGAACAGGTTGCCGAGCCGCTGCTCGTCCTGCTCGCCCTGCTCCAGACCGTCGATCAGGGTGATCTGCCGCTCCACCAGCGTCTGGCTGCGCCGCGACAGGTTCACGAACATCGCGTTGACGTTCGAGCGCAGCCGCGCCTCCTCGCCGGCCAGCCGGACGGCTTCGCGGTGGACCTCGTCGAAGGCGCGCGCCACCTCGCCGATCTCGTCGTGGGTGTCCACGCCGATCGGCGGGACGGGCCCGACCTTGCCGTCACCCGCCTCCCGGAGCGCCCGCACGGTCTCCGGCAGGCGTTTGCCGGCGATGTCCAGGGCCTCGCCGCGCAGCCTGCGCAGCGGCCTGATGAGCGAGCGGGCGATGAAGGTGATGATGATCAGCACCACGATCAGCAGGATCATGATGAGCACGCCGGAGATCAGCGCCGAGCGGTTGGCCGCCTCCTCCAGGGCGCGGGCCCGCAGGATGACCGAGGAGGCCAGCGACTTCTCCACGCTGCGCAGGGCGTCGATCTTGCCGGTGCTGACGTCGAACCAGGTGCCGACGTCCTTGTCCGGCCGTACGCCGATGCTCAGGGGCTTGGCCTCGACGGACTGGGCCATGGCCCGCAGGCGGAACAGGTCGGTCTGGTCGACGTCCCTGCCCACCACGGTGTCGCGGTAGAGCTCAAGCTGGTCGATGCTGGCGAGGGTGGCGAAGAGGGTCTCCTCGCTCTCCTCGCGCGCCTTGGCGTCGGAGAGCGCGTCGAGCTCGCCGCTGTCGAAGCTCTTCTTGTCCAGGGCGCTGGCCAGGATGCCGCGCTGCTTGGACGCCTGCTCCTTCGCGCGCGCGATGGCGGCCATGGAGCTGGCGCTGTGGGAGATGTCGTCGTCCACCGCGACCTGTCCCACCTGGTCGTGGAACTGCAGGAGGGTGGCGATGATCTGGGAGTACTTCTGGATCATCGGCAGCGGCTGGATCTTGCCCTTGACGGCGGTGTCGCGCAGGGTCTGGATCTCCTCCAGGCGGCGCAGCACCGGGCGTACGGAGTCCGCGTGGGTGTCGGTGAGGGCGCCGGCCCGCACCTTGGCCTCGTCGATGAGGTTGTCGACCCCGCTGTAGGTGGTGCGGAGCTGGGCCGCGCGGCTCTCCGGACGACCTTGGGCGATGTAGAGAGCGGTCTCGTCCCGTTCGAAGGCCAGTTCGTGCGTGACGGCGCCGAGCTGCTCGCTGAGCTCGGCCACCTCTCTGAGTGTCTGGTAGGTGTTGGCGTCCCTGAGGGAGGTGATCACGTTCAGCCCGCCCAGGCCCACCGCGACAGCCGTGGGCACGACGATCAACGCCACGAGGCGCGATCGTACGTGCCAATTGCCCAATCCGAACCTGTTAGAAGCAGGTTTGGGCAGCCGTCGCTTCTGGTGCCCGTGCGGCTCGCGGTCAGCGGAAGCTTCAGCGCTCTGCGTTCTCACTTGCCTCGCAACCTCTCGCCCCGGAGGGGAATTCTCGAAGACCATGCAGGTAAATGCACGTGGGGCAATATGTACAATCGAGATGAGGGCCATTTGAGCACAGGTGCCGGTCTGGACCAACCACCTATAGTGCCCCTCTGAGGCTTATATCCCGGATTGTCCAAAAATTGTGACAAAATTGGTAGACCGCCGTTTACCTGCAAAAACGGGCAGCCGAAACGTGTTCCGCAAGCCCCCTTCCGCCCGCGGAACGATCCAGGTCAGCTAGTCCCACCAGTAACAGACGCCCCGGTCGCCACCCTCTTTCCCAAAACGGACAAAGACATCTCACGCCTCTATTTACGATAGAGCGGCAAACGGACATTGCAACCACAAGAGTCATTTTCTTGATAATGACTGCCAATGTGGTGCTACGGTCGATTCCTGCTTGTTCGTCAGGCACTCAGCCCCGGGGGCAGTTCAGCCACCCGGTCCCCCCGGCTCCACGTCTTGAAGGGAGTCCCTGACATGAGGCTTGGCCGCTCCGCCAAGGCCGCCATCATCGGGTTCGCTGTGACTTTAGGCGCCGTAGCGTGCAGCACCGGCGGCTCAACCACCGCCAGCGCACCACCCTCCGCCTCCGCGAACGGCGGCGGCGGCGCCTTGGAGAAGACGAAGCTCAAGATCGCCACCCTGCCCGCCATCGACAGTGCCGCCATCTACGTCGCCATCGACCAGAAGCTCTTCGAGCAGGAGGGTCTCGACGTCACCCCGCAGGTCGTCCAGGCCGCCCCCGAGGCGATCCCCATGCTGGTCAACGGCGAGATCGACGCCATGTTCGGCAACTACGTGTCGATGTTCCAGGCGCACGACAAGGGGGCGATCAAGATCCACGTGCTCGCCGAGGGCTCGCGGGCCGCCCCCGACTCGCTCAGCATCATGGCGCTGCCCAACTCCCCCATCAAGACGCCGAAGGACCTCGCGGGCAAGACGATCAACGTCAACGTCCTGCACAACTTCCAGGAGCTCGCGCTCACCCAGGTGCTCAAGGCCAACAACATCGACCCCGGCACGATCAAGTACGTCCCCGTGACGTTCCAGAACATCATGGCCTCGTGGAAGAGCGGCCAGATCGACGCCGCCTACCTGGGCGAGCCGCAGGTCACCGCGGCGACCTCGTCGATGGGCGCGCGCAAGATCCTCGACCCGGCCTCCGGGCCGGCGGCGGAGTTCCCGATCTCGGGATACATCAGCACCCAGGACTGGTACGACAAGAACCCGAGGACGGCGGCGGCCTTCCAGCGGGCCATCCACAACGCGGCCAAGCTGATGGAGAACAACCGTGAGGTGGTGGCCAAGGTGCTGCCGAACTTCACGCAGATCGACGCGTCCACGGCGGCCACGGTCACCTTCCCCTACTTCTCCAGCTCCGACAACCCGGTACGGCTGCAGCGGGTGGCCGACTGGATGTGGGAGGCCAAGTGGCTGGGCAAGGAGATCGACGTCAAGACGCTGATGTCGCCGACGACGTCGGGGTGAGCAGCACCGCTACGGGCGTCGTCCGCCGTCCGGCCGGCGCCGCCACGCGGTGGTCGCGCCGGGCGGCGGGGGCGGCCGGCTTCGCCGTCCTCGTCGAGCTGCTGAGCCGGTCGGGGCTGGTGGACGCCGAGGTGCTGCCGCCGGCCAGCCGGATCGTCGGGCGCGGCCTGGCGCTGCTCGCCGACCCCGCCTTCCTGGCCCACGCCCGCACCAGCCTGCTGGCCTGGGCCTTCGGGCTCGGCCTCGCGGTGCTGGTGGCGGTGCCGCTCGGCCTGCTGCTCGGCAGCGTGCCGGTGATCGACGCCGCCACCCGCTCGGTGGTGGAGTTCCTGCGGCCGATCCCCTCGGTGGCGCTGATCCCGCTGGTCGCCCTCGTGATCGGCACCGGCCTGCAGCTCCGCGTCACGCTCGTGCTCTACGCCGCCATGTGGCCCGTCCTCTACAACACCATGTACGGCCTGCGCGGCGTCGACCCCGTCGCCAAGGAGACCCTGCGCTCCTACGGCTTCGGCCCGCTGTCGGTGCTGCTGCGCGTCAGCCTGCCGTCGGCGGCGCCGTTCATCACCACGGGCGTGCGGCTGGCGGCGTCCGTGGCGCTCATCCTGACCGTCAGCACCGAGATCGTGGCCGGGCGCGGGGAGGGCATCGGCGTGTTCATCTTCTTCGCCGGGATCGCGGTCCCGGCCAGGATGACCGACATCCTGGCCGGGGTGTTCTGGGTGGGGCTGTTCGGCGTGCTGGTCAACGCGCTGCTGGTGGCGGTCGAGCGGCGCGCCTTCCGCTGGCACCACGCCCGGCTGACGGAGGGGTCGTGACCAGGGCCGGGCGCGGCCCGTCGGCGCGCGACCGCACGCGCGGCACGGCGTTCCGGGTGGCCGTGCTGGCCGTGCTGGTCCTGGCCTGGGAGGCGGGCACGCGGCTGGCGGGCAGCTCGTTCTTCCCGCCGCCGACGACGATCGTGGCCCGGATGCACCAGATGTGGTTCTCCGGCCCGCCGGGCAGCCTGTTCCTGACCGGCGCGGCGGTGGACGACGTCCTGCCGAGCCTGGGCCGGATGGCCGCCGGGTTCGCGGGCGGGGCGGTGGCCGGGGTGGTGCTCGGGCTGGCGTTCGGGCTGTCGGCGCGGGTCTACGACTATCTCGACGGCGTGCTGCAGTTCCTGCGCGCGATCCCGCCGCCCGCGCTGGTCACCGTGTTCCTGGTGGTGTTCGGCTTCGGGCTGCGCATGCAACTGGCGTTCATCATGTTCAGCGTCGTGTGGCCGGTGCTGCTCAACACCGCCGACGGCGCGCGGGCGGTCGATCCGCTGCACCTGGACACCGGGCGGGTGTTCCGGCTGTCGGCGACCGAACGCCTGCTGCGGGTCGTCCTGCCGTCGGCGCTGCCGAAGATGTTCGCCGGGCTGCGGCTGTCGCTGTCGTTGTCGCTGATCGTCATGGTCTTCGCCGAGCTGCTGCCGGGGGCCTCCAACGGCATCGGGTTCCAGCTCACCACCGCGTACTCGACGTTCGACCTGCCCGCGATGTGGGCCGGGATCGTGCTGCTCGGCGTGCTGGGCTACCTGCTCAACGAGCTGTTCCTGGTGGCCGAGCGGCGGGTGCTGGCCTGGCACCTCGGCGCGCAGCGGCTCACGGAGCAGTGAACGTGCGGGCGGCTCACGGAGCGGTGAACGTGCCGGCGGCGACCGGGCGGGTGCGCGGTGGCTCGTAGGCGCCCGAGTCGATGCCCCACGACGCGACGGCCAGCGGCATGATCTCCACCCATACGGGCTCGTACCCGGGTTTCAGCCGCTCGCCGCCCTTGGCGTGGACCCGCCCGACGCCCTGGACGAGGACGCCGCGCGGCCCGTCCTCGGTGAAGTCGTCCACGACGAGCGACACCTCGGGGTTGTCCCTGACGTCACGCCGGTACCGCCGGGGACGCACGCCGCCGGGCAGCAGGCGGGAGCCGACCGCGATCATGCCGCGGTCCGGCTGGAGATGGATGCGCACGGGCACGACGTGCGGCGTCCCCCCGGCTCCGGCCGTGGCGAGCCGCGCCAGGTCGTGCTCAAGCAGGTAGGCGAACTCCCCGTCACTGAATCCGCGCATCACACACCTCACACCCAGATAGGAACGAGGTTAATGGGATAAGTCTGGTCTTCGGCCTGCAAAGGGCGAGAAACTTACCGTCATGTTCCCCGTCAGGGACACGTGGGACCGGATCGAGACCACTGGGGGCGACGTGAGGACGATGGTCGTGGGCGCCGGCATCGGCGGGCTCACCACCGCGCTCAGCCTGGCGGCGGCCGGGCTGGAGTGCGTGGTCGTGGAGGCGGCCGCCGCGCTGAGGCCGCTCGGCGTCGGGATCAACCTGCAACCGCACGCCGTACGGGAGCTGACCGAGCTGGGGCTGGCCGGCGAGCTGGCCGCGCTGGGCGTGGAGACGACCTTCATGACCTTCGCCGACCGGCACGGCAACGTGATCCTGGCGCTGCCGCGCGGGCGCTCGGCCGGCTACCGCTGGCCGCAGTACAGCATCCACCGGGGCGAGCTGCAGATGGCGCTGCTGGCCGCGGTCGAGGAACGGGCCGGCCCGGTGCGGACGGGCGTCCGCCTGGAGAGCTTCGAGCAGGACGGCGAGGAGGTCCTCGTCCGCCTCCGGCAGGGCGGCGAGCTGGTGGAGGAACGCGTGGACGTGCTCGTCGGCGCGGACGGCGTGCAGTCCACGGTACGGGCCCTGCTGCACCCGTCGCACGACCCGCTGCTGTGGGCGGGCATCCGGATGTGGCGCGGGGTGGCCGAGGCCGACCCCATCCTGGACGGCGCCACCGTGCTGGTCGGCGGCTCCAACCTGGCCGGGAAGTTCGTCACCTACCACATCTCGGCCAAGAACCCCCGGCTGGTCAACTGGGTGGCCGAGGTCAAGGTGGCCGGGCCAGGCGTCGCCGCGGAGGCCGACTGGTCGCGCGCGGGACGGCTGGAGGAGGTGGCCGCGCACTTCGCGGACTGGCGGTACCGGCCGGCCGACGTGCAGGGGCTGCTCGCGGCCTCCCCGCGCATCCTGGAGTACCCGATGGTGGACCGGGACCCGCTGCCCGTCTGGGGAGAGGGCCGGGTGACGCTGCTGGGCGACGCCGCGCACCCGATGTACCCGATCGGCTCGAACGGCGGCTCGCAGGCGGTGCTCGACGCGCGGGTGCTGGCCCGGTGCCTGGCGACGTCCGGCGACCCGGTCACGGCGCTCAAGGCGTACGAGGAGGAACGGCGTCCGCCCACGTCGGCGCTGGTGGTGGCGCATCGGGCGCTGCCCATCGAGGATACGATCGCACTGGTGACCGAGCGCGCGCCCGACGGGTTCGCCGACATCGCCGACGTGCTGACGGAGGCCGAGCTGGCCGCCATGGCCGGGGCGCAGCGGCGCATCTCCGACGCCGACGTCCGGGCGCTGAACGAGCGGGAGTCGTGGAGCGTACGCATCCCATGACAGCCGCGAAGACTCAAGGGTAAGATCCGACACCGTAGAGCCATCCCGACATTTCCGGCTTCCCGAGTCGGTCCTCCGCTCGCGGCCTCGCCCCCTAGGACATCCATGCTCGAGATAGAGAACCTCTCCCACGTCTACGGCGGCGGTGGCCCCAACGCGCACCACGCCATCGAAGGGCTGAACCTGAGCGTCGCCGCGGGCGAGCTGCTGTGCATCGTCGGGCCGTCGGGAGCCGGGAAGTCGACCCTGCTGCGCTCCATCGCCGGGCTGATCAGGCCGACCGGCGGCGAGGTCAGGGTCGAGGGCGAGCTGGTCCGGCAGACCCCCGACAACCTGGCGGTGGTCTTCCAGGACTACAGCCGGTCGCTGTTCCCGTGGATGTCGGTGGCCGACAACGTGGCCCTGCCGCTGCGCCGCCGGGGCATGGACAAGCAGCAGCGCCGCGAGGCCGCCCAGGAGGCGCTGGAGTCGGTCGGGCTCCAGGGCGCCGAGAAGAAGTACCCGTTCCAGCTCTCCGGCGGCATGCAGCAGCGGGTGGCGATCGCGCGGGCGCTGGCCTACCGGCCCTCGCTCATGCTCATGGACGAGCCGTTCGGCTCGGTCGACGCCCAGACCCGCGAAGACCTGGAAGACCTCGTGCTGAAGGTGCGCGGCCACCACCAGATGACGATCGTGCTCATCACCCACGACATCGACGAGAGCGTCTACGTCGGCGACCGCGTCGTGGTGCTGTCGAAGGCGCCCGCGCACGTGGTCGGCGACCTCAAGGTCGACCTGCCCGAACCGCGCGACCAGATCACCACCCGCGAGCACCCCGACTTCGTGCACCTCCGCGCCGAGGTCGGCCGGCTGGTGCGCGGCCACGCCGCCACCGTCTGAGGCGCGGGCCGGCGCGCGCGGACCCAGATCCGCGCGGGCGGGCGCGCGCTGATCCAGCTGCGCGCGCCCGGGGCGCGTCCGGCTACACCGGCGTGTGCGAGTGGCGGGTCAGCGCGTGCTCCACCAGCGTGATCAGGGTGGATTTCACCGTGTCGCGCTGGCGGGCGTCGAGGCGGACGATCGGGATGTGACCGCCGACCGACAGGGCCTCGCGGATCTCGTCCTCCGCGTGGGCGAACTGGCCGTCCCAGCCGTTGATGCCGATGACGAAGGGCAGCTTGGCCTCTTCGAAGTAGTCGATGGCGGGGAAGCTGTCCGCCAGACGGCGCGTGTCCACCAGCACGACGGCGCCGATCGCGCCGCGCACGAGGTCGTCCCACATGAACCAGAACCGGTGCTGTCCGGGGGTGCCGAACAGGTAGAGGATCAGGTCGCGATCCAGCGACACACGTCCGAAGTCCATCGCCACCGTGGTGGTCGTCTTGTTCGGCGTGAGCGAGACGTCGTCGACGTGGGCCGAGGCGTCCGTCATGACCGCTTCCGTGGTGAGCGGCAGGATCTCCGAGACCGCTCCCACGAACGTCGTCTTCCCCACGCCGAAGCCCCCGGCCACGACGATCTTCGTCGAGGTCAGACCGGGGCTAGAGCCTGCGAAGTCCACTGAGCACCCTTTCGAGCAAGTTGAGGTCCGGCTTTCCCGCTTCCAGCGCAGGCTGGTGCACGCGGATCAGGCCCTCCGACGCCATGTCGGCGATCAGCACCCGGACCACACCAAGGGGCTGGCGTAAAAGGGCGGAGATCTCGGCAACCGACCGGACGTTCCGGGTCAGCTGAATGATCGCCTGATACTCCGGACTCAGTAGGGAAATGTCTTGGTATTCCGACGTCACGGAGGACACCAAAGCCTCCATGGCGAACTTCATCCGCGGCGCGGTGCGCCCCCCGGTCACGGCATAGGGCCGTACCAGGGAACTCGGCTTCTGCGGACGAGGGGCCGCCGGATGCGGCGGAGTGCTATCACCAGCCCAACCCTGACCTGACACCATGATCTCCTGTCACCGCCCGCTAGCGGGGGCGGGCCGCTTGCAGCTCAGCGCGTACGGCCGGGGTGAGCACCTGACCGGCGCGCTCGACCAGCAGCGTCATCTGGTACGCCACGAGGCCCATGTCACAGTCGGGAGCCGCGAGGACGGCCAGACAGGACCCGTCGCTGATGGACATGATCATCAACAGGCCGCGCTGCATCTCGATGACGGTCTGGGTGACCATGCCGCCCTCGAAGACCCGCGCGGCGCCCTGCGTCAGACTGATCACGCCCGAGGCGACCGCGGCGAGCTGGTCGGCCCGGTCCTTGGGGAAACCCTCCGAGAAGGCCAGCGGCAGGCCGTCGGACGACACCACGACGGTGTGCGCGACGCCCGGCACGTTGTTCACGAAGTCGGTGATCAGCCAGCTGATGCCACGCGCTCCCTGGCTCATCTCTCTCATTTGTCCTCCTCATTCTCTTCGCCGCGGGTGAACGCGCGGCCTTGCCGCACTCCCTGCTGGAAGCTGGAGAGCCTGCTGCGCAACCGCTCGGGCGAGATCTGCGGCGGCGGTGACGTGGGCTGCGGCTCGGCGAGACTGGCCGTACCGGGCACGAGGTTGGCCTTGGGCACCCGGCGCGGCAGGCCCGAGGACGTCGTGCCGGCCTGGGCGGGCTGCGCGGCGGCCTGGGCCGCCTGGAAACCGGAGTCGGCGGGCGAGGACCACGACGCGCCGGCGCCCGACTGGCCGGGCCTGCGCTGCGGCAGCCCGGACCGGCCCACCGCCGGGGCGGCGGGCGGCGCGGCGGCCGGAGGGTCGGCGGGCACGGGCGGGTGCACGGCGGTGATCTCGTGCTCCTGCTCCTGCTCCTGCTGGCGCAGCTGCTCCGGGTCGGGCCTGCGGAACCAGTCCGAGCCGACGGACGAGAAGATCGGCAGGAACTCCTCGCTCTGCTCCTCCAGGGGCGAGGTCCGCACCACGGGGAGCGGGCCGGTCAGGTCCTGGGAGGAGTAGTCGCCCTGGCCGAACGGGCCGTAGGCGCCCGGACGGCTCTGCTCGTACTGGTCGGCGGGCTTGGGCTCCTCCGCGCCGAACCCCGGCAGGTCGCCGAAGGCCGCGCGGTAGGGCTCCTCGCCGAACGCCGAGGGGCGCGGCGGGTCGACCGACTCGAACAGGGACCGCCGCGGCGGCTCCTCGTTGAAGGCCGACTGGCCGAGCGAGGTGTCGCCGAAGGACGGCGAGCCGAAGGAGGACCAGCGGGGCTCCTCCGTCCCGCTCTGCGGCGGCTCGGTGGCGAAGGACGGCCAGCGGGGCTCGTCGTCCTGCAGCGGCGGCGGCTGCTCGGCGAAGGAGGGCCAGCGCTGCTCGCCCCACGGGGACTGCGGCTGCGGCTCGGGCTGGGCCGCCGGCGGGGCCGCGGGCGGCTCGTCGGCGAAGAACGGCTTGGACAGCTCGCCGAAGGCCGGCTTGGGCTCGTCCGCGAAGAAGGGCTTGGGCTCGTCGGGGAAGGACGGCTTGGGCTCCTCGGCGAAGGACGGCCAGCGCGGCTCGTCCCGGCCCGGCTCCTCGCCGAAGGATCCCCAGCGGGTCTCCTCCTGGGCCGGCTCGTCGGCGAAGGACGGCCAGTTGCCGGTGCCCGGGGCGGGCAGCGAGCCCGGCCACTGCGTGTCCAGCACCCGGTCGGCCGCGTCCGGCGCGGAGACGGGGGCGCCGTTCTGGCTCGCCTCGGCCGGCGCGGCGGCGACGCCGAACTGGCTCGGGTCGAACGTGGTGAACGCCTCGTACTGGCTGCCGGGCTGCTGCGGCATGCCGGCGCCGCCGCTGATGAGCATGTCGGGCATCATCACCAGCGCGCTCAGGCCGCCGGTCTCCCGCATGCTGAGCTGGACGCGGATGCCGTGGCGCAGCGCCAGGCGGCCGACCACGAACAGGCCCATGCGGCGGGAGACGCCGACGTCCACGACGGGCGGGTTGGCCAGGCGCCAGTTGGCCTCGGCGAGCTCCTCGGGGCTCATGCCGATGCCCAGGTCGTTGATGGAGATCATGACGCCGCCGTCGGCGGCCACGCTGGAGACCTCGACCTTGCTCTCGCGCGGCGAGAAGGAGATCGCGTTCTCGATCAGCTCGGCGAGCAGGTGGACGGCGTCGGTGACGGCCGGGCCGACGATCAGCGTGCCGGACGGGATCTTGATCTGGACCCGCTCGTAGTTCTCGACCTCCGACAGCGAGGCGCGGGCGATGTCGACCAGCGGCACCGGCTCGCTCCACTTGCGTGCGGCCTCCTGGCCGGCGAGGACCAGGAGGTTCTCGCTGTTGCGGCGCATGCGGGTGGCCAGGTGGTCGAGGCGGAAGAGGTTCGCGAGCCGCTGCTCGTCCTCCTCGCCCTGCTCCAGGCCCTCGATGAGCTGGAGCTGCCGTTCGACCAGCGTCTGGCTGCGGCGGGAGAGGTTGACGAACATGGCGTTGACGTTGGCGCGCAGCTTGGCCTCGTCGCCGGCCAGCCGGAGCGCCTCGCGGTGGACCTCGTCGAAGGCCCGCGCCACTTCACCGATCTCGTCGCGGGTGTTGACGCCGACCGAGGGCACATCGGGCATCTGCGCGCCGTCGCCGGACTCGCGCAGGATGCGGACGGTCTCGGGCAGCCGGGTGGTGGCCACCTGGAGCGCCTCGGCGCGCAGCCGGCGCAGCGGGCGGACCAGCGAACCGGCCACCCGGGTGGTGATGATCAGGACGAGCAGCAGCAGGACGAGGATGGTCGCGCCGCTGATGATGGCGTTGCGCTGCTCGGTGTCGCTCAGCTCGCGGGCCCTGGTCACGATCTTGGTGGCCAGGGAGTCCTCGACCTTGCGCATGGTGTTGCCGGCCAGGGTGGTGCTGTCGTACCAGCGGCTCAGGTCGCGGGCGGAGGTGACGTCGAGGTCACGGATCCGGTTGTACTCGCGGACCTGGGCCAGGGCGCGCTGCCGCATGGCGTCGGCGCGGTCGATGTCCGGCCCGCGCATGCTCTTCTGGTACGCCCGCAGGTCCGCCGGGTCGGCCTCCCGCTCGAAGGCGGTCAGCTCGGCCTGCTGGCGGCTCCACGAGCCGAGGAACTCCGACAGGTCGTCGTAGTCCAGCTCACGCTCAATGAGCGCGATCATGAGAATGGCCTGCTGCCTGGAGACTTCTTCCTTGACCCGCTGGAGCGAGCCGAGGGCGGCCACGTCACCCTGGAGGTCGTCGTCGTTCACGCCGTCGCCCAGGTCGCCCTGGATCGCGGAGAAGACGCCGATCATGGTGGTGTACGTGGTGATCGCGGCTCGCGGGGGCACGCCCTCGGCCACCATCGACGTGCGGAGGCTGTCCAGGCCGGTGAGCCACCGGCGCATGTTCTCCACGCCGTCGCGGATACGGGCCGAGTGCGCGGCGTCGATGGCGTTGGCCGAGGCCAGCACCTTCTTCTTGGCCGCGTCGACGGCCGCGCGCTGGGTCTTGAGCTGGACGAAACGCCCCGCCTTCGACTGGTCGGTGACGTACCACGCGGTGAGCGTGCGCTCCTTGGCCAGCTCGTGGTTGAGCCCGCCGATGCGCTGCACCAGCTCGGCGACCTGGGTCAGCCGGCGGTACTCGGAGCTCGTCCCGATGGCGTTGGCGAGCTGCACGCCCGCGAGGAGCACGCCCACGATGGTGGGGATGAGGATCAGCGCGATCAACCTCGAGCGCACACGCCAGTTCCCCAGCCGGAACCTTCCGCCTGTGTACTCCCCTGACCTCGTGTGCCTGGGGTTTTCCGTCCTCACTGACTCTCGCTACCTCTCGCCGGTACGTGCTCGAAAGAAATCAGACACGCGTGTGGCGCATGGGATTCTGTCCGGCTGGGTAATTGGAACACAGTCCGTACCAGACGGCCAACCGCACATTTCCCACTAAATGCACCCAAAGCGACACTTTGGGCGTCATATCGCCGTACACGTTTTCAGGCGGGCCGGAACGAATCCCGCTCCACGGGCGCCGCGTGCTTGACCATGAGGTGACGCGTCACCGAATACTCCTGCACCGCCTCCTGGCTCATGTCCTTGCCGAACCCGCTGCCCTTCACGCCGCCGTGCGGCGCCTCGCTGGCGATCGGCAGATGATCGTTCACCCAGGTCACGCCCACGTCGAGCCGGTGCGACACGCGCATCGCCCGCGCGACGTCGCGCGACCACACCGACGAGGCCAGCCCGTAGGGGGTGTCGTTGGCCAGCCGGACGGCCTCGTCCTCGCCGTCGAACGGCAGCGCCACAAGGACCGGTCCGAAAAGTTCACCTTGGACGATCTCGCTGTCCTGTGCGACATCGGTCACAAGCGTCGGCGGGTAGAAGAACCCGGGGCCCTCGACGGGCGCGCCGCCGTGCACGATCCGTCCGCCCGAGCGCGCGACGAAGCCGTGCACGCGCTCGCGGTGGGCGGCCGAGATCAGCGGGCCGATGTCGGTCGCCGGGTCCCAGGGGTCGCCCACGGTGATCTCGGCGAGCGTCGCCCGGATGGCCTCCACGGCGTCGTCGTAGATCTCGCGGGCGACGTAGACGCGGGTGGCCGCGGTGCAGTCCTGGCCGGTGTTGTACGTGGCGCCCATGGCCACGCCGCGGGCCATCTCGGCCAGGTCGGCGTCCTGGAAGACCAGGGCGGGCGCCTTGCCGCCGAGTTCGAGGTGCACCCGCTTGAGCGTGGCCGCCGCGCCGGTCATGACCGCCCGGCCGGTGCCGGTCGAGCCGGTGACGCTGACCATGTCCACGCCCGGGTCGGTCACCAGCGCCTGGCCGACCTCGGCGTCGCCGGTGACCGCCTGGACGAGCCCTTCGGGCGCGCCCGCCTTGGCAAACAGCTCGGCCAGGCGCAGCGTCGTCCGCGGCGTCTGCGGCGCCGGCTTGATGACCACGGCGTTCCCGGCGGCCACGGCCGGGCCGACCTTCCACACCGCCATGACGAACGGGAAGTTCCACGGCGCGATCGACCCCACCACCCCGACCGGACGGCGCAGCAGCACCGAGGTGTAACCGGCGCTGAACACCCCGGCCCCCGACCCTTCGAGCGAGCGGGCGGCGCCGGCGAAGAAGCGCAGGTTGTCGACGGCGAAGGGCAGCTCGCCGTCCCTGAAGACGGCCGCCGGCTTGCCGGTCTCCTCCACCTCCAGCCGGGTCAGCTCCTCGGCGTCGGCCTCCACCAGGTCGGCCAGGCGCAGCAGCAGCCGCTGGCGCTCGGCGGGGGTGGTCTGCGCCCACTCCTCGAACGCGCCCCGGGCGGTCCGGACGGCCGCCGCCACGTCGGCCACCGGGGTGTCCGCGATCTCGGCGCACGGGAGGCCGGTGGCGGGGTTGATCAGTTCACGCATGGAAAGTCCTCGAAATCCCTACTGGCCGAGCTGTTCGATCAGGTCGGCGGCCTTGCGCAGTCCGTCGCGGCGGCGGATCTCCTCGCCCGCCGCGGCGAGCCTCGCGCGCATCTCGGTGTCGCCGAGCAGGCGCTCCACGGCGCCGGTCAGCTCCTCGTCGGTGAAGGTGTAGGTCGAAAGCCTGACACCGTAGCCCAGCTCGTCCACCCGCTGGGCGTTGTCGTACTGGTCCCAGAACAGCGGCAGCACGATCATCGGCTTGCCGAAGTGCGCCGCCTCGGTGGTGGTGTTGTTGCCGCCGTGCGTGATGACCAGGTCGCACAGGGGGATGATCTTCGTCTGCGGCAGGAACTCGGCGCCGTACATGTTGTCGGCGAGCTTGATCTCCTCGTGCAGCGGGCCCTTGGAGACGATGTACTGGTGCCGCGTGCCGGCCAGGATGTCGATCACGCGCTGCATCAGCTCCACGTCGGAGGAGCCGAGCGAGCCGAGCGAGAAGTAGATCAGCGAGCCGTCGTTGCGCTGGAAGGGCAGCGTGAAGTCCTCGTCGGTCTCGCGCACCGAGGAGTCGAGCCGGTGCCAGCTCGGGCCGAGCGGGCGGGCGTCGGTGTAGTCGAGGATCTCGGGGAAGACGTAGAGGTTCAGGTCGCCCTCGTGGATGAAGTCCAGGTCGGGCAGCGGGGCGGCGCCCTGCTCGACGCACCACTCGTTGAAGGCGGTCCAGATCTCGCGGTGGGTGCGCTCGTACTCGGCGCGGAAGGCGTCCCAGCCGGAGCGGTCGTCGGCGGGCAGGCCGGAGAAGACCGGCGCGACGTTCTCGCCGCGCACCTCCAGCGGGTTGCAGGAGACGATGCGGACGAACTTCTTGCCCGCCGTGAGCAGCGCCGGGAACGTGATCACGTTGTCCTCGACGATCACGTCCGGGTTCACGCGCTCGATGATGGCCTTGAGCTGCGGCTCGCAGTACTTGGCGCCGTCGATGAGGGAGTCCCAGATGGGCTTGGTGACGGTGTCGAGCTGCTCCAGCGTGCTCTTGCGGTACTCCGGCGCGGTCTCGCGGATGAAGTCCTTCCAGAACTGGCCGGCGTCCTGCTCCTCGGCGTTCTCGGGCGGCGGCGCCAGGTCGACGAGGTCCTCCTCGAAGCCGAGCGCTTCGAGCTTGCCCTTCCAGGACGACTCCGCGGCGAAGACGACGCGGTGCCCGCGACGGCGGAGAATGTCGCCGATGCCGATGCAGTTGTTCGTGGGGCCGTACGCGCTCTCTGGCATGAACAGGATGGTGAGGGACATCGTGAACTCCGGGGGAACTCGTCAAATTGAAGAGGAATTCAAATACTCATCTAGCGTGAAGCGCAAGTTAAGTGCACTATGGTCACGGCCGATCTGAATGGTGACCAAACGCACGGGGGGTGGTGGTCGTGGCCCAGCGCAAAAGCCGTAGTGACCGGCGCATCGACTTGATCGAGGCCGCGCGCCGAGCCATCATCCGCCACGGCATCGACGGTGTACAGCTCTCGCACGTCGCCGAGGAGGCCGGTCTGACCTCCGGAGCCGTGCTCTACCACTACCCCGACCTGGGCGAACTGCTGGTCGAGGCGCAGCACGCGGGCATGGAGCGGTTCTACGAGCTGCGCATGCGCCGCCTGGCCGACTTCACCGACCCGGTCGAGAAGCTGGTCGTCACGATCCGGTCGGGGTTGCCGACCGGGCCGCTCGACCCCGACGTCCGCCTGCTCAACGAGCTGGGCGGCGCCGCGGGCCGCAACCGGGTCTACGGCGTGCTGCTCACCTCGCTGTACGACCGCCAGGTCTCGATGTACCAGGCGATCCTGGACACCGGGGCCGCGCTCGGGGTCTTCCGGCTGACGGCCGACTCCGTGACCGTCGCGCGCAACCTGGTGGCCCTGGAGGACGCCTACGGCTACCGCATCACCGCCAGGCATCCGCTGATCGGCCCCGACGAGGCGGCCGAGCTGATCCTGTCGTACGCGCGGGCGGCGACGGGCAACGACCTGGCTCATTGATCGACCGCCATGATGACGGCGTCCTGGGCCTCCCAGCGCACCTTCACCTTGGCGCCGGGCTGCACCGTGCTCGCCCCCTGCACCGCGGCGAGCACGGGCTTGGCCCGTCCCGGCACGTCCACGGAGATGTGCGAGACGCCGCCGTAGAAGCTCACGTCCAGGACGCTGCCCTTCAGGCCCCGCGCCGCGTTCTCGTCGGCCAGCTCGATCTTCTCGGGCCGCACCGCGAGCAGCGCCTTGCTGTCGGCTGCCAGGTCTTCGAGCGGGGTGCCGGCCAGCATGCCGAACTCCTCGCTCTTGATCCCGTCCAGGCCGGTGCAGACGCCCTCGAACAGGTTGTTCGCCCCGACGAAGTCGGCCACGAACGGCGAGCGCGGGCGCTCGTACAGGGCCACGGGGGCGTCCACCTGGCGCACGGTGCCGCTGTCGAAGACCGCGATGCGGTCGGCCAGCGACATGGCCTCCTCCTGGTCGTGCGTGACGACCACGAAGGTGATGCCCACCTCGCTCTGCAGCCGCTTGAGCTCCAGCTGCATGTCCGCGCGGACCTTCTTGTCCAGGGCCGACAGCGGCTCGTCGAGCAGCAGCAGCCGCGGCCGCTTGACGATGGAACGGGCCAGCGCGACCCGCTGCCGCTGGCCGCCGGACAGCTGGGCGGGCTTGCGCGAGGCGTGCGCCGACAGGCCCACGGTCTCCAGCACCTCGCCGACCCGCTGCTTGATCTCCTGCCGGGGCAGCTTCTCCCGCTCCAGGCCGTAGGCCACGTTCTTGGCCACGGTCATGTGCGGGAACAGCGCGTACGACTGGAACATGAGGCTGATCGGCCGCCGGTTGGGCTGCTTGGACAGCAGGTCCTCGCCGTCGAGCGTGACCGCGCCGGCGTCCGGCGTCTCGAACCCGGCGATGATGCGCAGCAGCGTGGTCTTGCCGCAGCCGGAGGGCCCGAGCAGGGCGAAGAACTCGCCCTGCTCGATCTCCAGCGAGACGCCGTCGAGCGCGGTGACGTCACCGAACCTGCGGGTGACCCCGTCAATCCTGAGCACGTGATTTCCCGATCTTGGTCATCCGCTGCCCGGCGATCACCGCCGTGAAGCTCACGAGGAGCAGGATCGCGGCCAGCGCGTTGATCTTCGGGGTCACCCCGAAACGAACCATTGAGTAGATGACGATCGGCAGCGTCGGCTCGGCGTTGCCGATCGTGAAGAAGGCGATCACGAACTCGTCCAGCGACAGCGTGAACGCCAGCAGGGCCCCGGCGACGATCCCCGGCACCAGCTGCGGCAGCGTGACCTTCATGAACGTGACCACCGGCCCGGCACCCAGGTCGCGCGAGGCCTCCTCCAGCGAGGTGTCGGCGTTGGTGAGCCGGGTGCGCACCACCGCCGCGACGAACGCCATCGAGAACACGGCGTGCGCGATGGTCACCGTGGGCAGGCCGAGCGCGAACTGGGCGTCCCACTGGGCCAGGAAAGTGTTGATCATGGCGTACAGGACCAGCAGCCCGATCCCGAGCACCAGGTCGGGCAGCACGGCCGGCATGAGCGAGATCGCGTCGAGGATCTTCGACCTGGTGTACCGGGCCAGGCCGACGGCCAGCAGCGTGCCGAGCACGGTGGCGATCGCCGTCGAGCCCGCGGCCACGATCAGCGTGTTGACCAGGCCCTCTCTGATCTTCTCGTCGGCGGCCAGCTCGCCGTACCACTTCAGGCTGAAGCCCTCGTAGGTGTAGGCCGACTTGCCGGAGTTGAACGACATGACGACCAGGACGATGATCGGCACGTACAGGAAGGCGTAGGTCGCCCAGAAGGGCACGTACAGCAGCTTGGGTCTACGCACGGCGGGCCGCCCACGCCTGCACGAGCAGCAGCAGGATCAGCACCGCGATCAGCGCCAGCACCAGCGCCGAGCCGAACGGCCAGTCGCGCGCGACCAGGAACTGGTTGCGGATCAGGTTCCCCACCATGATGGACTTGTTGCCGCCGAGCATCTCGGGGATGACGAAGTTGCCGAAGCTCGGCACGAACACGAACATCGCCCCGGTCAGCGCGCCGGGCAGGGTCAGCGGCAGCGTCACCTTCCGGAACGTGGTGAACGCCGAGGCCCCGAGGTTCGCCGACGCCTCGCGCAACTGCGGGTCGAGCTTCTCGATCGATGAGTACAACGGCAGCACCATGAGCGGCAGGTACGAGTAGAGCAGCCCGGTGACGATCGCGCCCTGGGTGTACAGCAGCTCCATCTCCTTGCCCAGCAGTGAGCTGAGCAGCCCCTGACTGCTGAGCATGATGATCCACGCGTAGACGCGGATGATGAAGTTCGTCCAGAAGGGCAGCACGATCGCCACCAGGGCGATCGTCTTCCACTTCGACGGGAGCTGGGCGATCAGGTACGCCGTCGGGTAGCCGAGCAGCAACGCGATCAGGGTGGCGATCGTCGCCATCTTCAGCGAGTCGCCCACGACGTTCAGGTAGAGCGAATCGAACAGGCGCTGGAAGTTCTCCAGCGTGAACTCGTAGACGATGCCCCCGAAGCGCCCCCGCTGGAAGACGGTGTAGCTGAGCACCAGCGCCAGCGGCACGAGAAGGAGCACGACCAGGTACGTCAGACCTGGCGAAAGGAAAACGAACGCGCCCAGCCGGCGACCCCGCTTACGGGACACCGGCCGGGCCTTGACCTCGGATCTCACTGCACCAACGACTATCCGGCCGTGACTTCCTGCGACAGGCGGCTGAACTTGGTCGACGCCTGTCCCAGGTCGATGATCGACTCACCGTTGAGCAGCTCCGCCGGCTTGATGTCCAGCAGCGAGCCCTTGGGGATGGTCACCTTGTCCATGGCGGCCTTGTTGGGGACCTTGTAGTTGATGTTCTCGGCCGCCCAGCGGTGGATCTCCGGGTCGAGGATCATGTTGATGAAGGCGTGGGCCGCCTCCTTGTTCTTGGAGGACTTCATGATCACCATGGTGTCCACCCAGAGGTCGCTGCCCTCCTTCGGCACCACGAACTTGATGTTCTGCTTCTCGTCCGTGGTCGGGCACCAGCCGTCCCACGCCTCGACCATGATGGCCTCGCCGGACTTCAGCCGGTCGCCGAAGGTGGTGTCGTCGTAGCGCAGCAGGTGCGGCTTCTGCGAGACCAGGAGCTCCTTGGCCTTGGCGATCTCCTCGTCCTTCTCGGTGTTGACCGAGTAGCCGAGCGCCTTGAGCGCGGGCAGGACCAGCCAGCGCTCGGTGGTCATCATGGTGACCTTCTTCTCGGCCCAGGACGCGGGCTTGAGGATGTCGTTCCAGCTCGTCGGCGGCGTCTTCACCAGGTCGCTGCGGTAGCAGATGCCGGTCGTGCCCCAGGTGTAGGGCACCGAGTACTTGTTGCCCTTGTCGTAGGAGAGCTGGGTGGCCTCGGGGTAGAGATTGGCCAGGTTGGGGATCAGCTCGGCGTGGATGGGCTCCAGCAGGCCCTGGGCGTTGAGCGCCTGGGCGTACTGGCCGGACACGAACGCCACGTCGATGCCGCTGTCGCCGGAGGCGGTCAGCTTGGCCATCGCCAGCTCGTTCGTGTCGTGGTTGGTGATCCCCATCTCCTTGACCTTGAGCTGCTGCTTGACCTTCTCGGGCAGCTCCTCCGGGGTGTAGCCCGGCCAGACGGTCACCTGGAGCGACTGCTTGGTCAGGTCGGCGTTGGGCTGGAGCTGTTCGGCCTTGGCCGCGGTCGTGCCGTCTGAGCTGCTCGACGACCCGCCGCCGCACGCCGCGACGGCTAGCGCGAGGCCGGCCACCGCCACGGCGGCCGGAAGACGACGGGTGAACCGGTTACGGGACACGGCCGCTACTCCTTCTGGTGCTGAGGATTGAGGGGTCGCGCGACCTTACTGGACACGGCAGACCAGAGCAGGAGTGTTGCAGCAGAAATCAACATGAGCAAGACTTTTCCCGACATTGCTACCAGGAAGTTTGATCAGAGTGTTGAATCGAGATTCAATAACGGAGTCGCCTCATCCCGGTCCGTGAGGGACCTCTCACCTCGCGTACGGACCGCCTTTGGGCCGCGCTCTTCGCGCCATCTCTCCCAGCCGTAATCTATCGGCTCGGGAGCGCGCGATCCCTGGCGGGTGCTCAGGAAACGGGCGAAGGATCGGGATCCATCCGAAGCGGGATGCCGGTCGCCGGCACGTGGCGCCCGGCCCGTCAGTGAAGGCTTCGCCCGGGAGGCCGGAGTGAGCACCGGGGGCGGGTCCGTACCCTCCTGACCGGCGGCGGGCGCTTTTCCCCTAATGCGCGGACGGGCTCAGAAGAGGGCGAAGTTGCAGCGGATATCAACTTGAGCGAGACTTCCTTCCACACGTCGATCGGGAACCATGGTCAATCTGTTGAACTGGGATTCAATTGCGCCCCGGCTCGCCGCCCTCGCGGTGGAGCCCGTCTCCGACCGGGATCACGGCCTGTCCACGAGCCTGCTGCGGGCGCTGGCGCACGACCCGCCGCCCCCGTTCGCCGTCCGCCGGTTCCATGACCTTCCCGTCCTCGCGGCGACGGCCGCCGAGCGCGGCTTCGGGCCGCACGTCGACCAGACCAACCACTCGGTCGTGGTGGACGAGCGGATGGTCGTCAAGTGGCTGGCCCCGCCGGTCCCGCTCCCCCACCCGACGCCCGAGATCTTCGCCCACCTCGTCGAGGTCGGCTTCACCGGCACCGCGCCCCCGTACCTGGCGCTGACCCGCGCCTCGGACGCCGGCGAGGAGCTGCTCGCGCTGGTGACGGGCTACCTGCCCGAGGCGCGCGACGGCTGGGAGTGGTGCGTGGACGAGGCCGAGTCCGGCGGCACGCGGTTCGCCGGCGAGCTCGGCCGGCTGGCCGCCGACCTGCACGTCGCGCTGTCCACCCTGCCCGGCGGCTCGTCCGCGCGGCAGGCCGACCCGGCGGCGCGGGCCGCGGACGCGCTGGCCGAGGCGCTGGCCCTCACCGGCGGCGCCGACGGCGAGTGGCTGGCCGCGCGGGCCGGCGCCCTGGCCGCCGAGCTGGAGCCGCTGCGCGCCGGCTTCGCGGGCCCGGCGATCAGGATCCACGGCGACCTGCACGTGGGCCAGATCCTGCGGTGGCGCGACGGCTACGCCGTGATCGACTTCGACGGCAACCCGACCGTGGCCGACACCGGCGTGCGCCAGCCGGCCGCCAGGGACGTCGCCCAGCTCACCACGAGCCTGGAGCACGTGGCCCAGGTCGCCGTCAGGCGCCGGGGCACCCCGCCCGCCCACGCCGCGGCCTGGGCGGCGCGGTCCCGGGCCGGCCTGCTGGACGCCTACCGCGACCGCCTGTCCGGCCTCGGCCGGTCCGACCTGCTGGACGAGACCCTGATCCGCCCGTTCGAGGTCGAGCAGGAGTGCCGCGAGCTGATCTACGCCGCCCGCCACCTGCCCCGCTGGCGCTACGCCCCCATGGGCGTGCTGCGCACCTGGTACCCCGAGGAGAACCTGCCGTGAATCCCGAGCTCTACCTGGCCGACCTGGAGGCCAAGCCCGCCGCCCTGGCCGCCCTCGCCGACGGGCTGCGCGCGGCCGACCCCTTCGCCGGGCTGCCCGAGGGCGTGCGCCGGGTGCTGTTCCTCGGCATGGGCAGCTCCCGGTACGCCGCCGGGGTGGCGGCGCTGCGCCTGCGCGCGGCCGGCGTGGACGCCTACGCCGACTACGCCTCGGCCGCGGCGACCTACCCGGCCGGGCCGGACACGCTGGTCGTGCCGATCTCGGCCACCGGCGGCAGCCGCGAGACCCTCGACGCCCTCGCCCGCTACGCCGGGGGCCCGTCGTACGTGGCCGCGATCACCAACGTGCCCGGCTCGCCCGTCACCGAGGCGGCCGACCTGGTCGTCCCCATGGAGGCGGGCGAGGAGCGCGGCGGCGTGGCCTGCCGGACGTTCCAGCACACCCTGGCCCTGCTGCTGGCGCTCGAAGCCCGGCTCGCCGGGGCCGGCGGCGACCTGCCCGCCCTGCTCACCCGGGCCGCCGAGGCCACCCGCGACCTCCTGGACCGCCGCGACGATTGGCTCCCGCTGACCATGGAGCTCCTCGACGGGCCCCACGGCGTCTACACGATCGCCCCCGCCGAGCGGCTGTCGTCGGCCGAGCAGTCGGCGCTGATGTTCCGCGAGGGCCCGCGCCGCGCGGCCGACGCCTGCGAGGCGGGCGACTGGTCGCACGTCGACGTCTACCTCACCAAGACCCTCGACTACCGGGCGCTGCTGTTCCCCGGCTCCCGCTACGACGAGCAGGCCATGGACTGGGTGCGCGAGCGCGGCTCCACGGTGATCTCCGTGGGCGGCGAGGTGAAGGACGCGGCGGCGGCGATCCGCTACGCGCACGACGACGACCCCGGCGTGGCGCTGCTCACCGAGACGCTGGTGGCCGAGCTGGTGGCCGCCTACTGGTGGAACGCTCAGTAGGGGCGGGCGCCGATCACGTGTTCGAGCAGCGTGATCAGGGTGTTCTTGACCGACTGGCGGGCACGGGCGTCCGTGCGCACGATGGGCACCTGCGGTGAGAGCGTGAGCGCCTCGCGCACCTCGCTCTCCACGTGCGGGAACCGCCCGTCCCAGCCGTTCAGGCCGACGACGAAGGGCAGCCCGGCCTCCTCGAAGTAGTCGACGGCCGGGAAGCTGTCGGCCAGGCGGCGGGTGTCCACCAGCACGACCGCGCCGATCGCGCCGCGCACCAGGTCGTCCCACATGAACCAGAACCGGTGCTGGCCCGGCGTGCCGAACAGGTAGAGGATCAGGTCGCGTTCGAGCGAGACGCGGCCGAAGTCCATGGCGACCGTGGTGGTGGACTTGCCCGGCGTGTGCGCGAGGTCGTCGATGCCGGAGGAGGCGTCCGTCAGCACGGCCTCGGTCGTCAGCGGCACGATCTCCGACACCGCGCCGACGAAGGTGGTCTTCCCCACGCCGAACCCGCCCGCCACGACGATCTTCGTCGAGGTGAGCGCTGGGCTAGAGCCGGCGAAGTCCACTCAGGACCCTCTCCAGCAGCCTGCGGTCCGGCAGCCCGGCCTCAAGCTGCGGCTGGTAGACCTTGACCAGCCCGTCGGCCTCCATGTCGGCGACCAGCACCCGCGCCACGCCGAGCGGCACGGCCAGCAGCGCGGAGATCTCTGCCACCGAGCGCACCTGGCGGCACAGCTCGCTGATCGCGCGGTACTCGCGGGTGTAGGTCATGCCGAGCCGGGCCGAGGTCGCCGACGAGACCAGCGCCTCCATGGCCAGGCCGGTGCGCGGCGCCGTCCTGCCGCCGGTGACGGCGTACATGCGCACCAGCGAGCTGCGCTGGGGCTCCGGCTCCCCGTCATGCCACGATGCCAACGTCCACTCCCATCACCAGGGGCGCGCGGATGACAACTCCGCCCGTACGGCAGGGGTCAGCACCTGCCCCGTGCGTTCGACCAGAATCGTCATCTGGTACGCCACCAGGCCCATGTCGCAGTCCGGCGCGGCCAGCACCGCCAGGCACGACCCGTCGCTGATCGACATCACCAGCAGCAGCCCGCGTTCCATCTCCACCAGGGTCTGCGTGACGCCGCCGCCCTCGAAGACCCGCGCCGACCCCTGCGTCAGGCTGACCAGCCCGGCCGCGATGGCGGCGAGCTGGTCGGCGCGGTCCTTGGGGAAGCCGCGGGAGAAGGCCATCGGCAGGCCGTCGGCGGAGACGACCACGGCGTGGGCCACGCCGGGCACCTCCTCGACGAACGCGCTCACCAGCCAGTTGATGTCCCTGGCCCCCTGGCTCAGTTCCTTCATCAGTCCTCCTCTAGCTCGGCTCGGCCCTTGCGCACGCCCTGCTGGTAGCTGGCCAGCCGGCTGCGCAGCCGGTCGGGGGACGGCGGCGGAACCGGCGCGGGCGGCGGCTGGGGAACCGCGGCGCCCGGCACCAGATTCGCCCGCGGCGTGCGCTTGGGCAGGCCGGAGTTCGTGGTGCCGCCCTGGGCGGGCTCGGCGGTCGTGTTCGCCGCCTGCCAGCCCTGGTCGGCGGGCGAGGACCAGGCCGGGTCCCGCCGGTCGGCGGTCGGCGCGGCCTTGCTGAACCAGCTGCTCTCCTCGACCGAGGCGAAGATCGGCAGGAACTCGCTCCCGGCCGCCGGCTCGGCCCCGGCCGGCTGGGGCCCGGTGGCGAACGACGGGTACGACCCGCCGGACGGCTCCGGCTGCTCGACCGACTGCGAGGCGGACGAGGTGAACCACGACGACTCGGACGCGGCCGGCATGGGGTCGAACGACGGGTGCCCGTAGGCGGGCATCGGTGCCGTGGGCGGCGCGTACGGCTCGGCGCTGTGGAAGGGCTCGGCACTCTGGACAGGCTCGGCGCTGTGGAAGGGGTCGGCACTCTGGACAGGCTCGGCGCTGTGGAAGGGGTCGGCGCTCTGGAACGGGTCGGCGCTCTGGAAGGGGTCGGCGCTTCGGAAGGGGGCGGGGCTCTGGAAGCGCTCGGGGCGCACCTGGTCCGGGCGGCCCATGGCGGACATGGCCGGGGCGTGCGCGGCCGCGGCCATCGAGCCGTGCAGGGGCCCGGCCACCGCGCCGGGCACCGCGGCGAGCAGCATCTCCGGGATCAGCACCATCGCGGTCAGCCCGCCGATGTCCTGGCGGCGGAGCTGCACCTTGATGCTGTGCCGCAGCGCGAGCCGCCCGACCACGAACAGCCCCATCCGCCGCGACACGGACACGTCCACGACCGGCGGGTGGGCCAGCCGCCAGTTGGCCTCGGCCAGTTCCTCGGGGGTCATGCCGATGCCGTTGTCGGTCACCGAGACCATCAGCCCGCCGCCGTCGATGCGGCTGCTGGAGATGATCACCTTGGTGTCCTTGGAGGAGAACGAGACCGAGTTCTCCACCAGCTCGGCCAGCAGGTGCACCACGTCGGTGACGGCCTGCCCGGCGATGGCGACGTCCGACTGCGCCTGGACGCTGACCCGGTCGTAGCTCTCGACCTCGCCGAGCGCCGCGCGCACGATGTCCATGAGCTCGACCGGCTCGCTCCACTTGCGCGCGGCCTCCTGACCGGCCAGGACCAGCAGGTTCTCGCTGTTGCGGCGCATGCGGGTGGCCAGGTGGTCGAGCTTGAACAGGTCGCCGAGGCGCTCGTCGTCGCGCTCGCCGCGCTCCAGGCGCTCGATCAGGGTGAGCTGCCGTTCGACCAGGGTCTGGCTGCGCCGCGACAGGTTGACGAACATGGCGTTGACGTTGGAGCGCAGCCGCGCCTCGTCGCCCGCCAGCCGGACGGCCTCGCGGTGCACCTCGTCGAAGGCGCGGGCGACCTCGCCGACCTCGTCCTTGGAGAAGATGCCGATGGGCGGCACCTCGGCGTCGACCGCGCCGTCGCGCGACTCGCGCAGGTGCTGGACGAAGTCCGGCAGGCGGCGCCCGGCGATCTCCAGCGCCTCGCCGCGCAGCCTGCGCAGCGGCCGGACCAGCGACCTGGCCACGCCGGTGGTGATCAGCAGGACGGCGACCAGCAGCGCGAGCACCGCCCCCGCGATGACCAGCGCCCGCCGCTGCTCCTCGGCGCTGAGCGTGGCGCTGCGCGCGACGATCCCGGCGGCCTGGCGCTGCTCGACCTTGCGCATGGAGTCCACGACGACGTTGGAGGCGTCGAACCACTCCTTGGCGTCGTCGCGTTTGGCCAGGTCCAGCCCGCGCAGCGGCAGCGAGGCGGAGGCCCTGATGAGCACCAGCTCGCGCAGGAACAGCATGCGGTCGGCGCTGCGGCCGTTGACGGTCTCGTCGAAGAAGCGGCGCTCGTCGGCGGTGGCCTCGGCGGCGAAGCCCTTGCGCTCGGCGGTCTCGGCGGACAGCTCGCCGAGGAAGCGCTTGAGCTGGTCCTGGCCGAAGGCGCCCTCGACGAGGACGGTGGTGAGCAGCGCCTGCTGGTAGGAGACGCTCTCCTTCGCCCTGGCCAGGCCGTCCAGCATGCGGGTCTGGCGGAACAGCTCGTCGTCGGAGCTGCCCTTGATCAGTTCGGTGTGGATGGAGAGAAGGTCGCCGATCACCGTCGTGTAGAGGTCGACGGCCGGGCCGGGCAGCAGGTCGGCGTCCATGGCCTGCTCGCGCAGCGAGGTCAGGTCGTCCAGGCGGCTGAGCATGTTCTCGATCTGGTCGGCGGTACGGCCCTCGACGTCGGCCAGGATCTGCTGGGCGGTGCCGCGTACGTCCCTGATGGCGACGTCCACCTGGTCCATCTGGGACCGGACGCCGCCGAGCCCGTTCACGGGCCGGTTCCTGGCGATGTACCAGGCGGTCTTGGCCCGCTCGCCGGCGACCTGGTGGGTCAGGTCGCCCACCTGCTCCGACAGCACGGCTAATCGGTTCGTCCGGTCGTAGTCGGCGGCGGCGCCCGTCGAGGACAGCACCTGGACGCCGCCCAGCAGCACGGCGGCGGCGGTCGGCACCAGGATGAGGGCGACCAGGCGCGCACGTACGCGCCAATTGCGCAGGCGCCAGTTGCCTTCGACGGCCTGCCGCTCGCCCAGCTGTGTTGTCACCGAACGCACCTCGCCCGAATCGGCGTATTTGTCAGGGCTGTGGCCCTTGGGAGAAATCAGCAAGTGCGGGTAATTGGAACACATCCTAAGCGGAGGTGGCCAGCCGCACATATCGGTGCGTAATTCAACTTCTGTGCCCAGTGGGACGAAAGCTGGAGCCCCATCTTGCCTTCCGTCCAACCAGAAATAACCCTCTATACCTTCATATGTCCACATATGGGCGTTTAGCGCGTTCCAAGCGCATAACACGGGAGGAGCAGCCAGGTCTCTCCCAGGTCACAGCGTTGAGATTTGCGTTATTCACCGCATATGTTGAGCCCCGGCAATCGAGGAGGCGAGGGTGCGGGATTCTCCCGACAGCGCGGCTATCAGCGTCGAAGGGCTTTGGAAGATCTTCGGATCCAGGGCGCAAAAGGTGCTGGACAGCGAGGACAGACACCTCGACCCCGCCGCTCTGCGAGAGAAGACCGGCTGCACCGCCGCCGTCCGCGACGTGAGCTTCGAGGTGCGCCCCGGCGAGGTCTTCGTCGTCATGGGCCTGTCGGGAAGCGGCAAGTCCACCCTCGTCCGCTGCCTGACCAGGCTCGTCGAGCCCACCGCCGGCCGCATCAGCATCGGCGGCGAGGACGTCGGCCACGCCTCCCCCGCCAAGCTGCGCGAGCTGCGCCGCCACCGGGTCAGCATGGTCTTCCAGCACTTCGGCCTGCTGCCGCACCGCAAGGTCATCGACAACGTCGCCTACGGCCTGGAGATCCAGGGCACCCCCAGGGCCGCCAGGCACGCGCGGGCCGCCGAGATCCTCACCCTCGTCGGCCTCGACGGGTACGCCGGCTCCTACCCCGACCAGCTCTCCGGCGGCATGCAGCAACGCGTCGGCCTGGCCCGCGCGCTGGCCGTCGATCCCCAGGTCATGCTGTTCGACGAGCCGTTCAGCGCGCTCGACCCGCTGATCCGGCGCGACATGCAGACCGAGGTGATCCGGCTGCACCGCGAGGTCGGCAAGACGATGGTGTTCATCACCCACGATTTGTCCGAGGCGCTCAAGCTGGGCGAGCGCATCGCCATCATGCGGGCCGGCTCGATCGTGCAGCTCGGCACGGCCGAGGAGCTGGTGGGCGCGCCGGCCGACGACTACGTGGCCGACTTCGTCCGCGACGTGCCGCGCAGCCACGTGCTGACGCTGCGCTGGATCTGCCGCGCCCCCGAGCCCGGCGAGCCGCTGGACGGCCCCCAGCTCCCCGCCGCCACCCTGGTCAAGGACGCCATCGCCGCGGCCTCGGCCTCCTCCCGCCCGATCCGGGTGATGGACGGCGGCGAGCTGACCGGCGTCGTGGACCGCGTGGACCTGCTGTCCTTCCTGGCCGGCGCGGACGCCGCGGTGAGGGCAGGCGCGTGAGCACCACCGCGGTCAGCGCCCCCACCAGGCTCAAGATCCCCAGATGGGCCGGTCCCGCCGGGGTGGCGGTCCTGTTCGCCGTGGCGTACCTGGTCTTCCGCGGCACCGGCACGCTGCCGCACGACAAGGAGGCGCCGCAGTTCCTGGCGGTCACCGACCTGCGCGAATGGATCGACGACCACCGCAACGAGAGCCCGCTCTTCCTGTACTTCCTCAACTACGTCCGGCTGTTCGTCGACGGCGTCTACACCTTCTTCCAGACCGCGCTCACCGCCCTGAACTGGCCCGGTCTCATCGGCGTCCTGGCCGCGCTGGCCTGGCTGGCCGGCGGCTGGCGCATCGCGCTGCTGGCGGCGGCGGGCGTGGGCGCGTTCGGGGTGCTCGGGCTGTGGCAGTCGAGCGTGGACACGCTGGCGCTGGTGGCGGCCTCGGTGCTGCTGTCGCTGGCGGTCGGCGTGCCGCTCGGCGTCTGGGCCGGGCTGTCGGCGCGGGTGCGCCGGGTGCTGACGCCGGTGCTGGACGTCATGCAGATCATGCCGACGTTCGCCTACCTGGCGCCGCTCGTGCTGTTCTTCCACATCGGCGCGCCGGCCGGGGCGATCGCGACGATGATCTACTCGATCCCGCCGGCGATCCGGATCACGGCGCTGGCCGTCGAGGGGGTCTCGGCCACGGCGGTCGAGGCGTCGGCGTCGCTCGGCGCGACCCGCCGTCAGACGCTGTTCAAGGTGCAGCTGCCGCTGGCCCGCCCGACGATGGCGCTGGCGGTGAACCAGACCATCATGATGGCGCTGTCGATGGTCGTGATCGCGAACCTGATCTCGGCCCCCGGCCTGGGCGGCGACATCATCCGCGGCCTGTCGCGGGCCCAGGTCGGCATGATGCTCCCGGCGGGCCTGGCCATCGTGGTCATGGCCGTCGTGCTCGACCGCATGCTCATGTCGGTGGCCCGCCGCCAGGCGCACGCGGCGCTCGGCCGGCCGGACCTGGTGGTAGCGGCCGGGCTGGCGGTCGCGGGCGTGGCGGCCGGGCTCGCGCTGCCCGCGGGCTGGCCCGACGGCCTGACGGTCTCCTTCGCCGGCGCGGTGAACGACGCCGTCCGCTGGGCGGAGACGACCTGGTACCCGGTCACGACGTTCGTCAAGGACGTGACCTCGGCCTTCCTGCTCAACCCGCTGGAGGGCCTGCTCACCTCCGCCCCGTGGTGGCTGGTCGCCCTCGCGGTGCTGGCCCTGGCCTGGCGGGTGAGCGGGATACGCCCGGCGCTGACCGCGCTCGGCTGCCTGCTGGCCATCGCGCTGCTCGGCGTGTGGGAGCACGCCATGCAGACGATGACCACGGTCGCGGTGGCGGTGCTCGTCACCCTCGTCGTCGGCCTGCTGCTGGGGGTGGCCGCGGCCCGCTCGCCGCGCTGGTCGGCCGTCCAGCGCCCGCTGCTGGACGCCGCCCAGACCATGCCCGCGTTCGTCTACCTGCTGCCGGCGCTGGCCCTGTTCGAGACGACCCGGTTCACCGCGATCTTCGCCTCGGTGATCTACGCGGTGCCGCCTGTCGTGCGCCTGGTCGAGGACGGCATCAGAGGCGTGCCCGGCACGGTCGTCGAGGCGGCCGCGTCGGCCGGCTCGACCCCGGGCCAGCTCCTGTGGAAGGTCCAGCTCCCGATGGCGCGGCGGGCCATCCTGCTGGCCGCCAACCAGGGCATCGTGATGACGCTGGCCATGGTCGTCGTCGGCGGCCTGGTCGGGGCGGGCGCGCTCGGCTACGACGTGGTCGTCGGCTTCTCCCAGCGCACGGATTTCGGCATGGGCTTCGTGGCGGGCATCGCGACCGTCCTGCTCGGAGTCATGCTCGACCGCATCACGCAGGGCGCCGACAGGCGCCCTTCCCCCCGAAAGAGGAAGCGCACATGAAGATTCGCCTGCTCGCAGGCCTGCTCGTTGTCGGCCTCACCGCCGTGGGTTGCGGCGGTGGCGCCAAGGTGGAGACCTCCCCCAGCTCCGCCGCCCCGTCGGCCGGCGCCGCCTCCGGCGCGGCGACGACCGGCACCGTCAAGATCGCGATCAACCCGTGGGTCGGTTACGAGGCCAGCGCGAACGTCGTCGCCTACCTGCTGAAGAACGAGCTCAAGTACGACGTGCAGCTCCCCGAGATCAAGGAGCAGGTCGCCTGGGAGGGCTTCGAGACCGGCGACGTGGACGTCATCATCGAGAACTGGGGCCATCCGGACCTGAAGAAGAAGTTCATCGACGAGAAGAAGGTCGCGCTCTCAGCGGGCTCCACCGGCAACAAGGGCGTCATCGGCTGGTACGTGCCCAAGTGGATGGCCGACAAGTACCCCGACATCACCGACTACAAGAACCTGAACAAGTACGCCGACCTGTTCAAGACGTCGGAGTCCGGCGGCAAGGGCCAGCTCCTCGACGGCGACCCGAGCTACGTCACCAACGACGAGGCCCTGGTCAAGAACCTCAAGCTGAACTACAAGGTGGTGACCGGCGGCAGCGAGGCGGCCCTGCTCAAGGCGGCCGAGCAGGCGCAGGCGCAGAAGAAGGCGCTGCTGTTCTACTTCTGGACGCCCCACTGGCTGTTCGACAAGGTCGAGCTGACCCGGGTGAACCTGCCCCCGTACACCGAGGGCTGCGACGCCGACGCCAAGAAGGTCGCCTGCGACTACGCCGAGCTGGACCTCGACAAGATCGTCAGCAAGAAGTTCGCCGACACCGGCGGCAAGGCGTACGAGCTGGTCAAGAACTTCAGCTGGACGAACGAGGACCAGAACGCGGTCGCCAACGACATGACCAACAACGGCCTGACCGGCGAGCAGGCCGCCAAGAAGTGGGTCGAGGCCAACACCGCCAAGTGGCAGGCCTGGCTCCCCAAGTGACCCCTCTTGACCGCCTCCCCTCCGGCCGGGCGCCGGCGGAGACGCGGTCGCGGAGATCTCTCATGCGAACCAAGAAGCTGGCCGGGCCGCTGCTCGCGGCCCTGCTCCTGACGTCCTGCTCCGGCGGCGCCCCCGAGACCGGGGTCGCGGCCAGGGGCACGGTCAACATCGACGTGCACGCCTGGGCCGGGTACGAGGCCCAGGCCGCCGTCCTGGCCTACCTGCTCGAACACGAGCTGGGCTACAAGGTCAGCACGCGCCGGATGGAGGAGAAGAAATCCTGGGGCGATTTCGAATCCGGCAAGGTGGACGTGATCGTCGAGAACTGGGGACACAACGACCTGAAGAAGATCTACATCGAGCAGAAGAAGGTGGCATTGTCGGCCGGGCTCACCGGCAACAAAGGCGTGATCGGTTGGTACGTCCCCGAGTGGATGGCCAAGAAATATCCCGACATAACCGACTACCGGAACCTGAACAAGTACGCGCCCCTATTCCGGACCTCCAAAACCGGAAATTTGGGTCAGGTGCTCGACGGGGACCCGACATTCGTCACCAACGACGAGGTTCTCATCAAGAACCTCGGCCTCGATTACAAGGTCGTCTACTCCGGCAGCGAGGACGCGCTGATCAAGGCCGCGCAGACGGCGGCGCGCGCCCGCACGCCCCTGCTCATGTATTTCTACGAACCGCAATGGCTGTTCACCAAGGTCAAACTGGTCAAGGTCAACCTGCCCCCGTACGCGATCGGGTGCGACGACGTGCCCGCCAAGGTCGCCTGCGACTACCCGCCGTACCTGCTGGACAAGATCGTCAGCAGGCGGTTCGCCGAGCGCGGCGGGAAGGCGTACGAGCTGGTGCGCAACTTCACCTGGACCAACGACAACCAGAACGCCGTGGCCGCCGAGATGATCAACGGCAGGAAGACCGCCGAGCAGGCCGCCCGGCAGTGGGTGGAGGAGAACAAGATCGTGTGGAAGGACTGGATCCCGCGTTGAGCTTCGACTTCGTCATCGTGGGCGGCGGCTCGGCCGGCTGCGCCCTGGCCAACCGGCTGAGCGCCGATCCGTCGGTGTCCGTGCTGGTGCTGGAGGCGGGCCGGCCGGACTACCTCTGGGACGTCTTCATCCACATGCCGGCCGCGCTGATGTTCCCCATCGGCAGCCGGTTCTACGACTGGAAGTACGAGTCCGAGCCCGAGCCGCACATGAACGGCCGGCGCATCTACCACGCGCGTGGCAAGGTCCTGGGCGGCTCCAGCAGCATCAACGGGATGATCTTCCAGCGCGGCAACCCGCTCGACTACGAGCGCTGGGCCGCCGATCCCGGCATGGAGACCTGGGACTACGCCCACTGCCTGCCCTACTTCAGGCGCATGGAGAACTGCCTGGCCGACCCCGGCTCGCCCTTCCGGGGCGGCGACGGCCCGCTGAAGCTGGAGCGCGGCCCGGCCCGCGGCCCGCTGTTCGAGGCGTTCTTCGAGGCCGTCCAGCAGGCCGGCCATCCCCTCACCGACGACGTGAACGGCTACCGCCAGGAGGGCTTCGCCGCCTTCGACCGCAACGTCCACCGGGGCCGGCGGCTCAGCGCGGCCCGCGCCTACCTGCATCCGGTGCGCCGCCGTCCCAACCTCACGGTCAGGACGCGGGCCCACGTGGAGAAGGTGCTGTTCGAGGGGACGCGGGCGGTGGGCGTCCAGTGCGGCGGCGAGCGCATCGAGGCGCGCGAGGTCGTCCTGTGCGGCGGCGCGATCAACACCCCGCAGCTCCTCCAGCTCTCCGGGGTCGGGCCGAAGGCGCTGCTGGAGTCCGTGGGCGTCCAGGTGGTGCACGACCTGCCGGGCGTCGGCGAGAACCTCCAGGACCACCTGGAGGTCTACGTCCAGCACGCCTGCACGCAGCCGGTCTCGCAGCAGCCGTCGCTGGCGATGTGGCGGCGGCCGTTCATCGGCGCCGACTGGCTGTTCCTGCGGCGCGGCCCCGGCGCCACGAACCACTTCGAGGCGGGCGGGTTCATCCGCTCCAACGACGACGTCGCGTACCCGAACCTGATGTTCCACTTCCTGCCGATCGCCGTGCGCTACGACGGCTCGGCGCCGGCCGGCGGCCACGGCTACCAGGTGCACATCGGCCCGATGTACTCCGACGCCCGCGGCTCGGTGCGGATCCGGTCGGCCGACCCCCGCGCCAAGCCCGCGCTGCGCTTCAACTACCTCTCCACCGAGCAGGACCGCCGCGAGTGGGTGGAGGCGATCAGGCACGCCCGCGCCATCCTGTCCCAGCCCGCCTGGTCCGGCCTGGACGGCGGCGAGATCTCGCCCGGCCCGGACGTCCGGACCGACGAGGAGATCCTGGCCTGGGTGGCCAAGGACGGCGAGACCGCCCTCCACCCGTCGTGCACCTGCAAGATGGGCGTGGACGACCTGGCCGTGGTCGACCCCGGCACCATGCGCGTGCACGGCCTGGACGGCCTGCGCGTCGTGGACGCCTCCGCCATGCCGTACGTCACCAACGGCAACATCTACGCCCCGGTCATGATGCTCGCCGAGAAGTCCGCCGACCTGATCCTCGGCAACACCCCCCTCGCCCCCGACACCACGGCCTTCCACCGCCACGCCTGAGCCGGTCTACCGGTCCAGCCGCTGGTACAGGCGGACGGACAGGACGAAGAAGACGACGGTGATCGCCGCCGGCCACAGCACCGCCATCGTCACGGCGTGCTGGGCCACCCACGAGTCGCCGCCCCAGCCCGGGTTGCCGAACAGCTGCCTGGCGGCGGCGACCGTGGAGGAGAGCGGGTTCCACTCCGAGATCGCGCCCAGCCAGCCGGGCATGGTGCCGGGCGCGACGAAGGCGTTGGACAGGAAGCCGATCGGGAACTCCAGCGTCTGGATCGCGACCACCGCGCCCGGGTCGCGGGTGAGCAGGCCGAGGTACATGCCCGCCCACAGCAGGGCGAAGCGCAGGAGCAGCAGCAGGCCGATCGCGCCCAGCGCGCCCCCGGCCGAGGCGGGCCGCCAGCCCACCGCCAGGCCGCACAGCAGCAGCCCGCCCAGGATCAGGACCGAGTTGAGCAGGTCGGCCACGGCCCGCCCGACCAGCACGGCCGAGGGCGCCATGGGCATCGACCGGAACCGGTCGGTGACGCCCTTGGAGACGTCCGAGGAGACGGCGATCATGGTGGAGCTCAGGCCGAAGAGCATCGTCATGCCGTACATGCCGGGCATGAGGAAGGCGAAGTAGTCGGCTCCGGCGGGCACCTCGACCGCGCCGCCGAACAGGTAGCCGAAGGCCAGGGTGATCACCACGGGGAAGAGCACCCCGAAGACCACCGTCATGGGCTGGTTGGCCCAGTGGATCAGGTCGCGGCGGGCGACGGTCCAGCCGTCGGCCAGCGCCCATCTGAGTGCGGTCATCGATCGCCTCCCGCGGTCGTCAGGTTCAGGAAGACCTCGTCGAGGGTCGGCCGGCGCAGCGCGACGTCGGCGGCCTCGATGCCGGCCGCCGCCAGCGCGGGCAGGACCCGGGTGAGCGCGCTGACCCGGTCGGCCACCGGGGCGCTGACGTGCCGGGTGTCCCGGTCGATCTCGGCGGGGCCCGCGGACGCCGCCGAGAGGATCGCTGCCGCCTCGTCGAGCCGCGCCGGGTCGTTGATCACCACGTCGAGCCGGTCGCCGCCGAGCTTGGACTTCAGCTCCTCCGGCGTGCCCTCGGCCACCAGCCGGCCGGAGTCGATCACCGCGACCCGGTCGGCGAGGTGGTCGGCCTCCTCCAGGTACTGGGTGGTCAGCAGCACGGTCGTGCCGCCCGCGACCAGCTCGCGCACCGCGTCCCAGATCCCGGCGCGGCTGCGCGGGTCGAGACCGGTGGTGGGCTCGTCGAGGAAGAGGACGGGCGGCGCCAGGATCATGCTGGCGGCCAGGTCGAGCCTTCGGCGCAGGCCGCCGGACAGCTCCTTGGCCGGGCCGTCGTGCCCGGTCAGGCCGAAGCGTTCCAGCAGCTCGGCGGCCCTGGCGCGGGCGGCCGGCGCGCTCAGGTGGTAGAGGCGGCCGAACAGCTCCAGGTTCTGCCGGCCGGTCAGGATCTCGTCCACGGCCGTCTGCTGGCCGACCAGGCCGATGGCGGCGCGGACCCGGCGCGGCTCGGCCGTCACGTCGAACCCGGCCACCTCCGCCCGGCCGGCCGAGGGGCGAAGGAGCGTGGTGAGAATGCGGACGGCGGTGGTCTTCCCGGCGCCGTTGGGCCCGAGCAGGCCGTAGACGGTGCCTTCCGGCACGTCGAGATCGATGCCGTCGAGCGCCGTCTTCGAGCCGTAGGTCTTGCGCAGGCCCTGGGCGAGCACTGCGGACATGGCCACCTCCCTATTGAAGCGTACGCCGTACCGTACGGCATACGATCGACGCACGCAACCGTACGGTGTACCGTACGAGGGTGACTGTCGAATACCCGGGCAAGGGCGACCCGGCCCGCAGCCTCGCGCTGCTGTGGCGGACGAGCGAACGGGCCAGCCGCAAGGGCAAGCCCGAGCTGAGCGTCGAGCGCATCGTCCGCGCCGCCATCGACGTGGCCGACGCCGAGGGCCTGGCGGCGCTGTCCATGCGCCGGGTGGCCGAGAAGCTGGGCGTCGGCACGATGTCGCTCTACACGTACGTGCCGGGCAAGCCCGAGCTGCTCGACGTCATGCTCGACACCGTCTACGGCGAGACCGCCCGCCCCGAGGACGTGCCGGGCGGCTGGCGGGCCCGGCTGGAGCTGATCGCCCGCGAGAACTTCGCCCTCTACCTGCGCCACCCGTGGCTGCTCCAGGTGGCGGCGAGCCGCCCGGTCCTCGGCCCCAACGTCACCGCCAAGTACGACTACGAGCTGCGCGCGATCGACGGCATCGGCCTGACCGACCTGGAGATGGACTCGGTGATCACGCTGGTCACCGGCTTCGTGCACGGCACCGCGCGGGGGGCGGTGGAGGCCGCCCAGGCCGAGAGCCAGACCGGCATGACCGACATGCAGTGGTGGGCCGCGCACGCGCCCTTCCTCAGCCGGATCTCCGACCCCGCCATGTTCCCCACGGCCTCGCGCGTCGGCCAGGCGGCCGGGGAGGCGCTGCAGGCCGCCTACAGCCCCGAGCACGCCTTCGAGTTCGGCCTCCAGCGCGTGCTCGACGGGGTCGAGGTGCTGGTCGACAGCCGGTCAGCGGGCTGACAACGCCTGCTCGTAGGCCAGCAGGGTGCGCACGAACGTCTGCCGCTCCTGCGGCGTCAGCGGGTCGAGCGCGGCCCGCCAGGCCGTGGCGCCGTAGCCGAGCCATTCGGTGATCGCCTGCTGGTGGGCCGGGGCGATGCTGACGATCGTGCGGCGCCGGTCGGCGTCGTCCTCGCGGCGCTCCAGCACGCCCTTCCTGCTCAGCTCGCCCACCATCAGGCTCACGGTGGCCGGCGCCACCTCCAGGCGCCCGGCCAGCTCGTTGACCGTCGTCGGGCCGTCGAACAGCAGGTAGGCCAGCAGCGACAGGTGCCGGGGGGCCAGCGACAGCGACCGCAGCGCCTCGGGCACCTTGAGCCGCTTGGCCCGGCCCACCATGCGCGGCATCAGGAGCAGCAGCGTCCTGATGCCTTCGTCCACGCTCAAGCCGTCGGTTGACATCACCAATACCTTGCTGTCTAAATTAGCTTTGTTTGCAAAGCTAATTTGTCGTCGTCTGGGCAAAGGATAGTGACATGGACGAGCGGGTGCGGGCCTTCGGGGACGAGCTGGTCAAGGTGCACGACTGGTTCAGGGGCGAGCTGGCGGCGCTGCGCGCGGGCGGTGCCGTCACGGACGACCTGCGGGCACACTGCCTGACCTTCTGCGACGCGCTGAGCTTCCACCACTCCGGCGAGGACCGGGTGGCGTTCCCGCACCTGGAGGGCGTGCGCCCGGAGCTGAAGGAGGCGCTCGACCGGCTGCGCCGCGGGCACGAGGTGATCGCGGCGCTGGTGGAGGAGCTGCGTGCCGCGAGCGACCCGGCGGCGATCGAACGCCTCGCCGCCGAGCTGGAGAGCCACTTCGACGACGAGGAGCAGGCGCTGGTGCCCGTGCTCAACTCGCTGGAGAGCGCCCCGTGGGCGGTCGGCGGCTAGCGGACGGGGGCCGCGCGCAGCCGTACGACGTGCTCGACCAGCGAGATCAGCGTCGTCTTGACCGACTCGCGGTTGCGCGCGTCGGTGCGCACGATCGGCACGTGCGAGCCCAGCGCCAGCGCCTCGCGCACCTCGTCGTCGGTGTGCGGGAACTGCCCGTCCCAGCCGTTGATGCCCACCACGAACGGCAGCTTGGCCTCTTCGAAGTAGTCGATGGCGGGGAAGCTGTCGGCCAGGCGGCGGGTGTCGAGCAGCACGACCGCGCCGATGGCGCCGCGGACCAGGTCGTCCCACATGAACCAGAACCGGTGCTGTCCGGGGGTGCCGAACAGGTACAGGATCAGGTCGCGGTCGAGCGAGAGCCGGCCGAAGTCCATGGCGACGGTCGTGGTCTGCTTGTTCGGCGTCAACCCGAGGTCGTCGATGCCCGCGGACGCGTCGGTCATCACCGCTTCCGTGGTGAGCGGGAGGATCTCGGACACCGCCCCCACGAACGTCGTCTTGCCGACGCCGAACCCACCAGCGACGACGATCTTCGTCGAAGTGAGGCCGGGGCTAGAGCCTGCGAAGTCCACTGAGCACCCTTTCGAGCATGTTGAGGTCTGGCTGTCCCTGGCTGAGGCGTGGCTGGTGCAGGCGGACGAGACCTTCGTCTGACATGTCCGCCACAAGCACCCTCGCCACGCCCAGCGGGACGCGGAGCAGGGCCGAGATCTCGGCGACCGACCGGAACGTCCTGCAGAGCTGCATGATGGCCTCCTGCTCGGGGGTGAGCATGGCCATCTCGTCGTCCGGGATCGACATCGACGAGATCAGCGTCTCCATCGCGAGGTGATACCGCGGCTCGGAACGGCCGCCGGTCACCGCGTAAGGACGGAACAGGGGCTCGTCGTCCCCGGTCCCGTCACTGCCGTACACGGCCCTCTCCCATCAGTTCCATCACATCACCGGGTCCTGGCGGCCTGGAGTTCGGCGCGCAGGGCCGGCGTGAGCGCCTGTCCCGCTCTGTCTACCAGCAGCGTCATCTGGTACGCCACCAGCCCCATGTCACAATCAGGACCCGCCAGCACCGTGAGCACGGAGCCGTCGCTGATCGCCATGACCAGGAGCAGCCCGCGCTGCATCTCGACGACGGTCTGCGACACCGCGCCGCCCTCGAACACCCTGGACGCGCCGACCGTCAGGCTCAGCAGCCCGGCGGAGACCGCCGCGAGCTGGTCGGCCCGGTCCGGCGGGAAACCCTCGGAGGCGGCCAGGCACAGGCCGTCCGCCGAGACGACCACGGCGTGCGCGACCCCCGGAGTGTTGCGCACGAAGTCGGTGATCAGCCAGTCGAAGCGGTTGGCCTCATGGCTCAGCGTTGTCACGCATCCTCCCCAGCGGGACGCTTACTCACTCTGTTCCTCCTGTCCACGTACTTCCTGGCGGCCCCGTCGCACACCCTTCTGGTAGCTGGCCATGCGGCTGCGCATCCGGTCGGCTGAGACCGGCGGCGCCGGCGGCGGCGACTGCTGAGCCTGCTGCTGAGCGGGCTGGCTGGCCGTGCCGGGGACCAGATTGGCCTTGGGGGTGCGCTTGGGGAGCCCCGCGGCGGTCACGCCGCCGAGGCTGGGCTCGCTGGCTTTGGCCGCCGCACGCCAACCGGCGTCCGCGGCCGTCTGCCACGCTTCCTCCCCAGAGGGTACGGCTTGCGCGGGCCTCGCCTCACCGCCGTTCTCGCCGGACGAGGACGCCTCGGGCGCCGGCTCCCCCGGCGGCCTGCGGAACCACGCGGACTCCACCGACGCGAAGATCGGCAGAAACTCCTCCTGCTCCAGCTCCATCGGCGAGACGTCCACCGAGGGCGCCGGATCGGGACGGCGTACGTCGTTCGTCCCGTAGTTCGTCGCGTACGGCGGCGGCGTCGGGAACGCCCCGTTGCCGCTCGCCGGGTACGACGGGAACGAGCCGGTGCCCGACGGCAACGACGGGTAGGCCCCGGAGTCGAACGAGGACGGCTGCCGCCGGTAGGAGCCGCCGTCGGTGTCGGCCGTGAAGCCGTTGACCGGACGGCCCGGGTCGGAGTTGAACGCCCCGAGCCCGTGCCTGGGCGCCGGCGGCGGGTTGTCGAAGGACGGCGGCCCCGAGGGCGCGCTGTCGAAGGACGGCGGCCCGGCGGCCGCGCTGTCGAAGGCCCCCGGGGGCGCAGCGGGCATGGCGGGCGCGGCGGGCGCCGACGGTCCGGTGCCGAACCTGGCCGGGGCGCCCGGAGCCGGCCTGGCCCCGTTCGCCTCGACCGAGTCGAAGCTGCCGAACGACCGGAACGAGCCGTTCGGCGCGGGCGGCGGCACGGTCCCGCCGCCGAAGGCCGGGCGCTGCGGCAGCGGCTGCTGCATGTTGTCGGCGATCAGCGTGGGCGGCAGCAGCACCATGGCGATCAGGCCCTCGCCCTCGCCCTTGCGCAGCTGCACCCGGATGCCGTGGCGCAGCGCCAGCCGGCCGACCACGAACAGGCCCATGCGGCGGGAGACCGACACGTCCACGACGGGCGGCTCGGCCAGGCGGCGGTTGGCCTCGGCCAGCTCCTCCTCGGTCATGCTGATGCCGGAGTCGCTCACCGACAGCAGCGCGCCGCCGCCCTCGATGAGGCTGCTGGAGACCAGGACCTGGGAGTTGCTCGGGGAGAACTGGATCGCGTTCTCGACCAGCTCGGCCACCAGGTGGACGAGGTCGTTGGCGGCGCTGCCCTGCACGGACGTGGCCCGGTGGACCTTGACCTGGACGCGCTCGTAGCCCTCGACCTCCGACAGCGCGGCGCGCACGACGTCGACCAGCTTGGCCGGCTGGCTGCGCCGGCGGGTGGCCTCGTGGCCGGCCAGGACCAGCAGGTTCTCGGAGTTGCGGCGCATGCGGGTGGCCAGGTGGTCGAGCTTGAACAGGTCGGCCAGGCGGCCGCCGTCCTGCTCGCCCTTCTCCAGGCCGTCGATCAGCGAGATCTGCCGCTCGACCAGCGTCTGGGTGCGGCGCGAGAGGTTGACGAACATCGAGCTGATGTTGCTGCGGAGCTCGGCCTCCTCGCCGGCCAGGCGCACGGCCTGGCGGTGGACCTGGTCGAAGGCCCGCGCGACCTCGCCGATCTCGTCCTGGCCCTCGACCTCGATCGGGCGGACGTCGGTGCTGGCCTCGCCCGAGACGCGGAGCTGGCGGACCACGTCGGGGAGCCGGAAGCCGGCGATCTCCAGGGCCTCGGTGCGCAGCCGGCGCAGCGGGCCGACCATCGAACGGGCGATGGCCACGGTGAGCAGCAGCACGACCAGCAGCAGCGCCAGGATCAGCACACCGGCGATGATGGCGTTGCGGATCTCGGACTCGCGCAGCTCCTGGCTGCGCAGGTTCACCTTGTCGGCGAGGTCCTTCTCGATCTCGTGCAGGACGCCGATGGCGACCTTGTTGTCGTTGAACCACTGCTCGCGGGCGTTGGACCGGGAGGAGATCAGGTTGTCGGCGATCCGCACGCCCGGGGCCCGGCCGCTGGCCAGGGTGACCGCGCGGGCCTTGGTGAGCTGGACGTTGACGTACTCGTTCTTGCCGGTCAGCAGCTTGGACAGCTGCAGGCCGATCTCGACGCCGGCCTCGGCGCCCACGGTGGCGATGTCGCTCTGCTCGCGGGCGTTGGAGGCGATGAACCGCTCGACCTCCTTGGCGTCGACGCGCTCGACGTTGTAGGAGTTCTTCAGCAGCTGCACGCGCTGGCGGGACATCTCCTCCTTGGCCTGCGCGAGCGCGCTCAGGGCGCGGAAGTGGCCGATGATCTGGGAGTCGTCCGACAGCAGCGCGAGTTCGTCGTGCAGCTTGAGCAGGGTGTCGGTGAGGAAGTCGTACCGGATGGTGTCGGCCTGGCCCTCGGCGCGGATCTTGGACAGCCGGTTGAGGTCGTACTTGGCCTGGCCGGCGGCCTTCACGACGCGTTCGCCGTAGGACTCGTCCATGGTGTCGAGGTCCGCGCGGACGCTGGTGACCAGCTTGTCCACCGCGGCCTTGTACTCGGCGAGCTCGCCGGCCTTCGACTTGCGCAACTTGGGATAGGCGCCGATCCAGCCCCCCGTGTCACGCTCCAGGCCGAGTGCCTGCACCAGGTCCCGGATCCGGCCGGACTGCTCGGCCGCGGTGGCCGTGCGGTCGTAGTCGCCGATGCTCTGGACCGAGCCGACCACACGCGCTCCCCCGAGCACGACGCCGGCGATGGTGGGCACGAGGATGAGCGCCGTCAGACGCCATCTCACGCGCCAGTTGCGCAGGCCGAGGCGAGGCAGCGACCGCTTCCCGCGGTCCCGCCTCGCGGCATGGCCGCTGTCGGAGTTCCCCGTGATCACTGCTTTCGCTACCCCTCAATCGTCCCGTTCAACGACGGGTGTCAAAGCCGTCCACAAGGTATCCGCAGCATCCGACTTAACAGGCATTTCGGACACAATCGTTACATATGTGACCGACAGTTGTTCACTGTTGGTTATCGCAGTGCGGCCAGCACCTGATCGTGGACTTGAGCTCGCTGCGCGCTGTCGCTGAGGGGGCGACCGGCGCGGTCCACGACATAGAAGACGTCCACCGCCTCCGCGCCGAGAGTCTCCACGCGGGCGGCTCTCACGTCAAGACCGCACTCCCCGAACGCCCGTCCGATGCGCCACAGGAGCCCCGGCCTGTCATGGGCCCTGACTTCCACCACGGTGGCCGTCGCGGAGGCGTCGTCCACCAGTGTCACCCGAGGTGGAGCCACAGGTACCCGCGGCGGCCGCACGGACCTGGTCCGGCGGGCCAGCCGCTGCTCGATGTCAAGACGGCCGGCAAGGACGAGACGGAGGTCGGCCTCCAGGGTGGCGGGGTCGGGCGGCGAGCCGTACTCGGGCACGACGGCGAACTCGATGACCGCCGTGCCGCCCGCCGAGGCGGCCGAGGCCGAGCGGACGACCATCCGGTGGGCGGCCAGCACCCCGGCGGCGCTCCACAGCAGCCCGGCCCGGTCCGGCGCGACGACGGTGACCGCGCCGCCGTTGACGCGCACCGCGCCGCCGCCGTGCCGGGCCAGCGCCGCCTGCTCGGGCGGGATCGAGGGCGCCCTGGGCGGCGGCGCGCCCGACAGCACGGACCTCACGCGGCGGACGAGGTCGGCGACCAGCCCTGCCTTCCAGGCGTTCCAGGCGGCCGGCCCGGTCGCGTTGCCGTCGGCGACGGCCAGCGCGGCCAGCAGGTCGAGCACCTCGCGGGAGCCGACCGTGGCGGCGACCTTCTCGATCGTGACCGGGTCGTCGAGGTCCCTGCGGGTGGCGGTCTCGGGCAGCAGCAGGTGGTGGCGGACGACCGTGGCCAGCGTCTCGACGTCGCGGGCGGGCAGCCCCATGCGGCGGGCGATGTCGCGCACCACGACCTCGCCCGTCGCCGAGTGGTCGCCCGGCCAGCCCTTGCCGATGTCGTGCAGGAGCGCGCCGATCAGCAGCAGGTCGGGACGGGAGACCTCGCGGGCGTGGCCGGCGGCGTTCGCGGCGGCCTCGATCAGGTGCCGGTCGACGGTGAAGCGATGGATGGGGTTGCGCTGCGGACGGTGCCGCACGCGCTCCCAGTCAGGAAGCAGCTTGACAAGCACGCCCGCCTGGTCGAGCTCCTCCCACACCGGCACGGCGGCCCGTCCCGCGCCGAGGATCGACACCAGCGCGTCGCGCGCCTCCTCCGGCCACGGCACCGGCATCGAAGCCGACTGAGCAGCCAGGACGGACACCGTGGCGGGCGCCAGCGGCAGCCCGGAGCCGGCCGCCGCGGCGGCGGCCCGCAGCACCAGGACGGGGTCCTTGCGCGGGTCCGCGCCCCTGGCGAGCACCACCTCCCCGCCGTGCTCCACCACGCCGTCGGCCAGCGGACGGCGCCCGCGCGGGACCGGCCCTGACAGCAGCCTGTCAACCGTGCGCCAGGTGGCGTCGAAGGCGTGGGAGACGGTCCGGCCGGCCTCGGCGAGCCGGCGCATGAGGGCCTCGGCGTCCAGCAGGCCGAGCAGCCCGGCCACCGCGTCCTGCTCCTGGAGCACCAGCCGGTCGGCGCCGCGCGCGGTGACGACGTGCAGCGCGTGCCGCACGTCGAGGATGAACTCGTGGGCCTCGCGGGCCCGCGGTCCCGGCGCCGAGGCGACCCACGCCGCCGCCACGGCCTGCATCGCCTGGACGTCGCGCAGCCCGCCGCGGCCGTCCTTGAGGTCGGGTTCGAGGAGGAAGGCCAGCTCGCCGCTGACCTGCGCCCGCCGGTCGGCCGACGCGCGCAGCTCGCCCAGCCTGCGCCGCGAGTCGGCCCGCCACTCGGCCAGCACCGCCTCCCTGGCCCTCCGGGTCAGGTCGGGGTCGCCGGCTACGTGCCTGGCCTGGATGAGGCCGAGCACGGCCTTGAGGTCCTGCCTGGCCACGGCCACGGCCTCCGCCACGGTCCGCACGGAGTGGTCGAGGCCGACGCTGGAGTCCCAGATCGGGTACCAGATGCGGTCGGCGATCCGCGCGACATCGGCCCGGCCGTCGTGCAGCAGGACCAGGTCCAGGTCGCTGCCGGGGGCCGGCTCGCCGCGGCCGAGGCTGCCGACGGCGACCAGGGAGACCTGGTCGCCGTCGCTCGCCGTCCTGAAGAGGTCCTTGAGCCAGCGGTCGGTGTCCGCGGTCCGCTCCTTGCGGGCCGCGGCGTACGAGCGCGCCTCTCCTCTCACAGGGCCTCCGGCCCTCGCTCTCCGGTGCGTACGCGCACGGCCGTGTCGACGGGCACGGACCAGACCTTGCCGTCGCCGATCTTGCCGGTGTGCGCCGCCTTGACGATGACGTCGATGACGTCCTCGGCGTCGTCCTCCTCGGTCAGCACCTCCAGGCGCACCTTCGGCACCAGGTCCACCTGGTACTCGGCGCCGCGGTAGACCTCGGTGTGGCCGCGCTGGCGGCCGTAGCCGCTGGCCTCGCTGACCGTCATGCCCTTGATGCCGAACTGCTCCAGCGCCGCCTTGACGTCGTCGAGCTTGAACGGCTTGATGATCGCGGTGATGAGCCTCATGCCTCCACCTTCTTGGGTGCCGGAGCCGGGGTGAGCGGACCGTTCGGGGTGGTCACGCCGGAGGCGTAGACCGTGCCGAGGTCGTACCCGGTCTCGGCGTGCGTGGTGACGTCGATGCCGGTGAGCTCGTCCTCGGCGGAGATGCGGAAGCCCATCGTCCTGTCGATGAGCTTGCCGACGATCCAGGTGGCGACGAACGAGTAGCCGCCGATCGCGACCGGGCCGAGCACCTGGAGCCCGAGCTGGCCGAGGCCGCCGCCGTAGAACAGGCCCTTGCTCTGCTGGTCGAGGAAGGGATAGGCGGCCAGGAAGCCGAGCGAGACGGCGCCGATGACGCCGCCGACCAGGTGCACGCCGACCACGTCGAGCGAGTCGTCGAAGCCCAGGCGGTACTTCAGGCCCACGGCGTAGGCGCACACGGCACCGGCGGCCAGGCCGATGACCATCGCGGCCCACGGGTCCACGAAGCCGCAGGCCGGCGTGATGGCGACCAGGCCGGCGACCGCGCCGGAGGCGACGCCGAGGCTGGTGGCGTGGCCGTCGCGCAGCTTCTCCACGACGAGCCAGGCCCCCGCGGCGACCGCCGTGGCGATCTGGGTGTTCATGAACGCCAGCCCGGCGGTGCCGTCCACGGCCAGCTCGGAGCCGGCGTTGAAGCCGAACCAGCCGAACCACAGCAGGCCCGCGCCGAGCAGGACCAGCGTGAGGTTGTGCGGCCGCATCGGCTCCTTGCGCCAGCCCTGGCGCTTGCCGAGCACGAGGGCCAGGGCCAGCGCCGCGGCGCCGGCGTTGATGTGCACGACGGTTCCGCCGGCGAAGTCCTCGATGCCCATGGTGTTGAGCCAGCCGGTGCCCCACACCCAGTGGGCGACCGGGAAGTAGACGACGGTGGCCCAGATGACGCTGAACAGGATCCACGCGCCGAACTTCGCCCGGTCCGCGATCGCGCCGCTGATCAGGGCGACGGTGATGATGGCGAACGTCAGCTGGAAGGCCGAGAAGACCAGGCTCGGCATGCCTGTGCCGTCGTCCTTGGTGGCCGTCTCCACCAGGCTCTGCAGGCCCAGGGCGTCGAAGCCGCCGACGACGTTGTTCAGCAGCGAGCTGCCGTTGTCGGTGAAGGCGAGCGAGTGCCCGAACAGCACCCAGGCCACGGTGACCGTGATGATGGCGCCGAAGGACATCATCATCATGTTCAGGACGCTCTTGGCCCTGGTCATGCCCCCGTAGAAGAACGCGAGACCCGGAGTCATCAGCAACACCAGCGCGGTGGCCGCGAGCATCCAGGCTGTGGTGCCGCTATCGATCTTCACGACGCGACCCTCCTTACATGTGACGTGTGGCCACAGCGTGTTCGGCCGGGGTTTCGTGGCTCGACCTGCAGTGTTTCGCGCCGGTGAATCTCGTCGGCACGGTGTTTCGGGTAGGTTTCGGCCCCTTCACACGCGCCGATCCGGTCATGAGATACTTAGGATTGCCTAACCTAATAGATCAAGGAATCCCTCATGCGTCTCCGGCTTCTGGCCCTGCTCCCCGTCCTCGCCCTGGCCGCCTGCGGCACCTCCACCGGCACGGAGGACGCCGGCCCCACCCGGACCGTCAAGCACGCCATGGGCGAGACCAAGGTGCCGATGACCCCCAAGCGGGTCGTCGTGCTCGACACCGACAAGCTGGACACGATGGTCTCCCTCGGGATGGCCCCCGTCGGCGCGGCCCAGGCGGGCGAGAACCAGACCTGGCCGGAGTACCTCGGCTCGGCGCTGTCGGCCACCAAGCCGGTCGGCACGCTCCAGCAGCCCAACATCGAGGCCATCATGGCCCTCAAGCCGGACCTCATCCTCGGCTCGAAGTTCCGCCAGGCCGCCTTCTACGACAAGCTCGCCAAGATCGCGCCGACCGTGTTCACCGAGAAGGTGGGCGTCACCTGGAAGGAGAACTTCCTGCTGGACGCCGAGGCCCTGGGCAAGAAGGAGCAGGCGTCCGGGCTGCTGTCGGCCTACGAGCAGCGGGCCGAGGCGCTGGGCGGGAAGTTCGGCAAGCTGTCGGTGAGCATCGTGCGCTTCATGCCCACCGAGATCCGCATGTACGGCCCCGAGTCGTTCAGCGGCATCGTCGTCGGCGACGCCGGCGTCCAGCGGCCCGAGGCCCAGCGCCTGGCCGACCAGGACGACAAGCGCTTCGGCAAGCTGAGCCAGGAGAACATCGCCAAGGCCGACGGCGACGTGGTCTTCTACAGCGCCTACGGCGAGGCCGCCGCCAAGTCGCAGGCCACGGTGACCGGCGGCCCGCTGTGGCAGAACCTCGCCGCGGTGAAGGCCGGCCACGCCCACGACGTGGACGACGAGATCTGGATGACCGGCATCGGCGTCACCGCCGCCGGCAAGATCCTCGACGACCTGGAGAAGTACCTCAGCCCGCTGGCCTGACCCGGTCGCCCCGGGCGATCCGGCCGGGGCGCAGCACCCGCGCGTAGACGCCCGCGCACGCCTGGAGCCCGGCCTCCAGCACCTGGACCCGGTTGTGCCGGGCCGGCACGCGCAGCGCCTCGGCGTCGCGGCCGAGCGTGCCGTGGGCGAGCGTCGGCACCGCGCAGCGCGGGCTGGCCACGATGACCTGGAGCACGACCTCGTCTCCAACGTGCAGTTCGCGCCCCACCCAGTCGTTCTCGGCGAAGCCCGCCGCCTCCGTCCTGATGATCAGGTTGGGCCGGTAGCGGAGGGCTTCGACGTGCCCGCGCGGGCTGAGCTCGCCGATGCGCTCGATCGTCGAGGTGGAGATCAGGTGCAGGGGCGCGAAGTCGAAGAAGGTGCCCTCCGGCGCGGCCCCGCCGAGCGTGCCCACCGTGTACGGCACCTCCGCCTCGATGCCCTCGGCCAGCACCCGTTCGGGCACCGACCGCTCCAGCTCGGCCCCCTCCGGCGGCACGTCGATCAGCCGCACCTCGCGGCCGAGCAGCTTCGACAGCTCCTCGTCGCCCGGCGCGCGGGCGCCTTCGAGGGTCAGCAGGTCGCGCCAGAGCCGCGGATTCTTGGCGCTGGCGATCTTCCCCGTGGCGACGTCGAGCACCGCCCGGGCCCGGTCGCCGGACAGGCCGCGCTCGGTCACCTCGCTCTCGGCGATCTCCTCGCCCAGCATCGACTTCACCGGATAGCGACGCAACGTCTCGACATGCATGATCGAGAGCTTAGGCCCGGCCCCAGAAGCGGCGCAGGTGAGGGACCAGCTCGGCGGCCCGCTCGTCGGGGAAGAACAGCCGCCCGCCCTCGATCTCGACGACCTCCCGCACGCCGGGGATCGTGTCGCGCAGCCAGCGGGCCCAGCTCACGTCGAAGAACACGTCGCCGGTGCCCCACACGACCAGCGTCGGCACGGCGAGCACGGTGAGCTGCGGCTCGATGGCGACCATGTCCGCGGCGTCGATCGAGGTCAGCAGGCGTTCGAAGGCGCGTCCGCCGCCCGGCCCGGCCAGGATCGGGCGCAGGTAGGCGTCCACCAGCGCGGCGGGGTCGTCGATGTGCTCGTAGCCGGCGCCCAGGGCGGTTCCGGCCAGCAGCTCCGGGTGGTCCAGCACGGCGGCCACCAGCCCGGCCAGCTCGCCCCTGGCGGCCAGCTCCACGGTGTCCTTGAACGCCTCCGGCGGGGTGTTGGTGTGCACGTCGCAGTTGGTGAGGGTGAGCGAGCGCAGGCGTCCGGGGTGGCGTACCGCGAAGACCTGGGCGACGGCGCCGCCGGTGTCGTTGGCCACGAGGTCCACCTCCGCCAGGCCGAGCCCGGCGCACAGCTCCTCCACGGCCTCGGCCAGCGCGGGGATGGACAGGTCGTCGCGCGGCTCGCTGCCGCCGTGCGCGGGCAGGTCCATGGCCACGCAGCGGCGCTCGTCGCGCAGCTCGGCGATGACGTTGCGCCACAGGTACGAGCTGGTGCCCACGCCGTGCACGAACAGGGTCACCGGGCCCTGGCCCACGTCCACGTAGTTGATGCCGTCCATGCCGGCCTCCTCTCAATTACAGACCGACTGTCGGTCTAGGAAATTACCGACCGTTGGTCGGTTTGTCTAGAGTGAGGGCATGAACCTCAAGGCGGAGCGCGGCGCGGCCACCCGCGACAAGGTCCTGGCCATCGCCACGCGGCTGTTCGCCGAGCGGGGCTACGACGACACGTCGATCGAGACCGTGCTCCAGGAGTCGGGGCTGAGCCGCGGCGCCCTCTACCACCACTACGCGGGCAAGGACGCGCTGTTCGAGGCGGTGCTGGAGGCCACGGAGTCGGCCATCGGCGTCAAGATCGCCAAGGCGGTGCGCGGCATCGCCGACCCGGCGGCGGCGCTGCTGGCGGGCGCGCTGGCCTGGGTCAGGCTGGCGGGCGATCCGGTGATCCGGCGCATCGTGCTCATCGACGCGCCCGCGGTGCTGGGCTGGGAGAGCTGGCGGGCGATGGAGGAGCGGTACTCCTTCGGCATGCTGAAGGCGGCCCTGCAGGCGACCGGCGCGGTGCCCGACGACTACGTCGACCTGCACGCCCACATGCTGCTGGCGGCCGTCAACGAGAGCGCCCTGCTCGTCGCCAGGGGCGGCGACACGGCGACGGCGGAGGCCGCCGTGGAGGAGTTCCTGCGCCGCGTCCTCAAGCCGTAGCGGGCCCTCAGAGCCCGCGTCCTCAAGCCGTAGCGGGCCCTCAGAGCCCGCGTCCTCAAGCCGTGGCGGGCCCCCGGAGTCCGGAGACTGCCCGGAAACGGCGGCGCCGCCCGGAAGGCCGGGCGGCGGGGCCGGGCACGCGGAGAAAGGTCAGGCGGCGGCGTTGGCCATGCGGCGCAGCCGGGCCAGGGCGTCGCGCTCGATGCGGCGGGCGCGGTCGCGGCCGATGCCGTAGCGCTCCCCCACCTCGGTCAGCGTGTGCTCGCGCCCGTCGACCAGCCCGTAGCGCCAGCGCAGCATCTCGCTGGTGTCGCCCTCCAGGCCGGTGAGCCACTGGTCGAGCCGCTCGCGCTCAAGGATGTCGATGGCCTGCTGCTCGGGATCGGCCCAGGTCTCGTCGGCGATCATGTCACCGAGCTCGGTCTCGTCCTCGTCACCCACGCCGAGCTGCAACGACACCGGGTCGGAGGCCCAGCGGCGCAGCTCGCGCACCCGCTCGATCGGCAGGTCGAGGATCTCGGCGAGGTCGCCGTCGGTCGGCTCGGCGTCGAACTCGGCCAGCATGTCGCGGCGCACCCGCATCAGCCGGGTCATCTGCTCCCCGGCGTGCGTCGGCAGCCGGACCGGACGGGCCTGCTCGTGGATGGCCCGTCCGACCGACTGCCTGATCCACCAGGTCGCGTAGGTGGAGAACTTGTACCCCCGGCGGTAGTCGAACTTCTCCACCGCTCGGACCAGGCCCAGGTTCCCCTCCTGGACCAGGTCGATGAGCGGCATCCCCCGGCCCGAGTACTTCCGGGCCACCGCCACCACCAGGCGCAGGTTGGCCTGGATGAACTCGTCCTTGGCGCGCTGGCCGGAGACGGCCAGGCGCTCCAGCTCCTCGTCGGCCGCGTCCCCGATCCGCGGCTCGGAGCCTCCGCTGTCAAGAAGCTGCTCGGCGAACAGGCCCGCCTCGATCCGCTTGGCGAGCTCCACCTCTTCCTCCGCCGTGAGCAGCGGGACCCGGCCGATCTCGGCCAGATACGTCCCCAGCAGGTCGCGGTCAGCGACGTGCTGCTCCTGCGTGCGACTCCCCGTAGGCCTTGCCATCCCCTGGCACCTCGTTCCGCAGCTGCGTCCTATATCCGGCCAACGTCCGGCCGGAAGCAAAGATTCCCTAAACAGCTACGCCAGAGGGAGGGTCTTGAACGTCCTCCTAAAGGAGGAGACCCGCCTGAAACACCTGGTGGACAAGGGGAACACCGGGCCGGTACGCCAGGTGGACATAGGAGGGGGCGTCGAGCACGACCAGGTCCGCGCGGGCCCCCTGACGCAGCCACCCTACGTCCGTGCGGCGCAGCGCGCGGGCCCCGCCGTACGTGGCCGCGCGCACCGCCTCCAGCGGCGTCATCCCCATCTCACGCACCGCCAGCGCCACGCAGAACGGCATCGACGAGGTGAACGACGAGCCCGGGTTGCAGTCGGTGGCCAGCGCGACCGTGACGCCCGCGTCGATGAGCCGCCGCGCGTCGGGATAGGGCGAGCGGGTGGAGAACTCGGCCCCCGGCAGCAGTGTCGCCACCGTCCCACTGGAGGCGAGGGCGTCGACGTCGGCCGCCGACAGGTGGGTGCAGTGGTCGGCCGAGGCCGCGCCCAGCTCGCAGGCGATGCGCACGCCGGGCCCCTCGGTGAGCTGGTTGGCGTGCACCCGGGGCTGGAGCCCGGCCTTGATCCCGGCGTTCAGGATCTCCCTGGTCTGGTCGCCGTCGAACGCGCCGCGCTCGCAGAAGACGTCCACCCACTTGGCGTAGGGGGCGCAGGCGTCGAGCATCTCGCCCGTCACCAGCCGGACGTAGTCGTCGGCGTCGGCGCCCTCGGGGACGACGTGCGCGCCCAGGTACGTCGTCTCGTCGGTGAGGGTGGTGGCGATCTCCAGGGAGCGGCGCTCGTGCTCGGCGGACAGCCCGTAGCCGCTCTTGATCTCCACGGTGGTGGTGCCCTGGGCGAGCATCTCCTCCACCAGGGCGCGGGCGTGCGTGGCCAGGTCGGCGTCGCTGGCCGCGCGGGTGGCGGCGACGGTCGTCCTGATGCCCCCGCCGGTGTACGGCTGCCCCGACATGCGGGCCTGGAACTCGGCCGTACGGTCGCCGGCGAACACCAGGTGGGCGTGGCTGTCCACGAACCCGGGCAGCACGGCCCGGCCGCCCGCGTGCAGGCGCTCGTCGGCGGCGGGCGCCTGGGCGGCGGGGCCGACCCAGGCCACCAGGCCGTCCTCGACGACCAGCGCCGCGTCGGCGATCTCCTCGCGCTCGGGGTCGCCGGTGTAGAGCAGCCCGATCCCGTCGATCAGCGTGGTGGTCATCGCACCTTTCCTATCGCCTCGGAGAGCATGTGCCCGACGTCGCCGAGCTGGTGGCGGCCCTGCGCGACCACCCTGCGGCCGCCGGAGACCACCGAGTGCACGTCGGAGGCCGTCGCCGCGAACACCACGGCCTCCAGGCCGCCGATGCCCGCCGTACGGACCGAGTCGAGCCGGACCGAGACCAGGTCGGCCCAGGCCCCGGGGATGAGCCGGCCGGCGTCGGCGAAGCCGAGCGAGGTGTGCCCGGCGCCGGTGGCGGCGGTGAGCAGGTCGGCGGCGCTCCAGTGGCCGCGCCGCTCGCTGGTCAGCCGCTCGTCGAGCTCGACCGCGCGGGCCTCCTCGAACAGGTCGATCACGGCGTGGCCGTCGGAGCCCAGCGTGATCGGGGTGCCGCGGTCGGCCGCCGCCCTGGCCGGGCCGACGCCGTCGGCGAGGTCGCGCTCGGTCGTGGGGCACATGCAGATGGACGTGCCCGACTGGCCGAGCAGCTCCACGTCGGAGTCGGTCAGATGGGTGGCGTGCACCGCGGTCGAGCGCGGGCCCAGCACGCCGCGCTCGTGCAGGATCTGGACCGGCGTGGCGGCGTACGTCTCGGCGCAGGCGGCGTTCTCGGCGCGCTGCTCGGAGACGTGCGCGTGCAGCGGGGCGGCGTGCCGGTGGGAGAACTCGGCCACCACCGGCATCTGGTCGGGCGGCACCGCGCGCACCGAGTGGACGGCGGCCCCGATCTCCACGTCGTGCTGGCCCTCGTAGGCGGCGGCCAGCTCGTCGGCCCTGGCCGCCCAGCCCTCGGCGCTGCCGTCGCTGAAGCGGAGCTGGGTGCCCGACAGCGGCACGCCGATGCCGCCGGACAGGTAGCAGGTGTCGAGCAGCGTGATGCGCAGCCCGGCCTCGCGCGCGGCCTGGACGAGCGCGTGGCTCATCACGTTCCTGTCCTCGTACGGGCGGCCGCCGGGGCCGTGGTGCAGGTAGTGGAACTCGCCCACGCAGGTCACCCCGGCCAGCGCCATCTCGGCGTAGACCGCCCTTGCGAGCTGGAAGTAGGTGTCGGGGTCGAGCTTGCCCGCGACCTCGTACATCTGGTCGCGCCAGGTCCAGAAGTCGCCCTTGCCGCGCTGGGTGGCGCCGCGCAGGGCCCGGTGGAAGGCGTGGGAGTGGGCGTTGGCCAGGCCGGGGATGGTCAGGCCGGGCAGCCGCTCGGCCGAGCCGGGCTCCCCCCGCCCGATCCTGGCGATCCGGGCGCCCTCGACCTCGATGAGGACGCCGTGGGCGACCCCGTCGGGCAACCAGGCCTGCTCGCACCAGTAGGTCAGCGACACAGATCCTCCAGCACGTCCGCGAGTGCCACCACTCCCGCATGGCAGTCTGCCTGGTCGGCGTGCTCCTCGGGGGAATGGGACACGCCGGTGGGGTTGCGTACGAACAACATCGCGCTCGGGACGCCCGCCGTGGCGAGGATTCCGGCGTCGTGGCCCGCTCCGGTCGGCAGGATCGGCGCGGGCGTGTCGCCGCCCGCCACGCGGGCCAGCCGGTCCCTCAGCGCCGCGCCGAAGGCGACCTCCGGGGTCCACGACTCCTCGCGCACGTCGGCGCCGGCCGCCGCGGAGAGCTCCTCGACCAGGGCGCGGACCGCGGGCTCGGCCGGGCCTCGGGCGTCCAGCCAGGCGGTGACCAGGCCGGGGACGGCGTTGGCGTTGCCGGGCGAGACGTGGGTCTTGCCGACCGTGGCCACCACGTCGTGCCGCTCGGCCGCCTCGCGGGCGGCCAGCACCAGGCGGGCGAAGGGCAGCATCGGGTCGTCGCGGTCGGCCAGCCGGGTGGTGCCCGCGTGGTCGGCCCTGCCGTGGAAGTCGAACCGCCACCGGCCGTGCGGCCAGATGGCGGCGGCCACGCCCACCGGGCGGCCCTCGTGCACCAGGCCGCGGCCCTGCTCGACGTGGAGCTCGACGAACGTGCCGATGGTGGCCAGGGTCTCGGCGTCGCGGCCCAGCGCCTCCGGCTTGCGGCCGGCCCGCGCCAGGACGTCGGCCAGCGTGTCGCCCTCGTCGTCGGTGAGCGCGAGCGCGCGCTCCGGCGTGAGCGCGCCGGTGAGCAGCCGCGAGCCCATGCACGGCACGCCGAACCTGGCCCCCTCCTCGTCGGTGAAGCAGGCGACGCCGATGGGCCGGCCCGGCGTGACCTGCCGCTCGCGCAGCAGGTCGAGGGCGGCGAAGGCGGACACCACGCCGAGCGGGCCGTCGTAGGCGCCGCCGTGGCGCACGGAGTCGAGGTGGCTGCCGGTGACCACGCCGGGCTGCCGCGACGGGTCGCCCCACCAGGCCCAGAGGTTGCCGTTGCGGTCTTCCCGCAGGTCGAGCCCGCGGCGCGCGGCCTCGCCCGCGAACCACCCGCGTAGCTCCATGTCGGCGGCCGACCAGGCGTCTCTCACGTATCCGCCGGAGCGGGGATCTCGTCCTATGTGCGCGAGTGGTTCAAGCATGGGTCCACTGTAGTGAATGGATTCATTCACATGTCAGTTGGCCGGGCCCGCGCTCGGTCTGATGGTCAGTTCGGTGAGGTGGGCGTCGGGTCCGGCGTTGATCGTGGCGAGCACGGCCCGCGCGACGCTCTCCGGGGTGAGGTACTTGTCCGGCTCGTACGCGCCGCCCTCCTGGGCGCGTACGCCGCGCTGCATGTCGGTGGCCACCCGGCCCGGGTAGACGGTGGTGACCCGCAGCTCGGGCTCCTCCAGGCGCAGCGCGTCGGCGAAGGCGCGCAGGGCGAACTTGCTGGCCGCGTACGAGGCCCACTCGGGGTTGGCCCGCTGCCCCGCCCCGGAGTTCACGCAGACGACGTGCCCCCGGGCGCGGCGCAGCGCGGGCAGCAGCAGCCGGGTCAGCTCGGCGACCGCGACGACGTTGAGCTCCATGGTCGTGCGCCAGTTGCCGGCGGGCTGGTCGGCGATCCGGCCGAGCAGCGCGATCCCGGCGCTGTGCACGAGCACGTCGAGCCGCTCGACGCCGCTGACGTCGGCCTCGGTGAGCCGGGTCAGCTCGACGGGCCAGGGCCGCGCGTCGGGCAGCTCGCCGGCCAGCCTGGCGAGCGCGGACTCGTCCCTGCCGCCGAGGATGACGTGATGCGTGGGGCCCAGCGCCCGTGCCACGGCCTCGCCCACGCCGCGGGAAGCGCCGGTGACCAGCGCGGTCGGTCGTTCAGTCATGGTGCCGAGTTTATGACCTTGACGGCTATGCAAATTTGAGTACAAACTTGAGCACATGTCGGCGTCCACGCGCATCCTGATTCTCGGTTCCCTGCTCGACGGCCCCATGAACGGCTACGGCGTACGCCGCCGGCTGGAGATGATGGGCGCCGACACCTGGGCCAACGTCGCCTTCGGCTCGATCTACCACGGCCTGGGCAAGATGGCCGACGAGGGGCTGCTCGCGGTCGTCGAGGCCGGCAAGGGCGGCAAGGTCGTCTACGAGCTGACCGAGGCCGGCCGCTACGAGTTCCACCGGCTGCTCATGCACAGCTGGTCCGAGGTGAGACCCGTCGTCGACCCCTTCCAGGTCGCGCTGACGTTCATGCACCGGATGGAAAAGCAGGAGATTCTCGACGCCCTGCATGGCAGGATTCGGCAACTGCGACTGAACATCGAGACCATCGACCACGCGTACGGCACCAAGCAGCGCTACGGCGAGCCCCGCCACCTCGACGAGAACCTCCGCCTGACCCAGGCCATGCTCCAAGCCCAGCTCGACTGGGTGGAAGGCGCGATCGGCCGGGTCGAGAAGGACGAACTGCCCTGAGGAGAAAAATGATCATTGAGGCACGTGAGTTACGCAAGACGTTCACCACCAGGAGCCGCAAGGGCTCCCAGACCGTCGAGGCCGTGCGCGGCATCGACCTCGACGTCGAGAAGGGCGAGATCTTCGGCGTGCTCGGCCCCAACGGCGCCGGCAAGACCACGACGATCCGCATGCTGGCCACGCTGATCACGCCCGACTCCGGCACCGCCGTCGTCGCCGGCCACGACCTGCGCAAGGAGCCGGAGGCCGTGCGCCGCCGGCTCGGCTACGTCAGCCAGGCGGGCGGCGTGGAGGACACCACGAGCGCCCGCGCCCAGATCATGATGGCCGCGAAGATCCACGGCGTGGCCGACCCGAGGCAGGCGACGGCCGACGTGCTCGACCGCTTCGACCTCGCCGAGATGGCCGACCGGCCCGGCCGCACGCTCTCCGGCGGCCAGAAACGGCGGGTGGCCGTCGCGCTGGGGCTGGTGCACGCCCCGCCGCTGCTCTTCCTCGACGAGCCCACCACCGGCCTCGACCCGCAGAACCGGGCCAACCTCTGGGACCGCATCAGGCAGCTCCGCGAGGCCGGCACGAGCGTGCTGCTCAGCACCCACTACCTCGACGAGGCCGACGCCCTCTGCGACCGGCTGGTGATCGTCGACCACGGACGCATCGTGGCCGAGGGCACGCCCGGCGAGCTCAAGCGCGAGGTCTCCGGCGACGTCGTCACGCTGCGGCTGGCCGAGCCCGAGCGGGCCGCCGAGGCGCTCAGGCCGCTGGCCCGCGAGGTCCGCCTGGACGAGGACGCCCTGCGCGTCTACGTCGACGACGGCGAGCACACGCTGCCCGCGCTGCTGCGCGTCCTTGAGGAGCAGGGCATCGGCCTGCGCTCGATCGCGCTCGACCGCTCCACCCTCGACGACGTCTTCCTGGCCAAGACCGGCCGGTCCCTGCGCGACACCGGAGCCGCCGCATGATCCGCCACATCGCCCTGTTCACCGGCTACGAGCTGAAGAAGTCCTTCAGCAACCCCGTCTGGCCGCTGTTCGGCATCCTGCAGCCGGTGCTCTACCTGCTGATGTTCGCGCCGCTGCTCAAGGACCTGACGCCGGGCCGCAGCACGGTCGACGCCCTGCGCATGTTCACGCCCGCGTCGATGATGATGATCGCCGTGTTCGGCTCGCTGTTCTCCGGGTTCGGCCTGATCGCCGAGCTGCGCAACGGCTCGCTCGAACGGTACGCCGTCAGCCCCGCCTGGCGGCCGGCCATCGTGCTCGGGCGGGTGGCCAAGGACATGGTCGTGCTGGTCTGCCAGGCGGTCCTGGTGCTGGTCGTGGCCGTGGCCATGGGCGTGCGGATCGGCGGCGTCGAGCTGGTGCTGGTGCTGGCGCTCATGGCGGCCACCGGGCTGTTCGCCTCGGGGCTGTCGCAGGGGCTGGCGCTGACCGTGCGCGACGAGAACGGCATGTCGCAGACGCTCAACCTGTTCATGCTGCCGATCATGCTGCTGGCCGGGCTGTTCATCCCGATCTCGTTCGCGCCCGGCTGGATGCGGGCGATCGCGCCGGTCAACCCGCTCTACCACGCGGTCGAGGCCGGGCGGGCGCTGTTCGCCGGGCGGCTCGGCGACTCGTCGATCCCGATCGCGTTCGGGCTGTTCATCGTGCTCGCGGTGCTCACGACGATCTGGTCGATGCGGTCGCTACGCAGGATCGCCGGGTAGGAACGTGCCGGCCTCGTCGGTCATCCGCTCGTACTCCTCCAGCCTGGCCCTGGTACGCAGCGGGGCGGCGTCGGCCATGGCCTCGACCAGGGCCATGGCGAGGGCCAGGGGGGCCGCGTGGGAGTCGAACACCAGGCGGTCCCCGACCGGGCCGTCGAGCACGACCTCGGCCGGGAAGTCCGGTCTGTCGGTGATGGCGGCGACGCGCAGGCCGAGCTTCCCGGCGTACTCCAGCGCCTGCACGACCTCGGCCGGGTAACGCGGGAGCACCACCGCCACCACCCACTCCGCGCCCGCCCGCCGTGCCGCGTGCAGCCCCTCGACCAGCTCGGAGCCGCCGTGGGTGAGCAGGCGCACGTCGGGGTGGATGCGCCTGGCGTAGTAGGCGAAGGTGGTGGCCAGGCCGCAGGAGACCCGCAGGCCCAGCACCGGCAGCGGCTCGGTGGCGGCGAGCTGCTCGCCCAGCTCCTTGAGCGGGAGGGCGGCCAGCCGCTCGCGGACCACGGCGAGGTTGCGGATCTCGCTGTCGATGGCGTTGCGCAGCAGGCTCTCCTGGGGCGCGACCACGCCGCCGCCGAGCACCAGCGGACGCAGCGCCTGGCGCAGCTCGGGATAGCCGGCGAAGCCGAGCACCATGGCGAACCTGGTCACCGAGGGCTGGCTGACCCCGGCCCGCTCGGCCAGCTCGACGCTGGACAGGAAGATCGCCTCGTCGAGGTGCTCGCCCAGGTAGTGGGCGATCCTCCGCTGCACCGGCGACAACCTCCGGCCGTCGAGCAGCACGCCGAGCCCACCGTGATATCCGTCAGCCACGCCACCTCCAACACTGCGCCACCGGCATTCTCATCCCCCGCGCCGCGCGGGGGACGGCGACGGCGGGGTCAGGACTCGCGCATGGGGATGCGCACGCCACGGGCCTCGGCCACCTCGGCGGCCTCCTCGTAACCGGCGTCGACGTGCCGCATCACGCCCGTGCCCGGGTCGTTGGTGAGGACGCGGTTGAGCTTCTCCCCGGCCAGCGCGGTGCCGTCGGCGACCGTGACCTGCCCGGCGTGGATGGACCGGCCGATCCCCACGCCGCCGCCGTGGTGGATGGACACCCAGGCCGCGCCGGAGGCGGTGTTGAGCATGGCGTTGAGCAGCGGCCAGTCGGCGATGGCGTCCGAGCCGTCGGCCATGGCCTCGGTCTCCCGGTAGGGGGAGGCCACCGACCCGCTGTCCAGGTGGTCGCGGCCGATCACGATCGGCGCCTGGAGCTCGCCGGAGGCCACCATGTCGTTGAACCGCTCGCCCGCGACGTTGCGCTCGCCGTAGCCGAGCCAGCAGATGCGCGCGGGCAGGCCCTGGAAGTGCACCTTCTCGCCGGCCTGCGCGATCCACCTGGCCAGCGGCTCGTTGTCGGGGAACAGCTCCAGGATCGCGCGGTCGGTCGCGGCGATGTCGGCCGGGTCGCCGCTCAGCGCGGCCCACCGGAACGGGCCCTTGCCCTCGCAGAACAGCGGCCTGATGTACGCCGGCACGAACCCGGGGAAGTCGAAGGCCCGCGTGTACCCGGCGAGCTGGGCCTCCCCGCGGATGGAGTTGCCGTAGTCGAACACCTCGGCCCCGGCGTCCTTGAAGCCGACCATGGCCTCGACGTGCCGGGCCATCGACGTGCGCGCCCGCTCGGTGAAGCCGGCCGGGTCCTTGTCGCGCTCGGCGGCCATGTCCTCGAAGGCGACGCCGACCGGCAGGTACATCAGCGGGTCGTGCGCGGAGGTCTGGTCGGTGACGATGTCGATCTCGGCGCCCCCGGCCAGCAGCTCGGGCAGGGCCTCGGCGGCGTTGGCCACGACGCCGATGGACAGCGGGCGGCGCGCGTCGCGGGCCTCGTAGGCCAGCCGCAGCGCCTCCTCCAGGGAGGCCGCCTGCACGTCGAGGTAGCGGTGCTCGATGCGGCGGGTGACCGAGCGGGGGTCGCAGTCGATGCAGATCGCGACGCCGCCGTTCATGGTGACGGCCAGCGGCTGGGCGCCGCCCATGCCGCCGAGGCCGGCCGTGAGGGTGATCGTGCCGGCCAGCGAGCCGCCGAACCGCTTCGCGGCGACGGCGGCGAACGTCTCGTACGTGCCCTGGAGGATGCCCTGGGTGCCGATGTAGATCCACGAGCCGGCGGTCATCTGGCCGTACATGGTGAGGCCGGCGGCCTCCAGGCGGCGGAACTCCTCCCAGTTGGCCCAGTCGGGGACCAGGTTGGAGTTGGCGATGAGCACCCGCGGGGCCCACTCGTGGGTGCGGAAGACGCCCACCGGGCGGCCCGACTGGACCAGCAGCGTCTCGTCGCCCTCCAGCGTGGTCAGGGTCCTGACCATGGCGTCGAAGGAGGGCCAGTCGCGGGCGGCCCTGCCGGAGCCGCCGTAGACGACGAGCTGCTCGGGGTGCTCGGCGACCTCGGGGTCCAGGTTGTTCTGGAGCATGCGGAGCGCCGCCTCCTGCGGCCACCCCTTCGCGGTGATCGTGGTGCCTCGCGGTGCGCGCACGCTGCGGCTCATGGTGACCCTCCTGAATGAACACATTCACCTTTGTCACCCGAAGACTACGGTGGACCGCGTCCAGCGGTCCACCGCAGGCAGCAGGCAAAGCCTGCGCCTACGGTCCTCAACGCGCAGCGGTCCACCGTAGACGGCAGGCGAAGCCTGCGCCTACGGTCCGCCGGCTTCGTCTAGCTCGTGAGGAACTGGGTGGCGGCTAGTTCGCGGTAGAGGTCGTCGCCCGCGACGAGTTCGGCGTGGGTGCCGACCGCCCGTACGCCGCCCGCCTCCATCACCACGATCCGGTCGGCGTTCGTGACGGTGGACAGCCGGTGGGCGATGACCAGCACGGTCGTCTCGGCCGCCACCTCGGCGATGACCTCGCGCAGCCGCAGCTCGTTGACCGCGTCGAGCTGGGACGTGGCCTCGTCGAGCAGCAGCAGCCTGGGCCTGCGCAGCAGCGCCCTGGCGATGGCGACCCGCTGCCGCTCGCCGCCGGACAGCAGCACGCCGCGGTGGCCCACCGCCGTGTCGAGCCCTTCGGGCAGCCGGGCGACCAGGTCGTCGAGGCGGGTGCGGGTGACGGCGCGGCGCAGTTCGTCCTCGGTGGCGTCCTGGGCGGCGAAGAGCAGGTTCTCGCGCAGCGTGCCGGCCAGGACGGGGGCGTCCTGCTCGACGTAGCCGAGCGCGGCCCGCAGCTCGCCGAGCGGCCAGTCGCGGATGTCCCTGCCGCCGATGGAGATCAGGCCGTCCTGGTGCTCGTAGAACCGTTCGAGCAGGGCGAACACCGTGGACTTGCCCGCGCCCGACGGCCCGACCAGCGCCGTGAGCCCGCCCGCGGGCACCTCGAAGGTGACGCCGTCGTGCACGGCGGGGCGGTCGTCGCCGTACCGGAAGACGACGTCCTGGAAGCGCAGGCCCACCGGCGTGCTCGCGGCGGCCGGGACGGCGGCGCTGACCGGCTCGCCGGGCAGGTCCTCGATCTCCTTGATGCGCCGCATCGCGGCCAGCCCGTTCTGGAGCTGGACGGCGCCCTGGACGAGCTGCCCGATCGGCGGCACCAGGTAGAACAGGTAGAGCAGGAACGCGATCAGCGACGAGACCTCCAGCACGCCCGACGCCACCCGCGACCCGCCGACGGCCAGCACGCACAGGAAGGCGATCTGCACGGCCATCCAGGTCGCCACGCCGGCCAGCGACGTCCAGCCGGCCACCTGGAGCCCGCGGTCGCGGGCGCGCTCGGCCGCCTCCCCGACGACCGCGATCTCCCGCTCCTCCGCGCCGCTGGCCTTGACCGTCCGGTACGCCTGCAGCGCCCGGTCCAGCACGGCCCCCATCTCGCCGACGGCCTCCTGGGCCTGCGTCTGCGCCCGCTGGATGCGCGGCATGATGAGCGCGACCAGGCCGCCGATCACCACCACGACGAGCAGCGTGACCAGCAGCAGCACGCCGTCCATGGTGGCCATCATGACGATCGCGCCGACCAGCATGAAGACCGCGCTGACCGACTCGACGATGCCGTTGGTCAGCACCGCGCGCAGCAGCGTCGTGTCACTCGTCACCCGCGACATCAGGTCGCCGGGCTTGAGCCGGTCGACGTCGGCGACCCTGAGCCGGAGCATCCGGTCGACGAGCCTGCGCCGCGCGCCCAGCACGACGCCCTCGCCGGTGCGTTCCATCAGGTAGTTGCCCCCGGCCGAGACGACGGCTCCGACGAGCACCGCCACGGTCAGTCCTAACAGCGGCGCGGCCAGCGACTGGTCCTCGCCGAAGGCGTCCACGACGTACTTGGCCAGCAGGGGCATCGCCAGCCCCGCCACCGAGCCGATCAATCCAAGCAGACCGCCCGCGATCAGGACTTTCCGGTGCGGCCTGATGTAGGCCAGCAGCTCTTTGAGCACCCCAACTCCTCTCACGACATTTCTCGAAATTCCCCAACGAACGGCGCAGCACGATCCGCACCGCCGCGCCAGGGTCAACTTAGATTGACGACCAAAGTATGTCAACTTTCGTTGACGCCTCCTCCTTGAGAAGGAGACGCACGGGTGATCGCCGCCCCCTGGCACCGGGATCGGCGGCGGCCCTATAGTCATGTCCATGAGTAGTCATGTTCTTGAGCGTCGCTGATGGCGTTGCGGCATGCCGTGCTGGCGGCGCTGCTCGACGGCGAGTACAGCGGCTACCAGCTCACCAAGATCTTCGACGTCGGCGTCTCCAACTTCTGGTACGCCGCCCCCCAGCAGCTCTACGCCGAGCTGACCAGGCTGGAGGCCGACGGCCTGGTCACCGGCCGGGAGGTGGTCCAGCGCGGCCGTCCGAACAAGCGCCTGTTCGCCGTCACCCCGGCCGGCCTGGACGAGCTGGCCGCCTTCGCCGCGGCCCCGGCCAAGCCGTTGCTGCTCCGCGACGACCTGGCCGTCAAGGTCCACGCGGCCGACCGGCTCGACCCGGCGCCGCTGATCGCCCAGCTCCTCGACCGCGCCGGGGAGGCCGCCGCCAAGCTCGCCTTCTTCGAGAAGACCCTGCTGCGCCTGCGCGGCGACCGCGACGAGGAGTCGTTCCTGCGCGAGGGCGAGCGGGTCGGCCCGTACCTGTCCTGCCTGGCGGGCTGCCGCCTGGAGCGGGAGATGCGCGACTGGTGCCTGAGCACCGCCCGGACGCTCGGCGAGCGTGCCGCCCGCACCCCTGAGGAGAACCCGTGACCTACACCCGTTACGTCGCGCTCGGCGACAGCCAGACCGAGGGCCTCGGCGACGGCGACGACGTCCTCGGCCACCGCGGCTGGGCCGACCGGCTGGCCGAGCACCTGGCCCGCGGCAATCCCGGCCTGCTCTACGCCAACCTCGCCGTGCGCGGCCGGGTGGCCGCCCAGATCCGCGCCGAGCAGCTTCCGGCCGCGCTGGAGCTCCGTCCCGACCTGGCCACGGTGATGGCGGGCATGAACGACGTCATCCGTCCCGGTTTCGACGCCGCCGCCGTGGCGGCCGACCTGGAGCACATGTTCGCGGCGCTGACCGGGGCGGGCGCGCGGGTGGTGACGGTGACGTTCCCCGACATCGGCAGGATCGCGCCGCTGGCCAGGCCGCTGCTGCCGCGCGTGCTCGACCTCAACGCCCGGGTGCGCGAGGCCGCCGCCCGGCACGGCGTGACGCTGGTGGACACCTTCCCCGACACGGCGGTGACCGACGCGCGGCTGTGGAGCTCCGACCGGCTGCACGCCAGCCCGGCGGGGCACGCCAGGTTCGCCGCGGCGGTGGCGTACGCGCTGGAGCTGCCCGGCAGCGACGACAGCTGGAACCTGCCGCTGCCCGTGCTGCCCCCGCCCGGCCGCCTGCGTACGGCGGCGGCCGAGGCCCGCTGGCTGGGCTCGTTCGCCGGGCCGTGGATCGCCCGGCGCCTGCGGGGCCGCTCGTCGGGCGACGGCCGGGTGTGCAAGCGCCCGGCGCTCGCGCCGGTGCTCCTGGGCCTGCCGGATCAGTCGACCTCGGGCAGGTCGGGGTCGTCGTAGTCGGCGTCGCCGTCGTCGGCCCTGCGCAGCTTGATGTCCTCGGCCCACTCGCGGGCGAAGGCGCGGATGTCCGCGATGTGCCGTTCGTCCAGGCCGTGGGCCTCGAAGCGTTCGTCGCTCATGAGCTCGACGAACTCCAGCCGCATGAGCAGCTCCTGCGGCGAGAAGTCGTCGAGGTGGACGGCGGCCAGGCGTTCGAGGTCGCGGAAGGAGAACACGTGGGCCGCCGAGGCCGCGTCGGCGACGTCGGCGGGCAGCCCCCTCTCGTGCAGGTCGCGCACCCGCAGCCCGATCACGTCCGCCGGGGCCGCCACCGGCAGGCCGTCGCACACGACCGGGGGCTCGCGCAGCGCCTCGCGGGTGAGGACGATCTCGGCCTCGCGCCCGCCGGCCGGGTCCGTGACGGTCAGGCGGGCCGCCCACGCGGCGCTCTCGGCGACCTGCGCGACCAGCCCGCCGGCGCGCAACGCGGCCACGACGTCGTCGGCGGCGGACGGCAGCGGCCGTTCGGCGGCGGTCACCAGGTCGAGCCCCTCCACCAGGCGGTCGGTGAAGCCGTGGGCCCGCAGTGCGTGGCCGCCGGCCAGCAGCAGCCCGTGCCGCTCGCCGGCCGGCGACAGGGCCCGCAGCAGGCGCTCGGGGAACGGCGGTAAGCGCATCAGAGCGCGACGGGGGGCGCGAGCGGTGTCATGGGTCAAGTATGCCGACGGCCGCGCCGGCTGGAGGGCAGGTCGTGCCGCCCGGACAGGAACTCCTGGAAGGCGATCTTGGCCCTGATGACCGGCCGCCGCCAGCGTTCCTCACGGTGGACGGCGGTGGCCAGCTTGCGGGGCGAGCGTCCGCCGCGGAAGAACCAGCGGGCCCACGGCGAACCGGGACGGGCCAGGCGCACGGCGCCCACCACGAGCAGCAAAGGCAGGAACAGCCCCGCCATCCCGGTCCAGATCTTGCCCTTGAGCAGCGTGACCACCGCCAGCGCGAGGTTGCCCACGATCAGCACCGCCGGGTTGACCGGCGTGCCGTAGTCCCAGGTCAGCGGGCGCAGGCCGATGAGGAGCAGGCCGGTCACGGCGACGGCGATGAAGACCGCGTCCACCGAGGTGCGCCCCTCCTCCTCCCAGTAGACGTCGTGCAGGTGCAGGATCAGCGCGAACTCGTCCAGCACGAGCGCGGAGCCGACGCCGAACACGCAGGCGGCGACCACCTGCCCGGCCTGCGCGGCGCCGTTGACGACGAGCCCGGTCACGCCGCCGATGAGCATGAGCACGACGCCGAACACGACGTGGTGGATGTGCATCTCGCCCACGTTCACGTTGCGGAACCAGCCGACCTTGGCCCTGATCAGGCGGACGTTGATGCGGGTGGCGATGAACGCCACGATGAGCGTGACGAAGTAACAGAACAGCGGCAGCCGTCCTGTGGTGACGATGTTGCTCTGGAACCAGTTCCCCATGACCTTAGAAGTCGATGGTACGAGCCGGAACAGCCTTGTATGTCCGCTGCCGGACGGCTCATGAGGCGGCTCTCGCCCGGAGGGCCCGTTCGTAGCCCTCGATGACGAGTTGCCGCCTGATGTTGTCGCGTACCTGGTCGAAAGGGGGCGCGCCGGGGGCCGCGGTGCGGGCGTACCGGTCGCGCAGGCGGCGTTCGGACAGGTCGAGGGTGGCCGCGTGCAGCTTGCCGAGCGCCGAGTCCAGCTCGGCGGCCCGCACCTGCGCGTAGGTGTACTGGTCGTAGGAGGGCACGCCCGGGATCGGGCGGCCCGAGCGCGCGGCCTGCGCGCGGCGGGCGTTCTCGGCGGCCAGCTCGCGCTGGAACCCCTGCTCGCTGACGTCGGCGAGCAGGCCCGCCTCGCGGGCCCAGATCCGCCGCGCCTTGTCCAGCACGGCGGCCCGCACCGCCCGTTCCCTGAGCCGCCGCGCCGGGGTGACGCCCTCGCGGGGACGGTCCCAGAAACCGGGGCCGAGCCCCTGGGCGGCGAACTCGGAGATCACCTCGGCGCGCACGGTCTCGGCCGCCCTGAGCACCTCGGCCCCGCTCACCGGCTCCCCCTCGAACGTGACGACCGTGTCCCCGGGACGCATCCCGAGCACCTCGGCCACGCCCGCGGACGCCGTCCGCGCGGGACCGCCGCCCCCGGCCTGCTCACCGGCCACCGCGACGCCGGCGGCGAGCCCGCCGGCGAGCACCCCGGCCAGGGCGAGAGCCGCCCACACGACCCGCCCGCGCGCCGGGAACCTCGGACGCGGGCCGGACGCCCGGCGCGGCCGGCCGGTGGCCGGGGTGCTCGTCACGGCGTCAGCTCGCGATCTTCATGTCGAAGACGTGGAACCCGGCGTTCGCCAGCGGGCTGCCCGCCGGGAAGGTCACCGTGGCGACCGTCCTGGAGGCGTCGAGCGGCACCGCGTAGCCGAACACCGACACGCCGGACTCGCGCGTCTGCCCGGTAGCCGGGTTCTTGTAGCTGGTCTGCGTCATGTTGTGGTAGTCGGCGCGGGCCACGAGGACGCCGCCGGCGGGCGCGGTCGCGTCCCACTGGTCGCCGAACCTGACGGTCTTGTCCTCGGTCGTCCCGTCGGTGTAGGTGATCTTAAAGACGCCCTCGCGCGCCTTCAGGCCACCGGCTCCGAGCAGGACCAGCCTGGCGCCCTGCCCCGGCAGCGCGACCGTCTGCCCGGCGGCCTTGACGTTGTCGGTCATGCCGTACGGGCGCCGGTGCCAGACGAAGTCGGCGCCGAGCACGTTCACGGTCCGGCCCGGCGTCAGGCCCGCCTTCTCCAGCGCCTGGCCGGAGTAGCTGCGGCCGCTGGTGGAGAAGCCGCCGACGTTGGGGTTGAGGTCGGAGCTGACCGCGACGTTGTTGTAGGCCTCCTCGACCGAGCCGGCCACGACCGGCGCGGCGGCGGGCCCGTTGTAGGCCCCGCGCGAGACCGTCCCGGCGACCTGGTTGCCGAAGTAGTCGCGGTCGCCGAGGCCGTCCACGAGCGCGCCGGAGGCCAGCGCGGGCGAGCCTTCGAGCAGCTTGTAGCCGTCCACGTCGGTGGCGCCGTCGGCGGTGCCGGGGGCGGCGAGCCCGGGGTCGGCCGTCACCGCGCGGGCGTCGGCCGCCGGTACGGCCACGCCGCCGTGGTAGACGTTGGAGTCGTAGCCGATGCCGGGGGCCGCCGGCAGCGTGCCGGACGGCGCGTAGAAGATGTTGTTGACGATCTTCGAGTTGCCGGTGGGCACGGCCACGTCCAGCTTCTGCGACGGGCAGAAGAACGTGTTGTTGTACAGCCACAGCGGGCTGGTGTTGTCGCCGGAGGCGTTGCCCGCGATGCGGCAGTCGTCCTGGGCGATGTTGAACCGCAGGATGGCGGTGGCCTTGTAGTTGGGGAACTCGGTGCAGCTCTGGCAGCCGAGGTAGAAGCCGCCGGCGTTGTCGTGCGAGTAGTTGTACTGGTAGACGCACGAGCCCTTGATGCCGCCGTCGCAGTCCCAGGCGGTGGAGTCGAAGATGGTGGGCCGCTGCCGGGTCACCTCGTTGAACTGAAACACCGGGTCAACAGAGTTGATCGGCCACATTCCCGCGAAATTTCCGTCTACGTACGGGTATTTCCCGGCACCGCCCTCGTCGAACAGATTCTGCTCCACCAGCGGCCGGTCCGAGGCGTGCACCACGATGCCGTCGCCGCCGACCGCGCGGATGGTGTTGCGGGCGATGAGCACGTTCCGGTGGTAGTCGGTGCCCTTACGGCTGATCTTGATGCCGCCGCCGCCCGTGTCGTGCACGTAGTTGCCGGTGATCGTGATGCCGTCGAGGTAGCCGACCTTGCCCTCGGGCAGCGCCTGGATGCTGATGCCCGCCGAGTAGGAGAACCAGGAGCCGTTCGCCCCGGTCTTGTTGCCCCAGCCGGCGACGTCGGAGATCTCCAGGTCCCGCAGGACCAGCCCGGCCTTCGGCTCGGGGGTGGTGGAGTTGTACTGCACGCCGGTCCGCTTGGCCGTGGTGGCCGCCGGGTTGGTGATGTGCAGCTTCTCCAGCGTCAGGTAGCTGTTGTCCACCAGGTGCACGGCCCACTCGCCGCCGTCGCCCTGGATGATCGGCTTGGGGCCCTCGCCGTAGGAGGTGAAGACGACGGGGTGCGCGGCCGTGCCGGAGCCGACGGGTTCGAGCCGGCCGGCGCAGACGGTCCCCGCCCTGAACTTGATCGTGTCCTTCTCGCGGAAGGTGATGGCGTTGACGTCCGCCAGGCTGTTCAGCGGCCCGGCGGCGTTGCGCCCCGAGCCGCCGTCCGGCGCCTGGCAGTCGACGAAGAAGTTCCGGGCGGCGGCCGCTTGCGCGGGGGTGGCGACCAGTCCGGCCGCCACGACCAGGGCCGCGACTAACTGAAGGCGCATGTTTACTCTCCGGGGGTGTTTCAGGCGAACTCTGAGCAGTTCAGAGCGGTTCAGAGGGCTTCAGGCGGACCGGGACAGCGTGTCGGGCTCGACGCCGTGCTCGAAGGGCAGGCCCTGGGCGTGCCGGGACAGCTCGTCGAGCGCGAGGTCGGCCATCCTGGCCAGCTCGCCGCCCAGCGAACCGGCGACGTGCGGCGTGACGAGCACGTTCGGCAGGTCGTACAGGGGCGACCCGGCGGGCAGGAACTCCGGCTCGGTGTGGTCGAGCACCGCGTACAGCCGTCCTGAGGTCAGCTCGGCGATGAGCGCGTCCTGGTCGACCAGGGCGGCCCTGGCCGTGTTGATCAGCGTGGCGCCGTCGCGCATGGCGGCCAGCCGGGCCGCGTCGATCAGGTGGCGAGTCTCTGGCAGATCGGGCGCGTGCAGGCTGACCACGTCGGAGCGGGCGACCAGCTCGTCCAGCCCGACCGGCTGCGCCCCCAGGTCCTCGGCCAGGTACGGATCGCTGACCAGCACCTCGAAGTCGAACGGCCGCAGCAGCTCGATCACCCGCCGCCCGATCCTGGAGGCCCCGACGACGCCGACGACCCGCCGGTAGTTGCCGAAGCCGGGGAAGCGGGCGTCCCAGTCGTCGTTGGCCCGCCGTGCCCGGTAGGCGCGGGCGATGTCGATCACCCGCTTGTTCGCGAACAGGATCGCCGCGAGGGTGAACTCGGCCACCGGCTCGGCGTTGGCCGAGGCGGCCGAGGAGACCACGATGCCGCGCTCCCAGCAGGCGTCGGTGACGTGGTGCTTGACCGAGCCGGCCGCGTGCACGATCGCCCGCAGCCGGGGCGCGCGGGCCAGCACCTCCGCGGTCACCGGCGGGCACCCCCACGAGGTGAACAGCACCTCGGCCTCCGACAGGTCGGCGTCGCCGAACGCGGCGACCTCGGCCCGCACGTCGGCCACCCGGGCCAGCCGGGCCCGCACCTCGCCGGTGAGCATGCGCCCGGCGACCTCGGCGGCCATGGCGACGACCGTCACCGGCTTGTTCATGTTCTCCCCCGAGAGCTCGTTCACTTGACGCTGCCCGCCGTCATCCCGGCCTTCCAGAACCGCTGCAGGGACACGAACACCAGCAGCAGGGGCACCACGGACAGCAGCGACCCGGTGATCACGAGGCTGTGGAACTCGGGGAAGGCGTTGCCCTGCTTCTCCCAGCCGTACAGGCCGAGGCTGAGCGGGTAGAGCCGCTGGTCGCTCAGCATGACCAGGGGCAGGAAGAAGTTGTTCCAGATCGCGGTGAACTGGAACAGGAAGATCGTCACGTACGCGGGCAGCAGCATGGGCAGCGCCACGGACGCGAACGTGCGCAGCTCGCCGGCCCCGTCGGACCTGGCCGCCTCCAGCACCTCGCCGGGCACGTACCCGGAGGAGAGCACCCGCGCCAGGTAGACGCCGAACGGATGGACCAGCACCGGCACGAACACCGACCAGAACGTGTTCACCACGCCGACCTTCGAGGCCAGCAGGTAGAGCGGCACTGCGGTGGCGGTGGTCGGCACCAGGACGCCGAGCAGCACCAGCCCGAACATCTTCTCCTTGGCGAACCAGGAGTACTTGTCGAAGGCGTAGCCGCACATCACCGTGACGAACGAGCTGACCGCCGCGCCGACCCCGGCGTACAGGACGCTGTTGAGGTACCAGCGGAAGAAGACGCCGTCGCCCTCCTGCGCGACCGCCCTGATGTTCTCGAACAGGTTGAAGCCGGCGAAGGAGAAGCCGGGCGTCGAGTACAGGTCGGACAGCGACTTGGTGGAGGCGAACAGCAGCCACGTCAGCGGCAGCAGCGTGTAGAGCGCAGAGATGATCAGCAGCACGTTGACCGTGGCGCGGGACATCCACTTCACCGGCGGTTCCCCCACTTCGTGACGGCGTAGGACAGCACGGCGGCGAGCAGCGCGAGCAGGATGGAGGCCGCGCCGGCCTGGCCGTAGTCGTTGTTGCCGAACGCCTCGTTGTAGGCGTACATGTTGGGCGTCCAGGTGCTGACGACGCCGTCGCTGACGTTGTCGAGCACCATCGGCTCGGTGAACAGCTGCAGCGAGCCGATGATCGTGAACAGCACGGTGGTGACCACGGCGCCGCGGATCAGCGGCACCTTGACCTGGAGGGCGACGCGCAGCGGGCCGGCGCCGTCCATCCTGGCCGCCTCGACGACCTCGGCCGGGATGGCCTGGAGCGCCGCGAAGTAGATGATCATGTTGTAGCCCACCCACTCCCACAGCGCGATGTTGACCACCGAGCCGAGCACGTGGTCGCCGCCGAGGAAGTCGACGTCGCCGAGCAGGTCCACGATGGGGCTGATGCCGGGCAGGTACAGGTAGAGCCAGATCAGCCCGGCGATCACGCCCGGCACGATGTGCGGCATGAACAGCGCGAGCTGGAAGAACTTGCCCAGCCTGGCCAGCCCGGAGTCCAGCAGCAGCGCCAGCGTGAGCGCGCCGCCGATCATCAGCGGGATGTACAGCACGCAGTAGCCGAGGATGACCAGGAAGCCGTCGGTGAAGGCGGAGTCCTTCAGGGTGTCGAGGTAGTTGCCGAGCCCGACGAACACGGTCTCCGCGCCGCCGAAGCCGAGCCCCGACGACTTCTCGCTGAACAGGCTGAGGTAGACCGCGTAGGCCAGCGGGGCCACGATCACGGCCGCGAACAGCGCGAAGAACGGCCCGACGAACAGCAGGATCGCCCCCCGCCGCCGCCACCCCTCGCCGCCGCGACCGCTTCCTAGGGGAGAAGTCACAAGCTGCCTTTCGGTGGGTCGCGGCGGAGCCGGCGCTCCGCCGCGCGCGTCGTGCTACTGCTGGGCGACGTTGAGGCCGCGGCTCTTGATCTCGCCGACGGTGGCCGTCTGGGCGGCGTCCAGCACGCCGGGGATGGTGGTGCCGCCGCTGGACACCTTGCCGAGGGCGTCCTTGAACGTGGTCAGCGTCTGCACCATGCTCGGGCCCCACGTCCAGCCGGGCTGGACCGTCTTGTACGACTCCGAGAACAGCGCGTAGATGTCCTGGCCGCCGTAGAAGGAGGCGTCGAAGCTCTTGGCCGCGACCGGCACGAGGTCGGCGATGGCCGGGAAGCCGCTGGAGGTGCCCGAGGACAGGCGGGCGGTCCACGCCTCCTCCGAGCCGGTCAGCCACTTGACGACCTCGACGGCGGCCTTGGCGTTCTTCGACCCCTTGCTCACGCCGAACGTGGTACCGCCGAGCATGCCGCTGGCCGGGGTGCCCCAGTTGGGGATCGGCGCGATGGCCCACTTGCCGGACTGTCCGGCGTGGTTGCCCTTCATGACGCCCGCGCCCCAGTTGGCGCCGACGTAGCCCCAGAGGGTGTCGTCCTCGAAGGCGGCGTTCCACTCCTGGCTGAAGGACGGCTGGACCTTCAGCAGGTCGTCCTTGACCAGGCCCTGCCAGTACTCGGCGACCTTCTTGCTGGGCTCGTCGTTGATCGTCACCTTCCAGGCGTCGCCCTCGGTGCCGAACCACTTGCCGCCCGCCTGCCACGACAGCGCGGCCAGCACGCTCGGGTCGTCGGGGAAGAAGGTCGCGATGCGGGACTTGCCGTCGGCCTTCTTGACCTTCTCGGCGGCGGCGCGGAAGTCGTCCCAGGTCTTGGGGACCTCGATCTTGTTCTTCTCGAACAGGTCCTTGCGGTAGAAGAACACCTGCGGCGCGGCGTCCATGGGCAGCGCCCACGCCTTGCCGCCCAGCTCGACCAGGCTGAAGACCTCGGCCGGGTACTTGGACTTGACGTCGGCCACGTCGGCCGAGATGTCCTGCAGGGCGCCCTGGTTCACGAAGTCGGGGAGCTGCGGGTACTCCACGGACATGACGTCGGGGGCGTTGCCGGCCTTGACGGCGTTGGAGAACTTGGCGTAGCCGCCCGCGTTGCCCGAGGGGATCTCCTCGTACTTGATCTGGACGTCCTTGTGTGACTTGTTGAAGGCGTCCACGACCTGCTGGGTGCCCTTGGCCCAGCCCCAGAAGGTGACCTCGGCGGGCTTGCCCGCCTCGCCCGCGGGCTGCGCCGGCTCCGTGCTGCCGCACGCGGCGGCGAGCAGGCTCATACCGGCCAGCAGTCCGGCAATGCCGGCGCTCTTGCGTCCCATCGATGGCTCCTCATCGCTTTCGATCGATAAGGCATCATTCGCTCATACTCGATCGGTTGTCTAGAGAGAGGCCACAAATCGATCAATAACGAAATGGATGCGTAACGTCACGGACGCGGCGCGACCGTGGATTCCCGGACCCTCAGCTCGGGCAGCAGCGCCACGTGCTGGGCAGGGCGCCGCGGGCCCTCCTGGATCCGGCTCACCAGCAGGTCGACGGCACAGCGGCCGACCGCGGCCTTGGGAGGCGCGACGGCCGTGAGCGGGGGGTCGCTGAGCGCCGCCACCTCGTCATCGTAGGCGACCAGCGACACCTCTTCGGGAATGCGGACCCCGGCCGTGCGCAGGTGCTGGACCAGCAGCAACGTGTCCTCGTCGTTGTGCACGAGCATGGCCGTGACCCCGCCCCTGATCGCCGCGACCACGTCGGCCACCTGCTCGCGCGATGGCCCCTCCTGCGCGACGTCGAGGTGGACGGGCTCGGCCAGCCCCAGGTCGCGGACGGCGGCCAGGAACCCGTGCCGCACCCGGGGGGCCGTCGGGCTGTCCCGCGAGACCATGGCCAGCCGCCGGTGCCCGAGCTCTGCCAGGTGCCGCGTGCCGAGGAAGGCCCCGTGAGCGTGGTGGGAGGCCGCCGCGTCCAGCAGCGAGGCGGGCCCGCCCAGCTCGGCCCGCCGTTCGACGAGCACCGCCGGCACGCCCAGCTCGGCCAGCCAGTCCTCGTGCGAGGCGTCCGGCTGCCTGCTCGGGGTGAGCAGCAGGCCCTCGATGCCGCCGTCCACGAGCTGCCTGACCTGGGTGCGGTCCTCCTCGTCGTCGTAGCGCGAGACGCCGAGGACGAGCCGCGCGCCCAGCCGTTCGGCCCGCTCGCGGGCGCCCCTGATGACCGCCGGGTAGTAGTAGGTGGCCGAGGGCACCAGCATGCCGAGGGTCAGCGAGCGCTCCCTGGCCGGGGCGGGCGCGGACTCGGGCCGGGTGATGCCGCCGTGCACGCGGTTGACCAGGCCCTGTCCGGCCAGGTGCTCGACGTCCCTGCGCAGGGTGACCATCGAGACGTTGAGCCGGTCGACCAGCTCGGCCAGGCGTACGGAACCGCGCTCGCGCACCTCGCGCAGGATCAGTTCATGACGTTGTTCGGCGAACACCGCGACTCCTTCTGACTCGACCCTGCGATCCTAGCGGGAAGTGCTTTCGTTTTTGAACGGATGCTTTCGTTCGATCAGGATGCTAAGGTCCCGCCGGAGACCGGACGTCCCTTTGGAGTGCCGCATGTTCCCGCTTCCGCCGGAGGATCGAACGCTCAGCCCGTACACCGGCTGGACCCGCGCCCATTGGGAGGCGGTGGCCGACGGGCTGCTGGCCGCGGTGGAACCGTACCGCTCCGCGGACGGCGCCGTGATCACGTTGCCGGGACGCGAGAGCTGGTCGCGCTGCGACGGTCTGGAGGGGTACGCGCGCACCTTCCTGCTGGCCGCCTTCCGCGTGGCCGGCGGCGGCCCCGAGGAACTGCTGGCCCCGTACGCGCGCGGCCTGGAGTCCGGCCCCGGCGTCTGGCAGCCGATCGAGGACCGCACCCAGCCCATGGTCGAGGCGGCCTCGATCGCCCTGTCGCTCTGGCTGACCCGCGAGCGCCTGTGGGACCGCCTGCCCGCCGCCACCCGCGAACGCGTCGCCGCCTACCTGGCCGGGGCCCTGCGCCACGAGCCGGTGGACAACAACTGGTGGCTGTTCCCCGCCATGGTGGGCGGCTTCCTGTCGGCCGCCGGCCTGCACGCCGAGGAGGCCGGCGCGGCGGTGGAACGCGGCCTGGCCCGCATCGAGCCCTGGTACGCCGGCGACGGCTGGTACACCGACGGCGACAACCGCTCCTTCGACCACTACAACGGCTGGGCCATGCACCTCTACCCGGCCCTGCTGGCCCACCTGTCGGGCCACGGCTCCCCCGGGCCCCGCCTGCGCCGCTTCCTGGAGAGCTACGCCCTCACCTTCGACCAGGACGGCCGCATGCTCTACCAGGGCCGCTCCCTCACCTACCGCTTCGCCTCGGCGACCTCGCTCTTCGCCGGAGCCCTGCTGGAGGCCACCCCGCTGTCCCCCGGCCAGACCCGCCGCATCGCCTCCGGCGTCCTGCGCCGCTTCCTCGACGAGGGCGCGCTCTCCCCCGAAGGGCTGCTCACGCTGGGCTGGCACGGCCCCCACGAGCCCTCGCTGCAGTCCTACTCCGGCTCGGCGTCGCCGTACTGGGCCTCGAAGGCGTTCCTCGGGCTGCTGCTGCCGGCCGGCCACCCGGTGTGGACGGCGCCCGAGGAGCCGGGCCCCACCGGGCTCGCCGCGCTGCCCGGCCCCGGGCTGGTCGTCCAGCACACCGGCGACGTCGCCCGGCTGCTCAACCACGGCAGCCAGCACCACCCCGGCGACCCCCTGTACGACCGCTACGCCTACTCCACCCGCACCGCGCCGACCACGGGCGTCCCCGACAACCACTTCGGCGTCGTCGGCCCGGACGGCACGGTCGCCGGGCGCGGCACGATCATCCCTCGGGGGGCGGGCTCGGCGGGCGACCTGGCGTGGGCCGCGTCGGCGGGCGCGGGCGTGGAGAGCCTGAGCTTGGTCAGGGGGGCCGTCGAGGTGCGCGTCCACCGGGTCGCGCCCGGCTCGGCGGTCCGGCAGAGCGGGTGGGCGCTCGTCGCGCCCGCCGACCCGGCCGGCGGGCCCGGCGCGCGGGTGCGGGACGGCGACGGGCTGGTCTCCGAGCTGGTCGCGATGCGCGGCTACAGCCGGGCCCACGTCGCCGCCGACCCCGAGGGCAGCGCCTTCGGGGCTCCGGCGGCCGTGCCCGTGCTGGAGGGGGTGGCGGCCGACGGCTGGGCGGTCGGCGCGGCCGTCCTGGGCGGCGACCCCTTCGAGGTGCCGACGGCGGCGGTGACGGCCGACGACATCACGCTGACCTGGCCCGACGGCGCCCGCCACACCTTCCGGGTGCGGCCCCCGGACGCCCGCACCGCCTGACGGCCCCGGCCCCCGCTGAAGAGCCTCAGGCCGGGAAGGGCGCTCAGGCCAGGAAGGCTCGGAGGAGGGCGGCCGTGCCCTCCAGGTGCTCGGCCATCGCCCGGCGCGCCGCGTCCGGGTCGCCGGCCAGGATGGCGTCCACGATGGCCCGGTGCTGGGCGGCGGCGTGCTCGATGTTCACCTGGAGCATCGGGATCGCGTTCAGCAGGTCGCTCACCCGGGAGCGGGCGTCGGCGCACGTCGCCGCGAGCAGCGTCGAGCCGGTCAGCTCGGCGATCGACAGGTGGAAGGCCGTGTCCAGGCGCCGGTAGTCCTCCAGGGGCGCCTCGTCCAGCTCGGCCAGGCGGCGCGGCAGCACCTCCCGCTGAGCCGGGGTCAGCTCGGCCGCGGCCAGCACCTGCGCCGCCCCGCACTCGACCGCCAGCCGGAACGTCAGCGCGTCCGACAGCTCGGCCATGCCCATGGCGGCCACCGCCTGCCGCAGGTCACCCGCGTCGGGCCGCGGCGGGACATAGGTGACGAACGCGCCGCCGTACCGGCCGCGCCGCACGTCGAGGTAGCCCGCGTCCTGAAGGGCGCGGATGGCCTCGCGCAGGGTGACCCTGCTGATGCCCAGCCGCACGGCGAGCTCGCGCTCGGGCGGCAGCTTGTCGCCGTACGGCACCACGCCCAGTTTGATCGCCTGGAGCAGCCGTTCCACGGTCTCCTCGAAGGCGTTTCCCGCCCTCACCGGGCGGAGCACTGTCATCAAACGCGCCGAATCGTCCAAGGTGTCCTCAGGTCTTGACAAGCGATCCCGGCATGCACATCAATGGTCTGAGACTAGCCCAATCAACGGGAAAGCGCTTCAGAGCAGATCGGAGCGACCTAGGGTGAGCGAAGCAGCGGGCAACGGATTCCTGTCCGTCGAGGAACTGCGGGGCGAGGTCGCCTCCGGCCGGATCGACACGGTGCTGCTCGCCGTCGCCGACATGCAGGGCAGGTTGCAGGGCAAACGGCTCTCCGCCCGCTACTTCCTGGACGAGGTGCTCCACCACGGCTCCGAGGGATGCAACTACCTGCTCGCGGTCGACGTGGACATGAACACCGTCGCCGGCTACGACATGTCCTCCTGGGACCGGGGCTACGGCGACTTCGCGATGAAGCCCGACCTGTCCACCCTGCGCCGGGTCCCCTGGCAGGACGGCACCGCCCTGGTCATGGCCGACCTGGCCTGGGAGGAGGGCGGCGAGGTCACCGCCTCCCCCCGGCAGATCCTGCGCCGCCAGCTCGCCCGCCTGGCCGAGCGGGGCCTGGCCGCGTACGTGGGCACCGAGCTGGAGTTCGTCGTCTACGACGACAGCTACGAGGACGCCTGGCGGCGCGCCTACCGCGACCTGACCCCCGCCAACCTCTACAACGTCGACTACTCCCTCCTCGGCACCGCCCGCGTCGAGCCGCTGCTCCGGCGCATCAGGCGCGACATGGAGGGCGCCGGCATGTACGTCGAGTCGGCCAAGGGCGAGTGCAACCTCGGCCAGCACGAGATCGCCTTCCGCTACGACGAGGCCCTGCGCACCTGCGACAACCACTCGATCTACAAGAACGGCGCCAAGGAGATCGCCGCCCAGGAGGGCCGCTCGATCACCTTCATGGCCAAGCCGAACCAGCGCGAGGGCAACTCCTGCCACATCCACATCTCGCTGCGCGGCCTCGACGGCGGCCTGGCGATGGCGGGCGAGGGGCCGTACGGGCTCTCGCCGCTCGGCGCGCGGTTCATCGCCGGGCAGCTCGCCCGCATGCGCGAGCTCACGCTGCTGTACGCGCCCAACGTCAACTCCTACAAGCGTTACGTGCCCGGCAGCTTCGCGCCCACCGCCGTCAAGTGGGGCGTCGACAACCGCACCTGCTCCCTGCGGCTGGTGGGCCACGGGCCGTCGCTGCGGGTGGAGAACCGGGTGCCGGGCGGGGACGTCAACCCCTACCTGGCGGTGTCGGCGCTGATCGCGGCCGGGCTGGACGGCATCGACCGGGAGCTGCCGCTGGAGGACGCCTTCACCGGCAACGCCTACGACTCCGGCGCCGAGACCGTGCCGCACACGCTGCGGGACGCGCTCGCCCTGTTCGAGGGGTCGAAGCTGGCCAGGGAGGCGTTCGGCGACGACGTGGTCGAGCACTACGCGAACAACGCGCGCGTGGAGCTGGCCGCCTTCGACGCGGCGGTGACGGACTGGGAGCTGTTCCGTGGTTTCGAGCGAATGTGACGGTAGGCATGAGGATCGTTAATCCGGCGACGGAAGAGGTCGTCGCCGAGGTCGAGCTGGCCGACGCGGCCGAGGTCGACCGGGCGGTGGAGCGGGCCGCGAAGGCGTACCGGAGCTGGCGGGAGGTGGCGCCGGGCGACCGGGCGCGGCTGCTGCGCCGCTTCGCCGACCTGGTGGACGCCCACGGCGAGGAGCTGGCCCGGCTGGAGCTGGACAACGCCGGGCACCCGATCGGCAACGCGCGCTGGGCGGCCGGGGCCGTCCGCGACGTGCTGCACTTCTACGCCGCCGCCCCCGAGCGCAACCACGGCAAGCAGATCCCGGTGCCCGGCGGCGTGGACGTCACGTTCCAGGAGCCGCTGGGCGTGGTGGGCGTCATCGTGCCGTGGAACTTCCCGATGCTGATCATGTCGTGGGGCGTGGCCCCGGCGCTGGCGGCGGGGAACACGGTGATCGTCAAGCCGGCGGAATGGACTCCGCTCACGGCGCTGCGGCTGGCCGAGCTGGCCCTGGCGGCGGGCCTGCCCGAGGGGGTGCTCCAGGTGCTGCCCGGGGCAGGGGAGGTCGCGGGCGCCCGGCTGGTCGAGCATCCCGGCGTGGCCAAGATCGTGTTCACCGGCTCGACCGAGGTGGGCAAGGAGATCGCCGCGAAGGCGGCGGCGCAGGTCAAGCGGGTGACGCTGGAGCTGGGCGGCAAGTCGGCGAACATCGTCTTCGCCGACTCCGATCTCGGCAAGGCGGCCAGCACCGCTCCCTACGCGGTCTTCGACAACTCCGGCCAGGACTGCTGCGCCCGCTCGCGCATCCTCGTCCAGGCCGAGGTGTACGACGAGTTCCTGGAACGCCTGTCGGCGGCGGTGCGCGGCGTCAAGGTCGGCGACCCGCTCGACGAGTCCACCGAGATGGGCCCGCTGATCAGCGCCGAGCACCTGGAACGCGTCCGCGGCTTCGTCGAGGGCACGCCCTACCTCCAGGGCGACTGCCCCCAGGGCAAGGGCTTCTGGTTCCCGCCGACCGTGCTCACCTCCGAGGTCACCGACCGCGCCTTCACCGAGGAGATCTTCGGCCCGGTCGTGTCGGTGGTGCCGTTCAGCGACGAGGCCGAGGCCGTGCGCATCGCCAACGACACGCCGTACGGGCTGAGCGGGTCCATCTGGACGCGCGACGTCGGGCGGGCGCTGCGGGTGGCCCGCGCGGTGGAGTCGGGCGCCCTGTCGGTGAACTCGCACTCCTCGGTGCGCTACTGGACGCCGTTCGGCGGCTTCAAGCAGTCCGGCCTCGGCCGCGAGCTCGGCCCGGACGCCCTGACGGCCTTCACCGAGACCAAGAACGTCTTCATCTCATGGGAGTGACAGTGCAGCGATTGCAGGACCGGGTGGCCGTCGTCACCGGGGCGGGCAGCGGCATCGGGCTGGCCACGGCGCGCAGGTTCGCGCAGGAGGGCGCGAAGGTCGTCTGCGTCGACATCGACGAGGAGGCCGGGGCCAAGGCCGCGGGCGAGGTCGGCGGCCTCTTCGTCAAGGCCGACGTGACCAGCGAGGACGACGTCGTCCGGATGTTCGCCACGGCCCACGAGACCTACGGCAGCGTGGACGTCGCCTTCAACAACGCCGGCATCTCGCCGCCCGACGACGACTCGATCCTGGAGACCGGCCTCGACGCCTGGCGCCGCGTCCAGGAGGTGAACCTGACCAGCGTGTACCTGTGCTGCAAGCACGCCATCCCGTACATGCGGCGGCAGGGCAAGGGGTCGATCATCAACACCGCGTCGTTCGTGGCGGTGATGGGGTCGGCCACGTCGCAGATCTCGTACACGGCCTCCAAGGGCGGCGTGCTGGCGATGTCGCGCGAGCTGGGCGTGCAGTTCGCCCGCGAGGGCATCCGGGTCAACGCGCTGTGCCCGGGGCCGGTGAACACGCCGCTGCTGCAGGAGCTGTTCGCCAAGGACCCCGAGCGGGCCCAGCGGCGCCTGGTGCACATTCCGGTGGGCCGCTTCGCCGAGGCGTCGGAGATCGCCGCCGCCGTGGCGTTCCTGGCCAGCGACGACGCCTCCTTCATCACGGGGGCCGAGTTCCTGGTGGACGGCGGCATCTCCGGCGCGTACGTGACGCCGCTGTGACCCGTCCGGTCATCGGCGTCACGACGTACGTCGAGCCCGCCCGCTTCACCGTGTGGGACCTGCCCGTCGCGCTGCTGCCGTACATGTACGTCGAGAAGATCGTCCAGGCCGGCGGGCAGCCCGTGCTGCTGCCGCCGGCCGGCGATCCCGCCCAGGTCGTGGGGCGGCTCGACGGTCTCGTCCTGGCCGGCGGCGGCGACGTCGACCCGGCCAGGTACGGCCGCGCGGCGCACGAGCGCACCGGCTACGTCCGGCGGTTCCGGGACGAGGCCGAGTTCGCCCTCCTGGCGGCGGCCCTGGAGGCCGGGCTGCCGTTCCTGGGCATCTGCCGCGGCCTCCAGGTGCTCAACGTGCTGCTCGGCGGCACCCTGCACCAGCACCTGCCCGACGTGACCGGGCACACCGGCCACTCCCCCGCGCCCGGCGAGTTCGGCCACCTGCCGGTCACGCCCGTGCCCGGCAGCCGCCTGGCCAAGGCGCTCGGCACGGACCCGGTGGCGGTCCCGCACTACCACCACCAGGCGATCGACGGGCTCGCCCCCGGACTCACGGTCACCGCCACGGCCGCCGACGGGACGATCGAGGCGGTGGAGCTCGACTCCGGCGGTTTCGCGGCGGCGGTCCAGTGGCACCCGGAGGCGGGCGACGGGGCGGCGCTCTTCGAGGCGTTCACGGCGGCCTGCTGAGACCGTTACTGGAAAGCTTCTTTACCTTTTCTGCGCCCTAAAATCCCGCGAAATCCCAGCTCAGGGGGCCATACCACCGCGTTATAGGAAACTTGTTGGGTACCGGGTCGCGCCATCCCGGTGTCACCCTGTGTTCATCCCCAGCCGGCCGGGGCTCTTCCACTCCACACCCCCCTGAGGAGCCAGAGAGTGAACCCCAAACTCAGGTTGGGGGCTGCCGCAATGCTCGCGCTAGCCCTGACCACCAGCTCGCTGGTGGGCGCCACGAGCGCCACAGCCCAAGCGTCGCAGGTGGCCGATCCTCCCAGCCCCGACGAGCGCAGGAACGCGATCGCCACCGCACACAACGCGATCCTGGCCGACTCGGCGGCATTGCTGGCATCCGAGCAGGACACGTTCACGCTGACGTCGACCGTCGAAGGCGTCCGCGGCCTGCAGTACCTGACCTACGCCCGCAAGCACGCGGGCCTGCCCGTCTACGGCGGCGACGTGGTCGTCGCCACGGACGCCTCCGGCGCGGTGGTCGACACGGTCGCCACCGGGCAGCGCACGAAGATCGGGATCGGCACGAAGGCGAAGGTCACCGCGGCCCAGGCCGCCGTGACGGCCAGGGCCAAGGTGGCCAGGGTCGAGACCGTCGCCACGCCGGTGCTGTCCGTGCACGCCACCACGACGACCCCGCGGCTGGCCTGGGAGGTGCTCGTCACCGGCGCCACCGCCGCCGGTCACGAGACCAAGCTCCACGTCTACGTGGACGCCCTCACCGGCAGGGTCATCGACGACTGGGACGAGGTGCGCGACGGCACCGGCAACAGCTACTACGTCGGCACCGTCACCATCGACACCAGCCCCTCGTACACGATGCGCGACCCCCGCAGGAGCGGCGTGGCGTGCGGCGGCCAGAACGGCTCGCCGTACACCAAGACCACCGACACCTGGGGCAACGGCTCGGGCACGAACCTGGAGACCGCCTGCGTCGACGCGCTCTACGCCGCGCAGCGGGAATGGGACATGCTGAGCGCCTGGCTCGGCCGCAACGGCATCAACGGCCAGGGCGGCGGCTACCCGGCCCGCGTCGGCCTGGCCGACGTCAACGCCTACTGGAACGGCCAGTACGGCTCCTTCGGCCACAACTCCGCCAACTCCCAGCAGCTCACGTCGATGGACGTGGTCGGCCACGAGTTCGGCCACGGCATCTTCCAGTTCACCAGCGGCGGCTCGGGCAGCGGCAACGAGACCGGCGGCATGAACGAGTCCACCGGCGACATCTTCGGCGCGCTCACCGAGGCGTACGCCAACAACCCGAACGACCCGCCGGACTACCTGGTCGGCGAGGAGGTCAACCTCTCCGGGTCCGGGCCGATCCGCAACATGTACAACCCGTCGGCCCTCAGCCACCCGAACTGCTACAGCGCCTCCATCCCGAACACCGAGGTGCACGCGGCGGCCGGCCCGCAGAACCACTGGTTCTACCTCGTGGCCGAGGGCACCAACCCCTCGGGCAAGCCCGCCAGCACCCGCTGCGACAACGGCGCCGCGATCACCGGCATCGGCATCCGCAAGGCCGGTGAGGTGTTCATGTCCGCGCTGAACATGAAGACCCAGCCGTGGACGCACGCCAAGGCCAGGGTCGCCACCCTCCAGGCCGCCAAGACCCTGTACCCGGGCAGCTGCACCGAGTTCAACGTGGTCAAGAACGCCTGGGACGGCGTCAGCGTACGGGCCCAGTCCGGCGAGCCGACCTGCACCCAGGGCAGCAACGACTTCTCGGTCAACCTGAACCCCGCCTCCGGCAGCGTCACCCCGGGCCAGAGCACCACGACCACGGTGAGCACCACCGTGACCGGCGGCTCGGCGCAGTCGATCACCCTGCGGACCGGCACCCTGCCGGCCGGCGTGACCGCCTCGTTCAGCCCGGCCACCATCACCGCGGGGCAGAGCTCGACGCTGACGATCAGCACCTCGGCGAGCAGCCCGCAGGGCAGCCACTCGATCGCGATCACGGCCGACGGCGCCGACGTGGACCGCCAGGCCACCTACAACCTGCAGATCGGGCAGAGCTCGCCGAACGACTACTCCTTCGGCGTGACCCCGTCGTCGGCCTCGGTGCAGGCCGGGCAGTCGGCCACGGCCACGGTCAGCACGCAGGTCACCGCCGGTCAGGCGCAGAGCGTCGCCCTGTCGGCGAGCAACGTGCCCGCGGGCGTGACGGTCAGCTTCAGCCCGTCCACGATCACCGCCGGGCAGTCGTCCACGGTGACGTTCGCGACCACGAGCGGCGTGACGCCGAGCACGTACACGATCAGCCTGAACGCCGACGGCGCGAGCGCCGACCACTCGGCCTCCTTCAGCCTGACGGTGGGCGGCGGCCAGGGCACCACGTGGCAGACGTACACGGCCTACACGGCCGGACAGACCGTCACCTACCAGGGCGTCAGCTACCGCTGCCTCCAGGCGCACACCAGCCTGCCGGGCTGGGAGCCGCCCAACACCCCTGCCCTCTGGCAGCCGGTCTAAGTCGCTCGACCTGGGCGGCCACGCCGGGGTGGCCGCCCAACCCCCTTGAGGAGCCACAGAACGTGAACGCCATGCTCAGGCTGGGCGCCGCGGCCACCGCCGCGCTGGCCCTGACCCTCACCACGCCGGCCGGACCGGCCGGCGCCGCCGCCGACCCCGCGCCCGACATCCCCGTCGCGAACGTGACGGCGCATCTGAGCCAGTTGCAGTCCATCGCCACGAGCAACGGCGGCAACCGCGCCTCGGGCAGGCCGGGCTTCACCGCCTCGATGAACTACATCAAGGGCAAGCTGGACGCGGCCGGCTTCACCACCCGCGTGCAGAACTTCAGCGGCGGCAGCAACCTGATCGCCGACTGGCCGGGCGGCCCTGCCAACCAGACCGTGATGCTCGGCGCCCACCTCGACAGCGTCGCGGCCGGCCCCGGGATCAACGACAACGGTTCCGGCTCGGCCGCCCTCCTGGAGAACGCCCTCACCCTCGCCGCCCGCAGGCCCACGCTCACCAAGCACGTGCGCTTCGGCTGGTGGGGCGCCGAAGAGGCGGGCATGGTCGGGTCCAGGTACTACGTGCAGAACGGCGGCGCGAGCGGCGTCGAGGTGTACCTGAACTTCGACATGATCGCCTCGACCAACGCCGGCTACTTCGTCTACGACGACGACGCGGCGATCCAGCGGACCTTCAACGACTACTTCGCCACCATCGGCCTGCAGACCGAGGGTGACAGGGAGGGCGACGGCCGCAGCGACCACGCCTCCTTCAAGAGCGCGGGCGTCCGGGTCGGCGGCCTGGCCACCGGGGCCGGGGCGGTCAAGAGCTCGGCCCAGGCCGCCAAGTGGGGCGGCTCGGCCGGGCAGGCGTTCGACCGCTGCTACCACAGCGCCTGCGACAGCTACCCGAGCGCCATCAACACCACGGCGCTCGACCGCAACTCCGACGCCATCGCGTACGCCATATGGAAGCTCGCCGTGGGCACCAGCACGCCCACGGAGAACGACTACTCGATCTCGGTGACCCCGTCGTCGGCGTCGGTCCAGGCCGGTCAGTCGGCTACCGCGGCGGTCAGTACCCAGGTCACGTCCGGCCAGGCGCAGAGCGTCGCGCTCTCCGCCGGGAACGTGCCGAGCGGGGTCACCGTCTCCTTCAGCCCGTCCACGGTTCAGGCGGGCCAGTCGTCCACCGTCACGATCGCCACCACCGGCGGCGTCGCGGCGGGGACGTACACCATAGGGATCAACGGCGACGGGGCGACGGCGGACCACTCCGCGTCCTTCACCCTGACCGTCGGAGGGGACGGCCAGGGCACCACCTGGACGGCTTACAAGTCGTACACGGCCGGAGACGTCGTCACCTACCAGGGGGTCAGCTACCGCTGCCTCCAGGCGCACACCAGCCTGCCGGGCTGGGAGCCGCCGAACGTGCCCGCCCTCTGGGCACGGGCCTGACCCTCGGGCCTGATCCTCGGGCCTGATCCCGGGTTCGATCCCCCGCGGGCCGGTCCAGGCCGGCCCGCCCCGAGCTGCCGCGTGCGAGCTGACCTGCCATGACCGGCTCGCGCGCGGCCACCAACGCGGCCGCGACCCCGCCTCTCCGGGGCCGCGGCCGCTTTTCGCTGCGTGCGGGATGCCGCGGATGCCGCGGATGGCGGGGGGCGAAGCGCGACAACACCCCCATGACGGCACTAGGCTGACGGACATCACCGGCGAAACCGTGCGGGAGAGCACCCTGACAGCCGGTCAGGGTCCCTGAAGGAGCAAGCCCTCCCCGCGAACCTCTCAAGGCAAAGGACCGCGCGGCAGCCCTGTAAGGCGTTCTTACGGGGAGGTGACCTCTGGAAAGCAGGCCCCCGGGGCCTCGCCGAAGGTGAAAGTCCGGTAAAACTCGGGCGAAGCTCTCAGGCATCCATGACAGAGGGGGAGGATGCTGGCATCCAATCCTGTCCTGAGGTGCGACAAATGTCCCGACCTACGCCGCTACGAGACGTCCACGAGGCCCTAGGCGCCACGCTGACCGACTTCGCCGGCTGGCTCATGCCGCTCCGGTACGGCAGCGAGTCCGCGGAGCACAAAGCCGTCCGCGAGGCGGCCGGGCTGTTCGACCTCTCGCACATGGGCGAGATCTTCCTGACCGGTCCGCAGGCCGGAGAGGCCCTCGACTACGCGCTGGTCGGCCACCTGTCGGCGCTCGCGCCCGGCCGGGCCAGGTACACGATGATCGTGGACGAGCGCGGCGGGGTGCTCGACGACCTGATCGTCTACCGGCTGGCGGACGAGGAGTTCATGGTGGTGGCCAACGCCTCGAACTCCGACAAAGTCGCGGATGAGCTGAAAAATCGTACTAAGTCGTATGACGCGGTGGTCGATGACCGCTCCCAGCAGTACGCCCTCATCGCGATCCAGGGCCCGAAGGCCCAGGAGATCCTGGCCACGCTCACCGACGCCGACCTCGACGGTCTCAAGTACTACGCGGGCCTGCCCGGCGTGGTCGACGGCCGCCAGGCGCTCATCGCCCGCACCGGCTACACCGGCGAGGACGGCTTCGAGCTCTTCGTCGCCAACCAGGACGCCGTGCCGCTCTGGCGCGCCCTGGAGGCGGCGGGCGAGCCGCACGGCCTGCGCGCCGCCGGTCTGTCCAGCCGCGACACCCTCAGGCTGGAGGCCGGCATGCCGCTCTACGGCAACGAGCTGAGCTCCGACCTGACCCCGTTCGACGCGGGGCTGGGCAGAGTGGTGAAATTCGACAAGCCCGGTGACTTCGTCGGCAGGGCGGCGCTGGAGGCGGTCAAGGACGACCAGCCCCGCCGCCGCCTCGTCGGCCTGGTCGCCCAGGGCCGCCGGGTGCCGCGTCACGGCTACCCGGTCACCCGCGACGGCGCCGTCGTCGGCGAGGTCACCAGCGGTGCGCCCTCCCAGACCCTGGGCAAGCCCATCGCGATGGCCTACGTGGACGCCGGGGCCGACACAGGTCTGGCCGTGGACATCCGGGGCAGCCATGAACCTATGGACCTGGTCGAGCTGCCCTTCTACAGGAGGAACAAGTGAGCAACATCCCTGACGACCTGAACTACACCAAGGAGCACGAGTGGGTGTCGGGCGTGGACGACGGCATCACCGTGACCGTCGGCATCACGGCCTTCGCCGCCGAGGCTCTTGGTGACGTCGTCTTCGTGCAGCTCCCCGAGGTCGGTTCGACCGTCGAGGCGGGTGACTCGGTCGGCGAGGTGGAGTCCACCAAGTCGGTGAGCGAGATCTACGCCCCCGTCGGCGGCGAGATCGTCGAGGTGAACTCGGCCGTGGCCGATGACCCGTCGCTGGCCAACAGCGACCCGTACGGCGACGGCTGGATGTTCCGCGTCCGCATGGAGGGCGACGCGGAGGACCTGCTGTCCGCCGAGGAGTACACGGCGCTCACCTCAGGCGAGTCCTGACACCACCGCCGGGGCCCGCGGCGGGCCCCGGCACTTCCTGAACTGAAGGGCGCCCATCAATGGCGATCAGCGTCTTCGACCTCTTCAAGATCGGCATCGGACCGTCCAGCTCCCACACGGGCGGCCCGATGGCCGCCGCGCACAAGTTCGCCCGCAGGCTGCACGACGACGGCCTGCTCCCCCGCGTGGCCCGCGTCGAGGTCATCCTGTACGGCTCGCTCGGCCTGACCGGCAAGGGCCACGGCAGCGACAAGGCGGTGCTGCTCGGCCTGTCCGGTGAGAAGCCGGAGCTGGTCGACGTCGACTCCGTCGACGCCCGCCTGGCCGAGATGCGCGCCTCGGGCACGGTCAACCTCTACGGCGAGCGCGAGATCCCCTTCGTCGTGGGCCAGGACCTCGTCTTCGAGCGCAAGATCTCCCTGCCCGAGCACCCCAACGGCATGCGCTTCACCGCCCGCGACGAGCAGGGCGAGACCGTGCGCGAGAAGGTCTACTTCTCCGTCGGCGGCGGCTTCGTCGTGGACGAGAAGGCCACCGGCGCCGACCGCATCAAGCCCGACGACACCGTCCTGCCCTACCCGTTCGCCTCGGGCGAGGAGCTGCTCAAGCACTGCTCGAACACCGGCCTGTCGATCTCCGCCCTGATGCTGGAGAACGAGAAGGCGTTCGGGCGCACCGAGGAGGAGATCCGCGCGGGCATCCTCAACCTGTGGCGGGTGATGTCGGAGTGCGTGCGGCGCGGCATCAGCAAGGAGGGCGTGCTGCCCGGCGGCCTGAAGGTCAAGCGCCGGGCCAACCAGCTCCACCGGCGGCTGCAGGCCGAGTCGGCCGAGAAGGACCCGCTGCAGGCGATGGACTGGGTGGCGCTGTTCGCCCTGGCCGTCAACGAGGAGAACGCCGCCGGCGGCCGCATCGTCACCGCCCCGACCAACGGCGCGGCGGGCATCATCCCGGCCGTGCTGACGTACTACACCAAGTTCGTCCCGAGCGCCGACGACGACGGCGTGGTGCGCTTCCTGCTCACGGCGGCCGCGATCGGCGTGCTGTTCAAGGAGAACGCCTCGATCTCCGGCGCCGAGGTCGGCTGCCAGGGCGAGGTGGGCTCGGCCTGCTCGATGGCCTCGGCCGGCCTGACCGAGGTCATGGGCGGCACCCCCGAGCAGGTGGAGAACGCCGCCGAGATCGGCATCGAGCACAACCTCGGGCTGACCTGCGACCCGATCGGCGGCCTGGTGCAGATCCCGTGCATCGAGCGCAACGCGGTGGCCTCCAACAAGGCCATCACGGCCGCCAGGATCGCCCTGCGCGGCGACGGCCGCCACTACGTGGCGCTGGACAAGGCCATCAAGACCATGCGCGACACCGGCCGCGACATGCTCGACAAGTACAAGGAGACCTCCCGCGGCGGCCTGGCCGTCAACGTCATCGAGTGCTGACCCGCCTCCGAGTGGTACCGTGAAGTTGTACCACTCGGAGGAGGCGACCATGTCCATCACCGCCAGCGAGGCTCGCCGTCGTCTGTTCCCTCTCATCGAAGAGGTCAACGACGACCGCACCGCCGTGGAGATCGTGTCCAAGAGCGGCAGCGCCTACCTGGTGGCCGCAGAGGAGTACGAAGCCCTGCAGGAGACGGCCTACCTGCTACGTTCCCCGGCCAACGCCCGCCGGCTGATCGAGTCCTGTCAGGAAGCGGTCCAAGGGCGTCATGAGCGGCACGAGCTGCTGGGCGACGAGGCTGCTCGGTGAAGGTGGCGTTCACCAGCCAGGGCTGGGAGGACTACGTCCACTGGCAGACGGCTGACCGGCAGGTGCTCAAGCGCATTGACCGGCTCGTCGAGGATGTCCTGAGCGATCCTTACGAGGGCATCGGCAAGCCCGGGCCCCTCAAGTACGCGTTGGCGGGCGCCTGGTCCCGGCGCATCACCGACGAGCATCGCCTGGTGTACCTGGTCGCACACGACGAGATCGTCGTCCTGCAGGCTCGTTACCACTACGAGTAGAGACGCGGCGGTCCGCCCGGACCCTCCGCGCAGGAGGGGCCGGGCGGGCCGGGGTTCAGGCGGACGAGCGGCAGATGACCGTGGTGGTGTGGCTGTTCACGCAGACCAGGCCGACCGCGGGGCTGAGCGCCCTGGCCAGCAGGCCGGGCAGGTGATCCCCGACGCACTGCATCTGGCCGTCTTCCCCGATCTTGCAGGGGATCAGCGGAAAGCCGTCGCCCGTCGCCGCGTGGGCGGCGGGCGCGGCGAGCGCGAGGGCGAGGGTTGCGGCGGCGAACGCGCCGATGATGCGGTGAATGACGACCTCCCGATCGGATTCGACGACGAAGGCGCCGAGTAGCGCCTTCTTCCTGTGGGCTACGAGCAGCCGGTTGGCTGAGTGGTCAGCGGCGCTCGGCCGGTTGGCGGCGGACGTGCACGCGGACGACCGCAGGCGTCTCGTCGTCGCGCACCTCGCGGCGGATGCGGCCGACGATGTCCTGGTCGAGCTTGGTCACCACCGCGCCGACGTCCGCGTCGGAGGGGCAGGTCAGGGCGACGCGCAGGCCGTTGTCGGCGACCCGTACGCCCGCCCGGCCCAGGCCGTCCACGCCCTTGAGGCCCACGCACAGCATGGCCGTGCCGGTGCCGCTGGCCGCGCCCCGGCGGCCCCAGCCCAGGCTGAGCAGCAGCCAGCGCACGGCGAGCATGGCCAGGATCAGCATGGCGAAGGCCAGCAGCCACAACGTCCAGGGGTCCGCGGCCAGCGTGCGGGCGAACTCGGCGGGCAGCACCTTGGCGTTGCGCGGCAGGTCGAACAGCAGGCCCCGGCCGCGCAGCCAGCCGTAGCCGCCCACGGCGAGCAGGGCGAGGCCGACCAGGGCCAGGCCGACGCGGTTGCCGGTGTACTGCCGCATCACACGCCCTTCCTGCGCAGCCGGACGACGACCTCGCCGGTGCCGAGCGTGCCGACGCCGGCCAGCCGGTCGCCGACCGCCGTGCCGACCTGCCGGAGCATCGCGCCCGAGCTCTCCGGCCCGGTCACGACGGTGACCTCGATGGTCCGCCGGCGCAGCCGCACCCGGGCCCGGTCCACGCCGTTCACCTTCTGGGCGGCCGCGCGCAGGGTGCGGCGCAGCCCGGCGCGGGTGATGCCGATGACGATCAGCGGGTCGGACGTCTCGACCGGGACCGTCCTGGACCGTCCCGGCACGATCGCGAGCAGCAGCATCAGCAGCCCGGCCCCGGCGGTGAGCAGCGCGGCCGAGGAGACCTGCGGCCACGTCCGCGCGCCGGCCAGCTCGACCGCCTCGTCGACCGGGACCCAGCCCAGCGGCTTGCCGAGCAGCGACGTCACCACCTCGGCGGTCGTCGCGCCGAGCACGGCCGCCGAGACGAGCGCGACGAGCGCGCCGGGCAGCGTGCGCGCCGGTCTGAGCGCCCTTCTCGCCCGGCGCAGCCCGGTGTGGTGCTGGGCGGTGATGGCTGCGGGCACCATCTGCTGAAGCGTGGTCATCACAACGACAGACGTACATGGATCCGCGGGGGCCGCGACCGCGCCCTCGCCGCCCGTTTGCCCGATCATTACGGCCGCACCAAGGAAAGTGAACCTCTCCCCCGCTCCGCCAATGAATATGAACCCCACTCATATTCATTCGCCCGATATGCCGTTACCCTGCTGACATGGATGACCGCCGGCGCTACGACCGCGCCACCGCCGCGCTCGAACCGCCCTTCGCGATCCTCGACCTGGCGGCCATGCGGGCCAACGCGGCCGACCTGGTACGCCGCGCCGCCGGCAAGCCGATCCGGGTGGCGAGCAAGTCCGTGCGCAGCCGCCCGGTCCTCGAACGCATCCTGGCCATGGACGGCTTCCGCGGCATCATGGCCTTCACCCTCCCCGAGGCCCTGTGGCTGGCCGGACAGGGCTTCACCGACATCCTGGTCGCCTACCCCACGGCCGACCGGCAGGCGCTGCGCGCCCTGGCCGCCGACCCGCGGGCCGCCGCCGAGATCGCGATCACCGTCGACTCCCGCGAGCAGCTCGACTTCGTCGACAAGGCCGTGTCGGGCGTGCATCCCAGGGCCGAGCTGCGGCTCTCCCTCGACCTGGACGCCGGCTACGTCGCCCTCGGCGGCAGGTTCAGGGCCGGCGCGCTCCGCTCCCCCGTGCGCGAGCCCCACGAGGCCGCCGACCTGGCCACGGCCATCGCCAAGCGCCCGGGGCTGCGCCTGGTGGGGCTCATGGCCTACGAGGCGCAGATCGCCGGGGTGGGCGACGCCCCGCCGGGCAACGCCGCCTTCGCCCGCGTCGTGCGGGTCATGCAGGCCCGCTCGGCCCGCGAGCTGATCCTCCGCCGCGGCCGCGTCGTGAACGCCGTGCGCCAGGTCGCCGACCTGGAGTTCGTCAACGGCGGCGGCACCGGCTCGATCGAGACGACCGTCAGGGAGAAGGCGGTCACGGAGGTCGCCGCCGGATCGGGCTTCTTCCACCCGCGGCTGTTCGACTTCTACCGGCGTTTCACCGGGCGTCCTGCGGCCCTGTTCGCGCTGCCGGTCGTCCGCCGGCCCGGCCCGGACACGGTGACGGTGCTGGGCGGCGGCTACCTCGCCTCCGGCCCTCCCGGGCCGAGCCGGCTGCCGCAGCCGTACCTGCCCGCCGGCCTGCGGTACGCGCAGGACGAGGGCGCGGGCGAGGTGCAGACCCCGCTGCTGGGCCAGGCGGCCCAGGAGCTGCGGGTCGGGGACCGGGTGTGGTTCCGGCACGCCAAGGCGGGCGAGATGTGCGAGCGCTTCGACACCCTCCACCTCGTGGACGGCGACACCCTCGCCGAGTCGGTGCCGACGTACCGGGGCGAGGGCCGGACGTTCCTGTGACGACGGCCCCGGCCCCGGCCCGCGCTCAGCGGCGGCGGCGCCTGCGCCGGAACAGCACGATCGCGGCGCCGACGACCAGCACCGCGCCGACGCCGATGAGCACCGGCGCCAGGTTGGGCTGCTCGTCCTCCCACACCCCTTCGGGCTTGTCGCCGTAGTCGACCGGGCGGGCGGTCACCCCGAGGGCGTCCCCCACGGACGCCACGAAGTGGCCCGCCCGGCTCTTGACATCGGCGACCGTACGCTCGGCGACCCGCTTGGGGCTCACCCGGTCGGCGATGGCGTCGACCGTCTGCGCCAACTCCGCGCGCGTACGCGCGATCCGCCGCTCCAACTCGTCGGGATCGGTGTCAGCCATGGCTCTCCTTTCGACCGTACGCGTGGTCGCGCCCGCTACGTTGTCCGTCGCGAGCTCCGTCCGTTCTGGTCGTGATCAGTCTGTCAGGTCGGCGCGCCGTACGGCACAGCGGCCGGGCCGGTAGGTTTGCCGGAGGAACTCAGGAGGGCCCATGACAGAGACCAAGCTCGCGCCCGGCGACGCCGCGCCCGAGTTCACGCTACCCACCGCCGACGGCGGCGCCGTCTCCCTCGACAGCCTGCGCGGCAAGAGGGTGATCCTCTATTTCTACCCCGCCGCCATGACGCCCGGCTGCACCAAGCAGGCCTGCGACTTCCGCGACAACCTCAGCCAGTTGACCGGCGAGGGTTTCGTCGTCCTCGGCGTGTCGAAGGACAAGCCGGAGAAGCTGGCCAAGTTCGTCGCCCGCGACGCCCTGACCTTCCCCTTGCTGTCGGACCCGGAGCTCGCCGTCCACCAGGCCTACGGCGCGTACGGCCCGAAGAAGCTCTACGGCAAGGAGATGATCGGCGTGATCCGCTCGACGTTCGTCATCGACGCCGACGGCAAGATCGAGCAGGCGCTCTACAACGTGAAGGCCACCGGCCACGTGGCCTCGCTCAAGAAGAAGCTCGGCCTGGCCTGACCCGGCTCGCGGGCCCCGCCGTCAGGGGCCCGCTGCCAGGGCCCGCCAGTCAGGGACCCGCTGTCAGGGACCCGCCGTCAGGGGCCTGCGGTCGTCGTGGAAGGCTGCCCGGTCACGGCCGGAGCGCTAAGCTGTTCCCAGCCCGCCTCGGCGGGATCGCGGGCGTGGCGAAATGGCATACGCGGCAGGTTTAGGTCCTGTTGGTGGAGACACTGTGGGGGTTCGAGTCCCCCCGCCCGCACACGCGGCGGCCGCGCGGGCCGCGCCGTCCGGGGGGCCGGGTCGCGCGGTGCTTCCTCTTCACCGCGCGACCCGCGTCTCGATCATGATCCGCCATCACGATCTCCCTTTACTCGCCCACGAGGGGCGCTCCCGTGTACCACCATGCCTGGTCCTCCGTAAGACCCATGTAAGACCTGGGTCGTACGCGGACTTCCCCCTCCAGGCGGACAAACCCCCGGCCTGGCTTACATATCGTGATGATGTGTTCGGCAGGGTACGGGCGTGGTCGAGGCGCCACGGCGGGCTGGTGAGCGTCCTGCGGGTCGCCCCCCTCGCCGTCTTCAGCTTGCTTCTGGCGATCCCCTACGCCTCGCTCACCCCGGCGCCGGGCAGCCGGTACCTGGGCGTGGCGGGCTACGTCGCGCTCTCGGTGCTGCTGATCGCGCCGCTGCTGTGGCGGCGCAGGCCGCTGGCGGCGTACGCGGTGATCTCGCTGGCCTCCTTCGGGCAGTGGCTGGCCCACGTCGATCCGCTGCCCGCCAACCTCGCGGTCATGGTGGCGCTGTGGACGGTCGCCTCCGAGTGCGCGTTCCGGTGGGCGCTGGCCGCCGGGCTGGTGGCCGAGCTGGGCATCTTCCTGGCGCTGGTGAACTGGTCGGTCGCCACCTTCGGCATGTTCTTCAGCGGCTCGATCTTCGTCGTCACCATCTGGCTGGCCGGCCTGTACGCCAACACCCGCCGCCGCTACCTCGAAGGGCTGGAGGAGCGCGCCGAGCGGGCCGAACGCGAACGCGACCAGCAGGCCAGGATGGCCGCGGCGGCCGAGCGGACGAGGATCGCCAGGGAGCTGCACGACGTGGTGGCGCACAATGTCAGCGTGATGGTGGTGCAGGCCGACGGCGCGGGCTTCGCCCTCGACAGCGATCCCGAGCAGGCCCGGCTGGCCGTACGGAACATCTCCAAGACCGGGCGGGCGGCCCTGGCCGAGATGCGCAGGATGGTCGGCGTGCTGCGCGAGAACGAGGACGACGGCACCGACTACACCCCGCAGCCCGGCCTGGGCCAGCTCGAAGAGCTGGTACGCGGTGCCGGCGTGCCCGCCAGCCTGCGGATCGGCGGCGTGCCCGGCGACCTTCCCGAAGGGCAGCAGCTCGCCGTCTACCGCATCGTCCAGGAGGCGCTGACGAACGCGCTCAAGCACGGCGGCCCGCACGTCCAGGCGCGGGTCGAGATCGACTACGGCGGGCCCGAGCTGGTCGTCCGGGTGACCGACGACGGCCGGGGGGCGGCCGCACCGCGCAGCCCCGACGGGCACGGCCTGATCGGCATGCGCGAACGCGTCGGCATGTACGGCGGCGCGGTCTCGGCCGGCCCGCTGACCGGCGGCGGCTTCGAGGTGCTGGCCCGCCTCCCGACGGCCAGGGCGGCGTGATGATCAGGGTGATGCTGGTCGACGACCAGGAGCTGCTGCGGGCCGGGTTCCGGATGGTGCTCGGCGCCCAGCCCGACATCGACGTGGTGGCCGAGGCCGCCGACGGCGTCACGGCCCTGGAGCTGCTGGACCGCGTCGAGGTGGACGTCGTGCTCATGGACGTCCGCATGCCGCGCATGGACGGCGTCGAGGCGACCAGGCGCATCGACGGGCCGAAGGTGCTCATCCTGACCACGTTCGACCTCGACGAGTACGCCCTGGCCGCGATCAAGGCGGGCGCGGCCGGGTTCCTGCTGAAGGACGTGCCGCCCGCCGACCTGGTCAACGCCATCAGGCAGGTGCACGCGGGCGACGCCGTGGTCTCGCCGCGCACGCTGCGCCGGATGCTGGACCGCTTCGCCGCCCAGTTGCCGGTGGAGGAGCTGCCTGCGGCGACCGAGCTGACCCCGCGCGAGCGGGAGGTGCTGCTCATGGTGGCCCGCGGCCTGTCGAACATGGAGATCGCGGGCCGCCTGGAGGTCGCCGAGGCCACGGTGAAGACGCATCTCGGCCGGGTGCTGGCCAAGCTGGGGCTGCGGGACCGGGCCCAGGTGGTCGTGTACGCGTACGAGGCGGGGCTCGTCGTGCCCTCGCATCGGCCGAAAGGCTGACGGGGGTCGTCTGAGGTCCTACACGAAGTCCCTCCTCAGGGCCCACAATTCCTGAAATTTCCACTCCTAACGTTGGTCGCGACGAGAAATTGCGACAAGGAGTGAAAGTGACCCTCACCGAGTCCTGGCGCGCGGCACCGCCCGCGGTGGTGGCCAAGGCCCTGACCAAGGTGTACGGCCAGGGCGACGCCCAGGTCCACGCCCTTCGCGGCGTGGACGTGGCCTTCGCCACCGGCGCCTTCACGGCGATCATGGGCCCTTCCGGCTCCGGGAAGTCCACGCTCATGCACTGCCTGGCCGGCCTGGACACCGCCACCTCGGGCACGGTGCACATCGGCGACGTCGAGCTGACCGGCCTGGCCGACCGGCAGCTCACGCTGCTGCGCCGGGAGCGGATCGGCTTCATCTTCCAGGCGTTCAACCTGCTGCCCACGCTGACCGCCGAGCAGAACATCAGGCTGCCCCTGGACATCGCCGCCCGGCAGGCGGACGAGGAGCTGTTCGCCCGGGTCATCGACACCGTCGGGCTGCGCGACCGGCTCGCGCACCGGCCGACCGAGCTGTCCGGCGGCCAGCAGCAGCGCGTGGCCGTGGCCAGGGCACTGATCAGCAAGCCGCAGGTGATCTTCGCCGACGAGCCCACGGGCAACCTGGACTCGCGCAGCGGCTCGGAGATCCTGTCCTTCCTGCGCACCTCGGTCCGCGAGCTCGGCCAGACCATCGTCATGGTCACCCACGACCCGGTCGCGGCGGCCTACGCCGACCGGGTGGTGTTCCTGCGCGACGGCGAGCTGGTCACCGAGATCACCTCGCCGTCGCCGCAGGCCGTCCTGGACACCCTCGTGAAGCTGGAGGGCTGAGGTGCTGAAGACGGCGCTGGCCGGGCTGCGCGCGCACACGCTCAGGCTGCTGCTCACCTCGCTGGCGATCACGCTCGGGGTGGGCTTCATCGCGGGCACGTTCGTGCTGAACGACACCATCCAGGCAGGCTTCTCCCAGCGCGTCACCGCCGACGCCGACAAGGTGGACGTGGCCGTCCTGCCCAAGGAGCGCGACGGCGTGCTGCCGGAGAAGGCCCTGGAACGGGTGCGTGCCCTGGCCGGAGTGACCGAGGCGCAGGGCCTGATCCGCGACCCCGCGCCGCTGCTCGGCAAGGACGGCAGGGCGGTCGGCAGCAGCCCGACCACGGCCTTGTCAATCGTCCCCGGCCCGCTGGACCGCGTCTCGATCGTCGCGGGCACCGGCCCGGGCACCGACGACCAGGCGGCCGTGCTGGACAAGAACACCGCGAAGTCGCAGGGCCTGCGGCTCGGCGACACGATCACCGTGCTCGACCGCAAGCAGGCCCGGCACCAGTTCCGGCTGGTCGGCCTGCTCGACCCGGGGGTGGACCAGGAGCTCTCCTTCACCGGCGCGGTCGGCTTCACCGCGGCCACCGCGCAGCGCATGACCGGCGCCAAGGGCTACCGCGAGATCGACGTCGCCGGCTCGGCCCCCGGGCTGAAGCAGGCCGTGGCCGCGGCCCTCGGCGAGGCGTACGAGGTCAAGTCCGGCGCGGAGCTGGCCGACGACCTGGCGGCCGCGGCCGGGCTGTCGATGCGCACGCTGACCATCGGCCTGCTGCTGTTCGGGGCGGTGGCGATGATGGTGGCCGCGCTGGTCATCTACAACACCTTCACCATCCTGGTCGCCCAGCGCACCCGGGAGATGGCGCTGCTGCGCTGCATCGGCGCGACCCGCGGGCAGGTGTTCGGCTCGATCGTGCTGGAATCGATCGCGGTCGGGCTGCTCGCCTCCGCGCTCGGCCTGCTGGCCGGTTACGGGCTGGCGGTGCTCGCGCTGACGCTGCTGGCCGCGTTCGACGCCCCCATGCCCACGGACGCGGCGGTCGCGCTGACGCCGGCCACCATCGGGATCGGCCTGGCCGTCGGCCTGGTGGTCACCCTGTTCGCGGCCCTGCTGCCCGCGCGGGCGGCCACCCGCGTGCCGCCGGTCGCGGCGCTGCGCGCCCAGCCGGAGGAGCAGGACTTCCGCACCGGCCTGCTGCGCTCGGTGTTCGCGGGGCTGTTCCTGCTGGGCGGCGCGGGCCTGACCGCGTTCGGCGTGGCGGGGCTGCCGGCGGGCGAGACGAGCACGCTGTTCGTCGTGATGGCCGGCGGCGCGCTGGTCTTCCTGGCCGTGCTGATCCTCGGGCCGGTGCTGGTCGGGCCGCTGAGCGCGGTGGTGGGCTGGATCCCGGCCAAGCTGTTCGGCGTGCCCGGACGCCTGGCCCTGGACAACTCGGCCCGCAACCCCCGGCGCGCCGCGACCACCACGGTCGCGCTCACCATCGGCGTCACGCTGATGACGCTGATCTCGGTGCTCAGCGCCTCCACCCGGCTGACCGTGTGGAACAAGCTCGACGAGCAGTTCCCGGTCGACTACATGCTGACCGGCCAGGTGCAGGACAGCGGCGTGCCCAGGTCGGTGGCCGAGAAGCTGCGCGGCCGGCCCGAGCTGGCCTCGGTGCTGCAGGTCCGCGAGACACCGGGCAAGGTGGGCGACCGGCGCTTCGACATCGGCACCTACCACGGGACCCTCGCCCCCGAGGTGCTGTCCGGCTCGATGGCGGGCCTGTCGGCCGGGCAGGTCGCGCTGCTCGACTACGCGGCCTCCGCCCTGGGCGTCAAGGTCGGCGACACGGTCACCGTCAGGACCGAGCTGGCCGGGTCCGTGCCGCTGAAGGTGGTCGCCGTCCTGGCCGGGACGAACTCCACCCTGCCGCCGCTCACCGTCGCCGAGCGGCCGTTCGACACCTACTACGACCGGGTGCCCGACGCCCGCGTGATGATCAACATCCGCGACGGCGTCGCGACCGACCAGGCCCGCGAGGTGGTCAGGGCCGCCATCGCGGCCCATCCCACCGTCCAGATGGCCAGCTCGACCGAGGTGCGCGGGCAGTTCGACGAGACCCTGGACATGCTGCTCATGATCGTGACCGGGCTGCTCGGGCTGGCGATCCTGATCTCGCTGCTCGGCATCGCCAACACCCTGTCGTTGTCGGTGCACGAGCGCACCAGGGAGTCGGCGCTGCTGCGGGCGCTCGGGCTGACCCGGCCGCAGCTGCGGCGGATGCTCTCGGTCGAGGCGCTGCTGCTCGGCCTGATCGGGGCGCTGGTCGGCGTGGTGCTCGGCGGCGTGTTCGGCTGGGCCGCGGTACGGGCGATGCTGCCGGGGGCGGTCTTCTCCGCGCCCATCGGGCAGATCGCGCTGTTCGTGGTGCTCTCGGGGCTGGCGGGCGTGCTGGCCGCCGTGGTGCCGGCCCGGCGGGCGGCCAGGGCGTCGATCGTCGGCTCGCTGGCTACGGGGTAATCCCTGATAAAAGCGAATAAAAGCGAAAAATCAGGATAGAGGGTGCGTGCAGGGGCTGCGCGGCCTCATGGGACAGGTGTCGTGGGGGACGCCGAGGCCGCGCGGCCACACACGTGCCGCCGGGCCGGGCACCCCCACGGGAGGTGCGGCCTGGCACGTGTCGCCAGGTCGGGCGTCCCATGGGGGCGGCGCCCGGCCCGCCGGGTGCGTCACGCGGTCAGCGCGGGGTGCGACCGGGCCATAGCTCGGCGACGGTCTCCGGATCCAGCAGCGGCCGCACCACGACCTCCCCGGACGCCTTGTCGATCACGATGCACGCCCCGCCGATCGTGTCCGGCAGGGTGGTGGGGTCGTCGGGGTCGAGCTCCCGGATCCAGGCGACGTACCCGTCGTGGAAGCCGTACAGGCCCACCGACAGCGGCTCGTCCGGCGGGCGCGTCCCGTTGACGTACTCCTCCGCCAGCGCCCTGGCCTGGTCCATGTTCATCGCGGCCGCCCCTGCCGGTCGAGGATCATGCAGAACACCCCCGTCACCGTCGCGTACGGCGGCTCGACCGACATGTGCCCGCGCTGGGCGTCGATCCAGATCACCTCGCTGCCGGAGTTGACCGCGTTCCAGACGTGCGACCCGCCGCCCGGCCAGCGCACCACGATGACCGCGCTCGCGCCGTGCCCGGCCTCCAGCAGCCGCCGGGCGATCATGGGGTAGGCGTGCCGCCCCTGGCCCGCGTACTGGAACCGCTGTCCCGTCCACCGCTCGATCCGGGCCGCGCCGCCCTTCTCGCCGGTGAGCAGCGGCCGGCCGATCCCGTCGTACTCGGGGAGCCGGGGGGCGGCGGTGGCGGGCTCGCCGTGCCAGGTGGACAGCACGGCCAGGGCGCAGTCGGCGGCGTTGGAGGCCCGGAACGGGTCGTCCGCCGGGCCGCCGCCGTTGATCAGCCGGACCCAGGTGCCACGCGGGTCGGGGAACCGGACGCCGGGCTCCAGCGCCTGCCTCAGCTCCCGTTCCACCTGCGGGTCCGGCTGTGCCAGCCCGCCGGGCAGCCCGTACGGCCGGCTGTCGGCCAGCCTCGGCGGCCGCCGCTCGCCCTCGAACCAGTCGACGGTGGCCCGGTTCCTCGCCCGGTCGATCCGGGCCTCCAGCGGATGCCGTCCGTCCGCGCCGCGGGCCCCGTCACTCTCCCCGAACTCCAGCCGCCGCATCCCGCTGACCGCCGCCCCGAAACCCCGTGTCACCGCGCCCCCGGGCCTCTCCGGCCCACCGCTCCCGCCCCCTGGGAACTCCCCCGCCTCCGGACCGGCCGCACGCAGCCCGCCCTTGTCCGGCCCGGCCGCGCGCAGGCTCCCCTTGTCCGGACTGACCGCACGCAGGCTTTCCGCCTCCGGGGCGGCTTCCCGCAGGGCGCTCCCGCCTACCACGCCTGCCTGCGGGGCGGCTCCGTTCAGGCCGATGTCGCGCGGGGCGGCCGGTGCGGGTGCGGCTCCGTGCGGATCGCGGGCCGCGTGAGCCGTCGTGCGCGACGCCTCCGCCTCCGGGAGCTCCCGGTCGCCGGGCGCGTCAGGACGTCCCTCCGCGTGGCCGGACGTGCCGACGTGCGTCTCCCCGGCGTTCGGCGCCTCTGAGCCGGCCGGCTCACCGCTCGCCGCGTCACCGTCGGAGCCGGACGGCTCGGTGGAAGGCGGCGCAGGGCCGTCCGGCACGCCCGCCGGCAAGCCGGAGCGCGCGTCCTCCCGTCCGTCCGGGAGCGTGGCGGCGAGGCGGTTGAGGGTGTTCAGGCTGAACGTCAGGCCGTACGGCGAATCGGTGCGGGCCGGGGCCGGGCGGGTGGCGAGACCGGTGAGCACGTCCAGAGCGGAGGCCACACCGGGCGCGGGGGCCGCGGCGGGCCGGGGGGACGGATGGGAGGGGGCAGGGGCCTGCGTACGGAGGCCGGGTGGCGGCGGCGGCTCCTCGTCGGGGGCGCTGGAGGCGGCGGGCGTTAAGGGGGCCGAGCCCTCACGGGAGGAGGGGACCTCGGTCGTGGCGGGCGCTTCGCCGGGGACGTCCTCGGCGGCGCGTTCGTAGTCGAGCCACCGGACCCCCTCGCCCACCACCGGGTTGTACTGCCCCTCCGGAAGGACCCCTCGGACGCTCGATTTGCGTTCGCGGACCACGTCCTGCCTCCTGTCCTGCTTGGACGACCGATCGTAGGGCCGCCGTCACGTCCGAGAGGGGGAAGTGGGGAAGATTATCCGTCGTGGACGACGCCTTTACCTGCGCAAACGTCCGCGAATCAGGCCACCTGGACCGTCACGGCCGGCCACCCGCTGGCGCCGTCGGGCGCGGGCGGCGCCTGCTGTTCGGTCTGGGTGTGACCCGCCGCGTCCGTCGCGCGCGCCTCGATCGTGTGCTCGCCGGGCGTGGCGTCCCAGTCGAGCGCCCACTGCCGCCAGGTGTCGGGCCCCGGCACGGCGGCCAGCCTCGCCTGCCGCCACTCGCCGCGATCGACCCGCACCTCGACGGCGTCCACCCCGATGTGCTGGGCCCACGCCACCCCGGCGATGGTCGTGCGCCCGGCCTTCAGCGAGCCGCCGCTCCTCGGGACGTCGATGCGCGACTCCGTCTTGATCGGCCCCTTGGCGGCCCACCCGCGTGGCGTCCAGTACGCCTGGTCCTGGTCGAACCGGGTCACCTTCACGTCCACCACCCACTTGGTGGCCGACACGTACCCGTACAGGCCGGGCACGACCTGGCGTACGGGGAAGCCGTGCTCGAACGGGAGCGCCTCGCCGTTCATGGCGATGGCGAAGAGGGCGTCGCGGCCGTCCATCACGACGTCCACGGGCGTGCCGCAGGTGAAGCCGTCGTCGGAGGTGGACAGCAGCATGTCGGCCCCCGGCTGGAGCCCGGCACGGCGCAGCAGGTCGGCCATGCGTACGCCGAGCCAGCGGGCGTTGCCGACGTACGGGCCGCCCACCTCGTTGGAGACGCAGGTCAGGGTGATGTCGGCCTCGGTGAGCGGCAGGTTCAGCAGCTCGGCGTAGGTGATCTCGACCGGTCTGTCCACCATGCCGTGGATGCGAAGCCTCCAGGCGCGCGGGTCCACCTGGGGGACGACGAGCGCCGTATCAACTCTATAGAAGTCCTGATTTTTCGTGATGAAGGGTGACAGGCCGGGGATGCGGAAGTCCGTACCGGCGGGAAGGGGACGGGCGGGCGTCGCGGGCCTGGGCAGCGCCAGGTTCACCCGCGTCGCGGCCAGCTCCCGCCGCCCGCCGAGCTGCCGCCCCAGCGCGGCCGACGCCCCCGCGACCACGATCCCGCCGGCCACCCCGGTGATCAGCCGCCGCCGGTCGAACCCCCGCTCCCCCGCCCCGGGACGCATCACGGCAGGCCGCTCCACAGCCCCCTCACCACCCTCGGAAACCGCACCGCCGCCCTTGGCATCCTGCTCGCCACCGGCATCACGGACGGCACCACCAACCCCGCCAGCCGGCTCACCACCGGCTTCGGTGATCGCACCGCCACCGACCCCGGGGACCGCGACCGCGCCGCGGCGACCGCCCGCGCGCCGCAGCAGCCACCCCAGCGTCAGCCCCCCGCACAGGACCCCGGCCACCGTGGGCAGCACGTCCGCCGCCCCCGCCCCCGGACGGGTGAGCACCGCGGCCACCCCCACCACCCCGAACAGGGCCAGCCCCGCGTACCCGTACGCGAGCCGCCGCCGCGCCAGCACCCCGACGACGGCCGCGATCCCGGCGAGCACCACGAGCACGCCCCCGACGAGGACGGTCTTGTCGTTCTCCCCGAACGTGTTGATCGCGAAGTCCTTCACCGGCGCCGGCGTCAGGTCGACGGCGGCGTCCCCCACCGCCACCACCGGAAAGGTCTCAGGACCGATGAGCCCGGCGACGAGCTGCGCGATCCCCAGCGCCAGCGCGCCCGCCGTGAGCCCCGCCACGGCACCGGCCCACGCGGGCACCCCGGCGGGCCCCCGCGCGGGTACTGTCTCGTTCTTCTGCACGGTACGACGTTACGTCGCCCGAGGTCAGCAGGTTCTTACGCGGTGGTTACGAGCCGACGATGTCGCGCACGATCGGCGCCAGCGCGCGGAAGGCGCGGCCCCGATGGCTGATGGCGTCCTTCTCGTCGGGCGACAGCTCGGCGGTGGTGCGATCGTGGCCGAGCGGCACCAGGATCGGGTCGTAGCCGAAGCCGTTGGTGCCCCGCGGGGTGGTGATCAGGTGGCCGGGCAGCGTGCCCTCCACCACCCGGTGCTCCCCGGACGGCAGCGCGAGCGCGGCGGCGCAGGCGAAGTGCGCCGACAGCTTCTCGGCGGGCACGTCGGAGAGCTGGGCCAGCAGCAGGTCGAGGTTGGCCTGGTCGTCGCCGTGGCGGCCGGACCAGCGGGCCGAGAAGACGCCGGGCATGCCGTTGAGCACGTCGACGCAGAGCCCTGAGTCGTCGGCCACGGCCGGCAGCCCGGAGCCGTTGGCGACGGCGTGCGCCTTGAGCAGCGCGTTCTCCTCGAAGGTGACGCCGGTCTCGGCGACCTCGCCGATCTCGGGGAACTCCTCCAGGCCGACGATCTCGAACCCGGTGAGGATGCGCCGCAGCTCCGCGATCTTGCCCGGGTTGCGGGTGGCGAGCACGATCTTCATGCGCCCAGCGCCTCCTGCTGGATCAGGGTGAGCTCCTCGCACCCGGCGGCGGCCAGGTCGAGCAGCTGGTCGAGGGCCGCGCGGTCGAAGGGCACGCCCTCGGCGGTGCCCTGGACCTCGACGAAGGCGCCCTCGCCGGTCATCACGACGTTCATGTCGGTCTCGGCCGCGACGTCTTCGGTGTAGCACAGGTCGAGCATGGGGACCGAGCCGACGACCCCGACGGAGACGGCCGCGACCGAGCCGATCAGCGGGTCTCCGGGGCACATCTTGCGCGCCTTCATCCAGGCGACGGCGTCGGCGAGCGCGACGTAGGCGCCGGTGATCGCGGCGGTCCTGGTGCCGCCGTCGGCCTGCAGAACGTCGCAGTCGAGCAGAATGGAGTTTTCGCCCAGCGCCTTGTAATCGACGCACGCGCGAAGTGATCTTCCGATCAACCGGGAAATCTCGTGCGTGCGCCCGCCGATTTTGCCGCGGACCGATTCCCGGTCATTACGGGTATTGGTCGCCCGCGGCAGCATCGCGTATTCGGCCGTGACCCAGCCCTGCCCGCTGCCCCTGCGCCAGCGCGGCACGCTGTCCTGCACCGACGCCGCGCAGAGCACCCTCGTGCCGCCGAACTCGACGAGGACCGAACCCTCGGCATGCGCCAGCCACTGCCGGGTGATGGTGATGGGGCGTAGCTGGTCGGGGTTGCGGCCATCCTGTCGGGACATGCAGATCACCCTATCTCCGTGGCACGACACTCTTGACCAAATGTGTCCGACACATGGATCCTTACGCAATGACAACGGGGGTGTTGCGAAACCCTGACTTCCTCCGGTTCCTGACGTCGCACGTGGGGAACGAACTGGGAGCGAATATCTCGCGCGTGGCCCTCCCGCTGGTGGCGGTCGTCACGCTGCACGCGCAGCCGGCCCAGGTGGCTCTGCTGTCCGCGCTGCAGACCGCCGCGTTCCTCGTGCTCGGCCTGCCCGCGGGGGTGTGGGTCGACCGGATGCGCCGGCGCCGCGTGATGATGGTCACCGACCTGGCCAGGTTCGTGCTGCTGGCGAGCATTCCGCTGGCGGCGTACCTGGGCGTGCTGTCGATCGGGATGATGTTCGCGGTCGCCTTCCTGGTGGGTGTGGCGCAGGTCTTCAACGACGTCGCGGACCAGACGTACCTGCCCAGCCTGGTGAGCGCGCGGCAGCTCGGCGACGGCAACTCCAAGCTGGAAGTGGTGCGCTCCGGCGGCTTCCTGGCCGGGCCGGGCGTCGGCGGCCTGCTGGTGCAGCTCGTCGGGGCGCCGTTCACGATGCTCGCCACCGCGCTGGGCTCGCTGACGTCGGCGCTGTTCCTCAGCGCCATCAAGACCCCGGACAAGCCGCCGGCGGCGGGCGAGCCCGAGCCGTTGCTGCGCGGCATCGGCGTGGGCCTGCGCTACGTGTGGCGCGACCGCCTGCTGCGCATGTTCGCCGCGTCCTCGGTGATGGCGAACCTGACGGTCGGCGCGGTGCTCGGCCTGTCGGTGTTGTTCCTGGCCGAGGAGGTGGGCCTGGCGCCCGGTCTCATCGGCGTGCTGCTCATGTCCGGCGGGTTCGGCGGCGTGGCCGCGGGCCTGCTCGGCGCGCTGCTGGCCAGGAAGGTCGGCACGGCCAGGATCACCTGGCTCTCGCTCACCGTGCCGGCCCCCTTCGCCCTGCTGCTGCCGATGACCCAGGCCGACTGGCGGGTGGCGTTCTTCGCCGTCACCTCGATCGCGTTGTCGTGGAGCTCGGCGCTGGCCGCGGTGGGCCAGATCACCTACCGGCAGACGACGGTCCCCGAGCAGCTGCTGGGCCGGGTCAACGCCTCGTTCCGGTCGCTGACGTGGACCTCGGTCCCGCTCGGCGCGCTGCTCGGCGGGATCGTCGCCCAGCAGTTCGGCGTGCGGACGGCCTTATGGGTGTTCATGATCGGCCGGGTCGTGTCGTTCGTGCCGCTGCTGTTCTCGCCGCTGCCCCGATTACGCGACTTCGACGACGTTCAGGCCAGGTCGTAGACCGCGCCGCTGCGGGCCAGCTCGATCGGCCCGGCGTAGCCGCCCCTCGACGCGTCCTGCAGCACCCTGGCGTTGTCGTTCCACGGCACCAGATGGGTGAGCACGAGCTTGCCCGCGTTGGCCTTGGCGGCGTGCTCGGCCGCCTGACGGCCGGTCAGGTGCAGGTCGGGCGGCAGATCGGGCCCCTCGACGAACGACGCCTCGCACAACAGGAGGTCGGCCCCCGCGGCCAGCTTGACCAGCTCCGCCGACTCCCCGGTGTCCCCCGAGTACGCCATGCACACGTCGTCGCTGGCCACCCGGAACCCGTACGCCTCGACCGGATGGTTCACCAGGCCGGCGGTGACGACGAACGGCCCCACCTCGAACGAGCCGGGCGACAGCGGCGTGAAGTCGAAGGCGGTCTCCAGGCCGGGCTCGTCCGGCATCCCGTACGCGGCCGCGAGCCGGGCCGGCGCCCCCTCGGGCGCGTAGACCGGCACGGGCGGGTACGGCGCGTCGGGCCCGTACGTGCGGGCCACGTGGTAACCGCAGACGTCGAGGCAGTGGTCGGCGTGCAGATGGGACAGGCAGATGGCGTCCACGTCGTAGAGGCCGATATGGCGCTGGAGCGCGCCGAGCGACCCGTTGCCGAGGTCGAGCAGCATCCTGAACCCCTCGGCCTCGACGAGATAGCAGGACGCGGGGCTGTCGGGGCCCGGGTAGCTGCCCGAGCATCCGACGATGGTCACCTTCATGTGGGCCTCCCGCTCAAGGTAGTACCCCCCACTGGCGCGACTTCGACCACGTCGATCTCCGGGCCCAGGAATCGCCTGCCGAGGCGGGCGAAGAGCTGGGAGTCGCCGGTGGCGCGGAAGCGGTGCCGGGGGGTGGCCTCGCCTCCCGCCGCCAGGCCGCGGTCGTGCAGGATCCGGTAGACGTCCTTGGCCGTCTCGTCGGCGCTGGAGACCAGCGTGACCCCGTCGCCGACGACGTAGGAGATCGCGCCGGTGAGCAGCGGGTAGTGGGTGCAGCCGAGGATGAGCGTGTCGCAGCCGGCCGCCCTGATCGGTTCGAGGTAGTCGCGCAGGACGTCGATGAGCTCCTTGCTCATCGTCTCGCCGCGCTCGACGTACTCCACCAGCCGGGGCGCGGCCACGCCGGTGAGCTGCACGTCGGGGGCCGCGGTGAAGGCGTCGTGGTAGGCCAGCGACGTGATGGTGGCCTGGGTGGCGATCACGCCGACCCGGCCGGTGCGGGTGGCGCGCACGGCCCGCCTGGTGGCGGGCTGGATCACCTCGACGACCGGCACGTCATAGCGTTCGCGGGCGTCGCGCAGCACGGCGGCGCTGGCGCTGTTGCACGCGATGACGAGCATCTTGACGTCCTGCTCGACGAGGTGGTCCATCACCTCAAGGGCGTAGGCGCGCAGCTGCGCGAGAGGTTTCGGCCCGTACGGCTGGCGGGCCGTGTCGGCCACGTAGGTGATCGACTCGTGGGGGAGCTGGTCGATGATCGCGCGGGCGACCGTCAGGCCGCCCACCCCGCTGTCGAAGATCCCAATACTCTCGTCCGGCACGTTCTAGAGGGTAGGCGACCTGCTCGATCAACACCGCGTAAGAATGCTCACACCTGACGAAGACGCGCCTGTCGTGTCGCGCGCCTCAGCCTCTTCCGACCCGGGCGAGCTGACGCGACTGGGCGACGAGCCGGCCCGCGGAGTCCCAGACCTCGACCTCCTCGTCGAACCAGCCGTCCGAAATGAGGCGGCCGCTCCCGATCAGGGTGAGCCAGCCGGGGGCGGGCAGGGCCCGCAGGTGCCAGGTGAGCTCGACGGTGGGCGCCCAGCCGCGGGCGCCGGCGGAGAAGACCACGGGCGGCAGCGCGTCCACGGCCAGGGCCAGCACGTACGGGTCGGCGTCCTGCGGCTCGGCCATCCTGAAGTACGCCCGCGACTCCGGCCTGCCCGTCGGCTCGCCGGCCAGCCAGGCGATGGTGGGCGGGTCGAAGCGCATGTCCATCTGGGCGTTGAGGGTCATGTTGTTCTCGGGCTTGGGGTCGGGCAGCTTGACGCACTCCTCGACGGACGGCATGACGACCGAGGGCGCGTCGGTGTAGGCGGGGTCGGCGCCGGCCAGGGTGGCGGTGGTGATCAGGCTCTCGATCTGCGGCACGCCGTCCTGGACGAGGGTGGCCCTGGCGAAGGCGGCCGTGCGGCCCGACTTCAGCGGCTCGACCCGGACCTGGGCGGGGCCGGCGACCGGTGAGCGCAGGAACTGCGAGGTGGTGCTCACCGGGTGCTCGAACGGCGAGGCGTCCACGGCGGCGCGCAGGATCACGGCCATCAGGTAGCCGCCGTTGAGCGGGCCGCCGATGGAGTATCCGGGGTCGAGGCACACGTCATAGGTGGTCTCGTCGACCCGGATCGCCTGTGTGGCCTCGTCGAACTTGGTCATCCCGCCCTGCCTTCACCGTACGGAACTATATTCTAGTAGTCCCCCCACTTTACGCGGGGCTGCGGCGTTCGCACCACGCCGTTCCGACATCAGCGCGCCTACCTGCGGAAACACCACCCGGATGGGACAGTTCGATCATGGCAACTGTCACCGAACTCATCGGTCAGTCGGTGTGGGACTGCAACGGGATCTGGGTCGGTCACGTGGTCGACATCCGCGCCCACAAGCACAGGGGCGGGCTCCAGCAGAGCCAGACGGTCTACGGCCTGGTCGTCTCGGGACGGCGGGCGCCCGTCCTGCTCGGGCTCACCCGCGACCGTCAGGGCCGCTCCCCCTGGCTGTCCAAGACGCTGGCGCGGACGGTGTACGCAGGGTGCACGTTCGTCCCCTGGGCCTGCGTGACGGACTGGACGGATGGCGAAGTTCACCTCGATGTGCTGAAAAAGGAGCTGAACCGGGCCTGATCCCGACTTCAGCACATTGCAAGCGGCCATCTAGCAACATCAGCTACCTTCTCTGTGGTCAAAAGTCCACATTGTGAGTTGAGTGATGTCTGCGAATAATCCCCCACCTGGCCAGGATCCTGAGCGCACCACGGCGTACCGAGGAGGCTGGGACCAGCCGCAGGAGCAGCAGCAGCCGTACCAACCGCAGCAGCCGTACCAGCAGCCCTATGGTCAGCAGGCCCCGCAGCCGGGGCAGGGAGCTTCGTACGGGCAGCCGGCTTACAGCCCTCAGTCCGCCTACGGCCAGCAGCCCGCCTACGGCGCCCCGTACGGCGGCCAGGCGCAGCAGGGTTGGCAGCAGCACCAGCAACAGCCACAACAGAGCTGGCCGCAGCAGGACCCCTACGCCCAGCAGCAGCAACAGCAGGGCTGGCAGCAGCAGGACCAGTACGGACAGCAGGGTTGGCAGCAGCAGGGCCCCGAGGGCTTCGGCCCGCCCCAGCCGGCGAAGAAGGGCGGCCGCAAGGGCTGGCTGATCGCCGGGGCGGCGGCGCTCGCGGTGGTGCTGCTCGGCGGCGGCGCGGTGTGGGCCGTGGGCGCGATCGGCGGCGGCGGCACGCAGCCGAACGAGGTGCTGCCCGCCAACGCGATCGCCTACGCCCGCCTCGACCTCGACCCGGCCGCGAACCAGAAGCTGGCGCTGTTCCAGCTCGCCAGGAAGTTCACGGTCACCAAGGGCTCCTTCACCGGCGAGGACCCCCGCCAGGCCCTGTTCAACCTGGTCAACGAGAGCGGCGACAAGAAGGTCGACTTCGCCAAGGACGTGGACCCGTGGCTGGGCAGCAGGGTCGGCTTCGCCGCCGTGCCCTCCGGCAAGCCCGAGCCCGACTTCGCGGTGGCCGTGCAGGTCAAGGACCAGGCGCAGGCCAAGGCCGGCATCGCCAAGCTCATGGACGGCGACAAGTACGGCATCGCCTTCCGCGACGACTACGCGCTGCTGTCCTCGACCCAGGCGCTGGCCGACAAGTACGCGAAGGGCGAGGCCACCCTCGCCGACAACAGCGAGTTCAACGACGACATGGGCGACGTCGGCGAGCAGGGCGTGCTGTCGTTCTGGGCGGACATGGGCGCGCTGGCCAAGCTCACCCCCATCCCCGCCGAGCAGGCCGCGAGCATCGAGCCCATCAAGGACGCCCGGTTCGCCGGCGCGCTGCGCTTCGACAGCGCCTACGTCGAGCTGGCCGGCCTGGTCCGCGGCGCCAAGGGCGTGACCTCGGACGACCTCCAGCCCGCCACCTTGGGCACGCTGCCCGCCGGCACCGCCGGCGCCCTGTCGGTCTCCGGCCTGGACCAGATGATCACCAGTCAGTGGGCCCAGATCCAGAAGTCGGCCGCGGCCGGCGGCGGCGCCGAGGTCCAGCAGCTCCTCGACCAGGCCAAGACCAAGTTCGGCCTCGACCTGCCCGGCGACCTGGCCACGGTGCTGGGCAAGAACTTCACGGTCGCCGTGGACAGCCAGGGCCTGGACGGCGACCAGATCAAGGCGGGCGTCCGCGTGGTCACCGACCCGGCCAAGGCCCAGGCGGTGGTCGGCAAGATCGAGAAGGCGCTGGCGGCCAGCGGGCAGCCGGCACCGCAGCTCGCCAAGGTGCCCGGTGACGGCGTCTTCACGGCGGCGACGAGCGAGGAGTACGCCAAGAAGCTGGCCGAGGAAGGCACCCTGGGCGACTCCGAGACGTTCCAGACCGCGATCCCCGACGCCGGCGAGGCCACCTTCGCGCTCTTCGTGGACCTCGACAAGGTCGAGCACCTGTACCTGCAGAGCATGCAGGGCGACGAGAAGGCCAACGCGCAGGTCCTGCGGGCCGTCGGCCTGAGCGGCAAGCAGAGCGCCACCGAGGCGGACTTCTCGCTGCGGGTGTTGTTCAACTGACCATGAACAAGGGGGCGGCCGTTCCGGCCGCCCCCTTGTTCATGTCGTCAGGCCCAGAGCTGCCCTTCCAGGCGCTCTTCCGCCTCCTCCAGGGTGCCGTCGTAGGCGCCCGTGGACAGGTACTTCCAGCCGCCGTCGGCCACCACGAAGACGACGTCGGCCCGCTCGGCCGCCTTGACGGCCTTCCCGGCCACGCCCAGCGCGGCGTGGAGCGCGGCGCCCGTCGAGACGCCCGCGAAGATGCCCTCGGCGGCCAGCAGCTCGCGGGTGCGGCGCAGCGCGTCGGCCGAGCCGACGGAGAAGCGGGTGGTGAGCACGGACTCGTCGTACAACTCGGGGATGAAGCCCTCGTCGACGTTGCGCAGGCCGTAGACCAGCTCGCCGTAGCGCGGCTCGGCGGCGACGATCTGCACGCCGGGCACCCGTTCCCGCAGGAAGCGGCCGACGCCCATGAGCGTGCCCGTCGTGCCGAGCCCGGCGACGAAGTGGGTGACCGTGGGCAGGTCGGCCAGGATCTCCGGGCCGGTGGTCTCGTAGTGGGAGCGCCAGTTGGCCGGGTTCCCGTACTGGTAGAGCATCACCCAGGACGGGTTCTCCGCGGCCAGGCCCTTGGCCACGCGGACGGCCTCGTTGGAGCCGCCCGCGGCGGGCGAGGAGATGATCTCCGCGCCCCACATGCGCAGGAGCTGGCGGCGTTCCTCGGAGGTGTTCTCCGGCATCACGCAGATCAGCCGGTAGCCCTTGAGCTTGGCCGACATCGCCAGCGAGATGCCGGTGTTGCCGCTGGTGGGCTCCAGGATCGTGCAGCCGGGCGTGAGCAGGCCGTCCTTCTCGGCCTGCTCGATCATCCACAGCGCCGGCCGGTCCTTGATCGACCCGGTCGGGTTGCGGTCTTCCAGCTTGGCCCAGACGCGCACCTCGGGCGAGGGCGACAGCCTGGGCAGCCCGACGAGCGGCGTGCGCCCGACCGAGTCGATCAGCGAGTCGAACCGCATGTCACCCGCCGGCGACGGCGGGCAGCACAGTCACCGTGTCGCCGTCGGACACCGGGGTGCCGAGGCCGCCGAGGAAGCGCACGTCTTCGTCGTTGAGGTAGACGTTGACGAAGCGGCGCAGGCTGCCCTGGTCGACCAGGCGGTCCTTGATGCCGGGGTGGCGCGACTCAAGGTTGCTGATCAGCTCGTCGAGGGTGGCGCCCTCGGCGTCGACGGCCTTGGCGCCGTCGGTGTAGGTGCGCAGGATGGTGGGAATGCGAACCTCGATGGCCATCGCGGTCATTCTCCTCTTATCTGGTCGTCGTCCCATCGGCGGCAACACCGATGGCTTGGTACGGATTCCAGATCAGCGACAGTCGTAGACGACGACGGCCGGGGTGTGCGCGAAGAGGTAGCTCTGCACCGGCCGGACCATCATGGGAGGAATCTTACCTCTTCCTCCTCGATCACTCCGTCGAGGATCCGGTAGGAGCGGAACTCGACCTCGTTCTCGTCCCTGGTCGAGACCAGGACGTAGTGGGCCTGCGGCTCGGAGGCGTAGGACACGTCGGTGCGCGACGGGTACGCCTCGGTGGCGGTGTGGGAGTGGTAGATCACGACGGGCTCCTCGTCGCGGTCGTCCATCTCCCGCCAGACGCGCAGTTGCTCCATGGAGTCGAACCGGTAGAAGGTGGGCGAACGCTCGGCGTTCTCCATCGGGACGAATCGCTCGGGCACGCCGTCGCGCCCCGCGATCACCCCGCACGCCTCGTCGGGATGGTCGGCCCGCGCGTGCGCGACGATCTTGTCCACCAGTTCCTGCGAGATCGTGAGCATGCCCGGAAGCTACCAGAGGGCGCGGACCAGGCTGTCTTGGAGGTAGGTCAGCCAGTCGTAGGTGACGTAGGCCGGGTAGCGGGGGTCGTCCTCGGACATCATGGCGATCTCGTCGTGGATCTCCTCGGTCACGTCGAGCTTGGTGCCGAGCGTCAGGCGCACGTCGTTGAGCGAGCGCAGCCACGCCTGGGCCTGCTCCGGCGTCAGCTCGGCGCCGCCGGGCCGCGCGGTGTCCAGGACGGTCTGGGCGTCGGCGCGCTTGCCGTCGCGCAGTGTGGCCTCGGTGTAGCGGCGGAACTCCGAGGCCTCCTGCTCGTCCTCGTAGGCCGAGGGGAACAGCCGGGCCAGCACCGGGTCGGTGGGCGCCTGGGCCGCCCCGATGCCGAGCGCCCGCTCCAGCGGATCGTCGCTGGTCTCCCCCGGCGCGACCAGGCCGAGCAGCATCGAGACGAGCGAGCGCAGCAGCGAGACCTCCGCGGCCTCGAACTGCGCGATGACCGAGCCGTTCCGCCCGGCCGAGAACCCCGAACTCACCGCCGCCGCCTCACTTGACCGAATCCGGCTGGACCGTCGCCCACAGGCCGTAGGAGTGAAGAATCTGCACATCGCGTTCCATCTCTTCGCGCGTGCCACTGGACACGACCGCCTTGCCCTTGTGGTGGACGTCCAGCATCAGTTTCTCCGCCTTCTCCTTGGTGTAGCCGAAGACGGTTTGGAAGACATAGGTCACGTAGGACATGAGGTTGACCGGGTCGTTCCAGACGATGGTCACCCATGGCAGATCGGGCCGGACGTCCGATGACGGACGCTCGACGGTGATTGGAGCGGTGCTACCCACATCCCCGAGTCTGCCCTATCTGGGTCGTAGTCTTCGAGTCGTGAGAATGACCATGAGCACTGCGTTGCTCACAGATCACTATGAGCTGACGATGCTCCAGGCGGCACTGCGCAGCGGCGCGGCGCACCGGCGCGCGGTCTTCGAGGTGTTCGCCAGACACCTGCCGGGCGGCCGCCGGTACGGGGTCGTGGCCGGCATCGGACGCGTCCTGGACGAGCTCGAACGCTTCCGTTTTGGTGACGAAGAACTCACCTTTCTCCGCGAGCAGGAGGTGGTCGACGAATCGACTCTGGCGTTTCTCGCCGATTACCGGTTTTCCGGGAACGTCTACGGCTACCGCGAGGGCGACCTGTACTTCCCCGCCTCCCCGATCATGATCGTCGAGGGCACCTTCGCCGAGGCCGTGCTGCTGGAGACGCTGACGCTGTCGATACTCAACCACGACTGCGCCATCGCCTCGGCCGCCTCCCGCATGACCAACGCCGCCGGCAAGCGCCCGCTCATCGAGATGGGCTCGCGCCGCACGCACGAGTACGCCGCCGTCGCCGCCGCCCGCGCCGCCTACATCGCCGGGTTCGCCTCCACCTCCAACCTCATGGCCGGCCACGTGTACGGCGTCCCCACGGCGGGCACGGCCGCGCACGCCTTCACCCTGCTGCACGACTCCGAACGGGACGCGTTCGAGGCCCAGATCGCCTCCCTCGGCGTGGGCACGACGCTGCTGGTGGACACCTACGACGTCGAGCAGGCGGTGCGCACTGCGGTCGAGCTGGCCGGCAGCAAGCTGGGCGCGGTCCGCATCGACTCCGGCGACCTGGCCGCCGCCGCGCAGGAGGTGCGCGAGCTGCTCGACTCGCTCGGCGCCTTCGACACCCGCATCGTGGTCACCTCCGACCTCGACGAGTACGCGATCGCCGCGCTCGCCGCCGCCCCGGTGGACGGCTACGGCGTGGGCACCTCCCTGGTGACCGGGTCCGGCGTCCCCACGGCGGCCCTGGTGTACAAGCTGGTGGCGCGGGAGACGGGCGCGGGCCGGCTGGAGGCCGTGGCCAAGCGGTCGGTGGGCAAGCCGTCGCGCGGCGGGCGCAAGGAGGCGTACCGGCTGCTCGACGCAGGCGGGCACGTCGAGACCGAGCTGATCACGACCGGCGGCGTCGTCCCCGAAGGCGGCATCCCCCTGCTGCACGAGCTGGTGCGCGACGGCGAGGTCGTCGGCCGGGAGCCCCTGTCCGCCGCCCGTGAGCGCCACGCCGCCGCCGTCGCGCTGCTCCCCCAGGAGGCGCTGCACCTCGGGAGGGGGTACGCGGCGATCCCCACGGAGTTCGTCTGACGTATCGTGCTCTTATGGGCACCGCGTTGATCATCGTCGATGTGCAGAACGACTTCTGCGAGGGTGGCAGCCTGGCCGTGGCAGGCGGCTCTGAGGTGGCCGCCGCGATCACCCGCCATCTCGGCGACCACGGCTACGACCACGTCGTGGCCACCCGTGACCACCACGTCGACCCCGGCACCCACTTCTCGGACACCCCCGACTACGTCACGTCCTGGCCCGCCCACTGCGTGGCCGGCACCCCCGGCGCCGACTTCCATCCCTCCTTCGACGTGTCGGAGGTGGAGGAGGTCTTCAGCAAGGGCGCCCACGCGGCGGCCTACAGCGGCTTCGAGGGCGCCTCGGGCGACGGCGCGCCGCTGGCCGACTGGCTGCGCGAGCGCGGGGTGACCGAGGTCGACGTGGTGGGCATCGCCACCGACCACTGCGTGCGGGCGACCGCGCTCGACGCGGCGGCCAACGGGCTGGCCGTGCGCGTGCTGCTCGACCTGACCGCGGGCGTCTCCCCGGCGACCACGCAGTCGGCCCTGGCCCAGATGGAGGCCGCCGGCGTGACGCTGGAGGGCACGCCCAAGGCGGGCTGACCGGCCACAGCCCCGGGACGGCCCGGGGTGCGCCGCCGCCGGGCGTGATCACGCACGGTACACAGTGCGCAACCCTGCGGTCATGTGATATTCAAGGATGACCTAACCTCTCCGCAGTCGAAGTAGTACGTAGAGTCATATCTCTTCATCCTGTGCGAGGTTCCTCATGCTTGCCATCTCCCTGGGCGTGGCCTGGCTGCTGCTCGCCCCTCTCGCCCTCTGGGTGCTCGTCAAGGGCCGTCCGGGGGCGCGGGTGGGCGCAGTCGTGACGCTGGCGCTGCTGGAGGCCGCCACGGTCGCGATGGGCGACGTGCCCTCCGGCCGCGGCCCCGCCGTCGTGGCCCACGACATGCCGCCGGCGCCCGCGCTGCCCGCCTGCGACGAGCGCACCCCGATCCCCCAGTGGGCCAAGATCGGCCGGCAGCTCGTGCTGTCGTGGTCGGCCGCGCCGCGCGAGTGCGCGACGGCCAAGGTGATCGCGCGCCCCGAGGGCCGCCGGCTGCTGGTGTGGGTGCACGAGGGCCCGCTGAGCGGCGACCATCAGGGGGTGCGCACCCTTCCCGTCCGCGTCAAGGACGGCCGGGCCGCGCTGACCGTGCCGCTGCCTGGCAAGGAGCGCTACGTCCCCGTGGACGGCCGCTCCGGGAGGAGGATCCCGGCCCCCGCCGGCCTCTAGAGCCCTCTAGAGGGTCGCCACGGCCAGCCGCAGGGCGTCGTCGAACCTGGCGAACACCTCGAACGCGTGCCGCAGCCCCGTGATCGACAACACCCGCGCCATCACCCCGTGCACCCCCGCGAGCAGCAGCCTGGTGCCCCTCGACTCGCACCGCTGCATGACCTCGACGAGCTCGTTCATGCCCATCGAGTCGCAGAAGGCGACCGCGCCGAGGTCGAGGATGAGGAACGGCTCGGCCGGCAGCTCCCAGACGCGCTGCATGTGCTCGCGCAGGACCGGGACCGCGTAGACGTCGAGCTCGCCTTCGAGCCGGATGATGACGGCGTTTCGGGAGAGGCCGCAGGCGACGGTGAGCGTCGACCTGCCGGGGGCCTCAGACGACATGGGCAAGATCCTTCTGGTATCCCAAGACAGCCAAGAGGGTTGTTGCCGTTCTGGCCGGCTCTCTAACGGAAGGTCACTGCTCTGTGTCCAAATGTGCAGGGTCCCCTGCCGGACCCCCGCCGGACCCCTTCGCCGGTTCGCGGGGAACCGGCGAAGGGGGGTGCGGCTAACGCCGCTGGGTGGCCCAGCGGCGGATGGCGTCGATGCGCTCCTGGATCTGCTCGGCGGTGGCCTGCGCGATCGGCGGGCCGCCGCACGTGCGGCGCAGCTCGGCGTGGATGACGCCGTGGGGCTGGCCCGTGCGGTGGTTCCAGGCGCCGACCAGGCCGTTGAGCTCGCGCCGGAGCTCGGCGATCTGCTCGTGCGGGGCGAGCGTCTCCTTGGGCTGCTCGGCCGGGCCCTGCCTGCGCTTGGCGGCCTGCTGGTCGGACTGGCGCTTGCGGAGCAGGGTGGCCACCTGGTCGGGCTCCAGGAGGCCGGGCAGGCCGAGGAAGTCCTCCTCCTCGGCCGAGCCGATCTCCGCGCCGGTGCCGAACTCGCCGCCGTCGAACAGCACGCGGTCGAAGGTGGCGGAGGTCTCCATCGTCTCGAACGGCAGCTCGTCGCCCAGGACGTCGGGGTTGTCCTTCTGCCGGTTGGCCTGCTCCAGCAGGCTGTCGTCGAGGCCGTCCTCCGGGGGCTTCCTGTTGAGGACGTGGTCGCGCTCGACCTCCATCTCGTTGGCCAGCCCCATGAGGGTGGGCACCGAGGGGAGGAAGACCGAGGCGGTCTCGCCGCGCTTGCGGGCGCGTACGAACCGGCCCACGGCCTGGGCGAAGAAGAGCGGGGTGGAGGTCGAGGTGGCGTAGACGCCCACGCACAGGCGCGGGATGTCGACCCCCTCGGAGACCATGCGGACGGCCACCAGCCACCGGTCTTCGGAGGCGGCGAACTGCTTGATCTTCTTGGACGCCCCCGGGTCGTCGGACAGGACCACCGTCGCGCCCTCGCCGGTGATGTTGCGCAGGTGGCGGGCGTAGGCGCGGGCGGTCTCGTGGTCGGTGGCGATCACCAGGCCGCCCGCGTCGGGCACGCCCCGGCGGACCTCGGTCAGGCGGCGGTCGGCGGCCTGCATGACCTGGCGGATCCAGTCGCCCTTGGGATCGAGGGCGGCCCGCCACGCCTGGGACAGCTGGTCCTTGGTGAGCGGGGTGCCGAGCGTCGCGGCGATCTCGTCGCCCGCGCGGGTGCGCCACTTCATCTCGCCGGAGTAGGCCAGGAAGATCACCGGACGGACGACGCCGTCGTCGAGCGCCGGGCCGTAGCCGTAGGAGTAGTCGGAGACGCTGCGCTTGACGCCCTCGGCGTCCTCCTCGTAGCCGACGAACGGGATCGGGTTGTCGTCGGACCTGAACGGCGTGCCGGTGAGCTGGAGCCGGCGGGTGGCGGGCTCGAACGCCTCGCGCACGCCGTCGCCCCACGACTTGGCGTCGCCCGCGTGGTGGATCTCGTCGAAGATGACCAGCGTCTTGCGGGCCTCGGTGCGCGCCCGGTGGAGCGCGGGGTGCATGGCGACCTGCGCGTAGGTCACCGCCACCCCGGTGTAGTCGCGCGAGGTCGTGCCCTGGCTGTTCTTGAACTCCGGGTCGATGCCGATGCCGACCCGGGCGGCGGCGTCGGCCCACTGGCGCTTGAGGTGCTCGGTGGGCGTGACGATGGTGACGGCCCTGATCACCCCGTTGGCCAGCAGCTCGCTGGCGATGCGCAGGGCGTAGGTCGTCTTGCCCGCGCCGGGGGTGGCCACGGTGAGGAAGTCACGCGGCTCGCGCCTGAAGTACAGGTCGAACGCCTGCTGCTGCCAGGCGCGCAGTTTGGGCGCGGTGCCCCACGCGGCGCGGTCTGGATAGGAAGGCGAAAGGTGGGACGCGGCGAAGGTGCTCACCGCATCACCTCTGGGGTTCGTGTGCTTCGCTCTCTCACAGTGACCCAAGAGTAATCGGGCTCACCGACAAGACGTGCCGTGCACCGAGGATTCTGGCCAAGGTCTTCCCTACGTGCTATGTGGCTTATCTGAAGCTCGTCATCACCGCGTCGAGCGCCTGTCTGCCGGTGGCCGCCTCGGGCTGGAGCAGGCCGACGAGCAGCACGGCGCGGCCCGCGCGAGTGAGAAGCATCACGCGCAGGAACGCGGGCCGGTTGACGACGTCCTGGTACTCGGCGCGCAGGGCCCGGGTGTGTCCCTGCGGGATGTCGCGGTCGTCGACGACGGTGACCTTGTCGCCCTTGAGCAGCAGCCTGGAGTACAGCTCGGCGGCCTCCCCCGCGGCCTTCTTGACGTTCTGCACGGGCTCGGCGACCCGCCTGGCCATGACCAGCGCGCCGTTGCCGTCCCTGGCGACCGAGGTGAAGCCGGTGACCGGCGGGACCGTCCCGGCGCTCCAGCCGGGCGGCAGCCGCAGCGTCACGCCGGCCACGGCGTCGCTCAGCCGGTCGGGCCGGGGCGGCGGCGCGGTGAGCCGGGACGCCACCGCGTTCGCCCCCGCGACCAGCCCCGCCGCCGCCACCAGGGCGACCAGGACGCCCGCCGGACGCCGTCCGCGCCGCGGCGCCTGTTCCAGCGGTCCGGGGTCGGCGGGGGTGCCGTAGAGGCGGGCCGAGGGAGGCAGCGGCTCGGAGGGGGTCGCGTGGCGGCGGGCCGAGGGGGGCAGCGGGTCGGAGGGGGCGGCGGGGCGGCCGGCCGGAGGCGGCGGGTCGAACGGGACCGTCCTGCGGATCCGCGGGTTCCACGCCGGCCGCTCGTACGGGTCGCGCCCCCGGCGCGGCGGCCAGGGGGCCTCCTCGTCGCCGCTGCCGTCGTCGCCGTCGTCGCTGTCGGAGTCGTCCGGGAAGTCCGCGTCCTGGGGAGGAGTGCGGCGGTGGCGGGGCCCGGAAGCGGGGGGCCAGACCCGGTGATCATCCTCCATGACACCTCCTCGTCCCGTTGTCCTATCACTCCTCGGGACGAAGATCTGGCGATCCGTGATCGTTGTGGCGGGAGGGGCAGAATCACACGATCAGCGGGTGCGGGCGGCCAGGAACGTGGCGGCCAGCCCGATGAGCGCCATGAGGATCGAGATCACCACGAATCCGGTGGCGATCTGCCCGGGGCCGTGCCCGATGAAGTTGATCACCGCGCCGCCCAGGCCCACGGTCAGGGCCGAGCCCAGCATGTCGGTGACCGACAGCGCCGCGGAGTTGGCTCCCTGCTCGCTCACCGGCGACTGCCTGAGCGCGGTGACGCTGACCGTGGTCATGCCGAGGCCCATGCCGAACCCGGCCGCGATCCAGGCCGGCACCGCGATCCAGCCGCTCACCGCGGGCAGCGCCGCGAACAGCGCGATCACGATCCCGGCCGTGACGCACACCGCCCCGAGCCTGATCCGCCGGTGCGGCTCGGCGGTCCGCCTGCTCTGCAGGAACGAGCCCGCCGACCAGCCGAGCGCGCCCGTGGTCAGCGCGATCCCGGCGGCCCTGGCGTCGAAGAGCTTGACCGACGTGAGCACCAGCGGGATGAAGGAGTTCACCCCGAAGAAGGCGGCCGAGAAGAACCCGCGCAGCAGCACGGTCGTGGGCAGCCCGCGCACGAACCGCAGCGCGCCCGGCGGCAGCAGCCGGTACAGGCCGTAGGCGAGGAAGCCCAGCCCGCCGAGCGTGGCCGCCGCGCCGATCACCGGCTGCTTGTGCAGCTCGTCCACGCCCCACAGCAGCACGCCCGCGCCGCCGGCGGCGGAGGTGGCGGCCAGCGTCATCGCCAGCGGCTGCGAACGCGGCCCGCGCGGGCTCCCATCGGCCTCCCCGGGCGAGGCCATCCGGAGGGCGGGGACGAGCATCACCAGCGCGGGCACCACCAGCGGGATGATCCCGTAGAAGACGAACCGCCAGCCCCACTGGTTCGCGACGGCCCCCGCCACGGCCGGCCCGACCATCGAGGGCACGACCCAGGCGGCCGACAGCGCCGCGAAGACCTTGGGCCGCACGACCGCCGGGTAGACCCGCGCGATCATCACGTACAGCGCCACGATCGAGGAACCGGCGCCCAGCCCCTGGACGGCCCGCGCCACCAGGAACAGCTCCTTGGCGTCGGCCGCGCCGGCCAGCGCCATCCCGGCGACGAACAGCACCACCCCGACGAGGAACGGCAGCGGGTAGCCGCGCCGGTCCGACCAGAGCCCGGCGACCACGTTGGCGAACAGGCTGGCGATGAGGAAGGCGGAGAAGCTGATGCCGTAGAGGTTGAGCGCGTCGAGGTCCGCCGAGACCGCCGGCATGACGACGCCGACCGACATGCCCTCGAAGGCGATCAGCGTGACCACCAGAAGGATCCCCAAGGTGGCGGTGCGGTACTGGGGCCCGAGGATCGGGGGTGAGGTGTCGGGAGCGTCGATTGCCTTCGGTGCTGTCACCTGCACATCGTAATTGGCCCCAAACTACGCATCCGCGCTGCGTCGGTAGACCGTCCACATCTCGTGCATGCGGTCGGCCTGGCCCTGGGTGAACTCCGACATGCACCGGTCGTGGGTGTAGTCCATGTAGTTGCGCATCGGGTCGGCGCCGGTGTGGGGGCAGGTGTCCTTGCCCTCGGGGCAGCCCTCGGTCGCGCGGGCCTCGGGGGCGGTGTCGGCGATGCCGTCGCCGGGCTCGTCGCAGCCGTTCTCGAAGGTGTGGAACAGGCCGAGCCAGTGGCCGATCTCGTGGACGCCGGTGAAGCCCTTGTCGTAGTTGGTCATCGGGCCGCCGGGCAGGCTGCGCCAGTCGATCACGACGCCGTCGAGTGCGGGGGCGCCGGCGTACCAGTAGGGGTAGCTGGCGAAGCCCAGCATGAGCTCGCTGAGCTGGGCGATGTAGAGGTTGAGCGTCTGGGCGCCGCCCTTGTGCAGGCGGGTCTTCATGTCCTTCTCGCCGCCGACGGGGTCGGTGAACCAGCCGGCGTTCTCCTTGACGGAGACCGACTCCAGCTTGAAGCGCACGCCGGTGTCGACGCCGCCGTTGCGGCCCGCGTAGGCGGCGTTGAGGACGTCGATCTGGGCCTTGACCGCCTGCTCGGAGACCTTGCGGCGGCCGTCGGTGAGGACGACCACCCGGGTCGGCACGGTGATGCGTGCGGGCACGGCCACCCCGCGCAGCCGGACCTTCAGCTCGGCCATGACCTTGGCGACGTCCTCGGGGAGCGGCGAGCGCGGACCGGTCGCCCTCGGCATGCCCCGCGTCGGGCCCGCGGCCGGGGGCATGGCCGGACGCCCGGCCGAGGGCACGGCCGGGTGCACGGCCGGTTGCACAGCCGGGTGCGCGGTCAGGCGCGCGGCCGACGACGGGCAGCGTGACGTCGGCGTGGCGTCGAGCGGGAGCGGCGGGGCGAGCCCGGCCGCCAGCAGGCATGCCAACGAGACGGCGGTCGCGCGCCGGGCCATGCAATCCCCCCGTGACGGTATGGGCTGGTCAGATTACCGACCGTAGCCTTACCCGAGGGGATTGGGCTTCAGCAACACTCACTGCTTCTCGTCGTCGCCCCCGCCGCCCGACGGGAGACCTTCGTAGATCTCCTTGCACTCGGGGCAGACCGGGTATTTCTTCGGGTCCCGGCTGGGCACCCAGACCTTGCCGCACAGGGCGCGGATCGGTGTGCCCGTCACCATGCTTTCGGTGATCTTGTGCTTGTCCGCGTAGTGGGCGAAGCGCTCGTGGTCGCCGTCACCGTGAGAGGTGCGCGGCGTGGTCTCCTGCTCGGGGAGGATCTTCGTGCTCACCCCATCGAGTTTATGCCCGCCGGCGAGCGGTCCCGCGTTGCGCGCCGGCGTGGCAGCGCGGCGAGCCCCGGAAGCCAGCCGAGCACGATTCCCCAGATCAGCCCCAGGGCCAGGCCGCCGCCGAGATAGCCGAGATAGGCGCCGATCCCGGCCTGCGCGACCGTGGCGAGCAGGGCCGCGCGCAGCAGGTTCACCGCGACCGCGGCGGCCACGAACCTGCCCCAGGTGCGCCAGAAGCCGCCGCGCGTGGCCGCCACCGCGCCGACCAGGGCGAGCGCCAGGACCGTGTCGGCGAGCGTGAGCAGCCACGTCGTCTCGCCGAGGGGGACGACGCGCAGCCCCGGCAGCGCGTACGGGCCCCCGACAGCGGACGGCACGGCCAGGTAGCCGACCCTCGTGACCAGGGCCGCGCCGAACAGACCGAACCCCAGGACGATCAAGAAGGCGACGATCGCCGGCAGGCTATTGCGAACAAGGCTCATGTTCGGCAGGCTAGCCGCGTCCATGATTCTGATGGAAGACCCCATTTCCCGGCATCTGCGGAGATCAGATGAAGCGTGCCAGGTTGCTCGCGACGACAGCCGTGCTCGTCCTGCTGGCCGGAGGCGCCGTCGCCGCCGCGACCAGGGACGCTCCCTCCTCCACGCCCCGCTATGTCACCGACGACCGGGGACGGGCGCTGATCCTGCACGGCTTCAACACGGCGGGCAGCGCCAAGGGCGCCCCCGACGCCCTGCCCGAGCTGACCCCGGACGACATCGACCGCGAGTACCGTGACATGGGCACGAACTTCGTGCGGTTCCTCATCCAGTGGCGGGCCGTCGAGCCCTCCCCCGGCACCTATGACACGAAATATCTGGACAAGGTGGCTGAGCGGGTGCGGTGGTACTCCGACCGCGGCTACCAGGTCATGCTCGACATGCACCAGGACCTGTGGGGCAACGGCATCACCCCCAGCGGCGTCGCCGGCAACGGCGCGCCCGGCTGGGCCACCCACACCGACGGCCTGCCGGTGGCCACCGAGCACTTCACCTGGGAGATGTACTACCTGGAGCCCGGCGTCATCCGGGCCTTCGACCACTTCTGGAACACCACCGGCGAGCACCCCGAGCTGATGGACCACTACGCCGGGGCGTGGGCGGCGGTCGCGGCCCGCTTCAAGGACGTGCCGGGCGTTCTCGGCTACGACCTGATGAACGAGCCGTGGGGCGGCTCGGTCCAGGGCGCGGCGTTCGAGACCGGCCCCCTGGCCACCCTCTACCGCAAGAGCATCGACCGGATCAGGGCCGTCGACCAGGACAGCTGGATCTTCCTCGAACCGCAGGCCGTGGGCGTCAACTGGGGGCTGCCGTCGTCGCTGCCGCGCTTCGACGACCCGCGCGGCGGGCCGCCGCGCATCGCCTTCGCCCCGCACGTCTACCCGCTGCCGCTGGACCTCGGGGACGACTACGCCGCCGGCTCCAAGGAGTGGACCGACCGCACGCTGGGCTGGTGGCGCGACAACATCGCGCGGACGGCCGAGCGCATGGGGGCGCCCGTCCTGCTGGGCGAGTTCGGGCTGGACATGACCCGGCCCGGCGCGTCCGACCTGGTGCGGAAGGTCCAGGGGGTGAGCGACGAGGTGGGCACCGGCATGGCCTACTGGTCGCGGGACGCCGACGCGTGGGGGCCGTACGACGTCAAGGGGAAGGCCACCGCGTTGCCGGGCGCGTACGTCAGGGCGTACCCGAGGGCGATCGGCGGCGTCCCGGTCAGCGTCACGTACGGCGAGAACCGCCTCCAGGTGACCTTCGACGCCAACGAGACCGGCCCCACCGAGATCTACCTGCCCGAACGCGGCTTCCCGAACGGCGCCCGGGTGGACGGCGGCACCGCCACGTGGAACGCCGCCAGGCGCATCCTGACGGTCACCACCAAGACCTCGGGCCGCGTCGTCCTGACCGTCACCCCCGCATAAACCGGACCAGGACAACCGTCACCCCCGCACAACCGCGCCCGGACAACCGTCACCCCCGCACACGCGGGCCCGGACAGCGGAACGGCCCCCGCCACTCTTGGGCGGGGGCCGTTCCGGCGGGACGCGGTCAGCCCATGTGGACCGGCGCGCCCTCGCTCTTGCGCCCGGCCTTGACGAACAGCGTCAGCAGGGCCGTCAGCACCGCGACACCGGTGCTGACCAGGAAGGCGAGGTGCATGCCGTCCATGAACGAGTGGTGCACGGCGTCCGTGACCACCTGCGGCAGCCCGGGCGGCGCCGCGCCGAACGCGGCGGCCTTCTCCAGCAGCGGGAGCTGCGCGGGCGGGATCGCCTGCGCCGCCGGGCCGAGGTAGCCGGGCAGGGTGTCGGCGATCTCGCCGGCCATCACGGCGCCCAGGATCGCGGTGCCGAGCGCGCCGCCGACCTGCATGGCCGACTGCTGCACGCCGCCCGCGACACCGCTCAGCTCGACCGGCGCGTTGCCCACGATGATCTCGGTCGCGCCGACGAACACCGGCGAGAGACCGAAGGCCAGCAGCACGAACGGCAGGCCGCTCTCGATGAACGAGGCGTCGATGCTGAGACGCGACATGAGGAACATCGAGCACGCGGTGATCAGCAGACCGGCGGCCATCGTGATCTTCGGGCCGAGCTTGCCGATCGCCATGCCGGCCAGCGGCGAGGCCACGATCATGCCGGCGCTCATCGGCAACATGCGCAGACCGGCCTCCAGCGGGGTCAGGCCGTGCACGCCCTGGAAGAAGAAGCCCAGGAAGAACATCGCGCCGAACATGGCGAACGCGACCATCATCATCAGCAGGGTGCCGATCGAGATCGAGGCGTTCTTGAACAGCGACAGCGGCACCAGCGGCTGCTTGGCCCTGCTCTGCCAGAAGATGAACGCGGCGATGAGCACCACGAACGCGCCGATGAAGGTCAGCGTCGTCGAGTCGCCCCAGCCCCACTCGGGGGCCTTGATGATCGTCCAGACCAGCGAGAACATCGCGCCCGACAGCAGCAGCACGCCGAGCCAGTCGATCCTGGCGAACGTCTGGACGCGGTTCTCCTTGATCAGGAAAATGCCCATGATCAGCGCGATGACGCCCACCGGGGCGTTGATGAAGAAGACCGACTCCCAGCTCACCTTCTCCACCAGCACGCCGCCCACGATCGGGCCGGCGGCGCTGGACAGGCCGATGATCGCACCCCAGGCCCCCATGGCCTGGTTCAGCTTCTCACCGGGGAAGGCGCCACGCAGCAGGGCCAGGGCGGCCGGCTGGAGCAGGGCGCCGAAGAGACCCTGCAGCACCCGCAGGCCGATCAGCGCGCCGACCGGCGACACGCCGGGCACGATGTCGGCCAGCTCCTGGCTGAGACCGATGCCGACCGAGGACAGAGCGAAGCCGGTCACGCCGATCAGGAAGACGCGCTTGTGCCCGAACAGGTCGCCGAGCTTGCCCGCCGTGATCAGGAACACCGCCAGCGCGAGCAGGTAACCGCTGGTCACCCACTGCAGGTCGGACAGCGACGCCTTCAACTCCATCTGGATGACGGGGTTGGCGATGCCCACCACCGTGCCGTCCAGCATCACCATGATGACGCCGAGGCTGACCGCCAACAGCACCAGCCACGGGTTTCCGCCACCTGTCCCCGTCTTACCGAGGCCGGGCGACGACGGTTCGACGACCGCCTTCGCGTTAGCCATAAGGTCCCCCTCAGTCACATACCGCTCAACTGCGGCATAGGTCTCGTAAGCCTCAGGTAGGGTATGTCAGGCGATGACTTATGACAAACGATTTTAAAAAGACGCTGCATGACTTCTGGCACACTGTGACAGAAAGGTGGCGAAGGGGTGTCCGCTGTGGGTCTACGGGAACGCAAGAAGGAGAAGACGCGCCTCGCGCTCCTCGACGCGGCGCTCGACCTGTTCCTCGAACAAGGATACGAGTCCACCACGATCGAGCAGATAGCGGGGGTCGTCGAAGTCTCTCCCCGCACCTTCTTCCGCTACTTCACCGGCAAGGACCATCTCGTGCTGTGGTTCCACGACCACGGCGAGGAGATCCTGCTGGAGGAGTTCGCCGCTCGTCCCGCGGACGAGCCCCCGTTCACGTCGCTCATGCACGGCCTGCGGGCCATGGTGGACGACATGCAGGGGTCAACGCCGGAGGACACCGAGAGGTTCCTGAAGCTGCGGCAACTATTCGATAAATATCCACATCTGGTGGGACAGTCGGTGGCCCGGGGCGCCGTCACGGAGATGCGGCTGGCCGAGGCCGTCGCCGCCCGCAGGGGCGTCGCCCCCGAGGACGATCAGCTGACGTACCTGATCGTGGCGTTCGCGATGTCCACCATGCGCATCGGCTTCGAGTGCCCGCGCAGGGAGACCACCATGCCGGAGATCGTCTCGCGCATCTCCGAGGCGGTCGCGCTGGCCGAGGCGTCGCTGCGGCCCGGCTGGGACACCCGCCCGGCGGCCTAGTTCATCGTGGGGTCGTCGGGGCAGGTCGCCACGAAGGCCAGCTCGCCCGGCTGGCGCCGCAGCACGTGCCGCCAGAGCGAGCCGGGGTCGCCGTGGAAGGTGTCGCCGGCCTCGGAGTCGACGACGTACCAGGCGCCCTCGGCGATCTCGCTCTCCAACTGGCCGGAGGTCCAGCCGGCGTATCCGGCGAAGATCCGCATCTGCGCGATCTCGCCCTGGAGGATCTCCGGGGGCGCGTCGAGGTCGACCGTGCCCAGGCGAGAGACGGCCGGGGTGCCGGCGTGCAGCCTGCGCCAGCCGAGCGGCTCCTCCCCGCTCGGGACCGCCGCGAGGGCGAGGGCGCTGTCGGTCTGGACGGGGCCGCCCTCGAACAGCACCGGCGGCCCGGTCACCAGCGGGTCCCAGACCGGCAGCACCTGTGTGACGGAGATGTCGCTCGGCCGGTTGAGCACCACGCCGAGCGTGCCGCCGTCGTGGTCGTGTTCCAGGATGAGCACGACGCTACGCCGGAAGTTGGGGTCGTCAAGAAGCGGCGTCGCCACCAACAAACCGCCGACGTAGATCGCTTCCGCCATACCTCCATCATGATGGGTGTGACGGGCTTCCGCTCCCCCGGCTCGGCCATGTTACTTTCTGTGCACTTATGGGCACGATCTGTGGCAAAGATCACGCTTGCGGGGCTCGGGAGGAGCACATGCGCATCGGTACACGCCTCGTCCTGGCCGCCCTTCCCGTGGGCGCGGCCGTGCTGCTTCCGTCGTCCGCGCAGGCGTGGCCGCTGCCCGACCGGGGTGACCCGTTCACGATGACGACCGACCGGCTCGCATGCGGCTCGGGGTCCGTACGGGTCACGCTGCGCAACCAGACCCCGCAGCTCGCCCGGTTCGACCTGCGGGTGGACGCGAGGAGCGTGGCGACCGGCTCGATCCCGGCCCGCAAGCAGGTGGTCAGGACGGTCCGGATCGACCGGGGCACCACCCGCGAGATCGAGGCGTTCTCGGTCACCGACGCCCGTCCCGACACGCTCATCGACTCCACCCGGGTGCGCAACGACTGCTCCTGGGGGCGGGAGCGCAGGCACGGCCGCCTGCCGTACACCGGGCCGCCGTCCGACCTGTGGGGCAAGCTGGCCACGGCGGCCGGGCTCGTGGTGATGGGCGGGATCCTGTGGTGGTACGGCTCCGTCTGGCCCCGTTCGGTCCCCGACGGCCCCCTGTGATCCCGCCCGCGCCCCTGCCCGCGATCTCGCCCGCGCGTGAGGCCTCGTCGTGCCGCGTCAGGCGTCCCGCGGGACGAACGCGCCCGCGCGGGCCGCGGCCAGCGTGCGCAGCGCCGCGTCCCGGGCGACCGCCAGGTCCACCGGCTCCTTGGTGACCAGCAGGCGGTAGTAGAGCGGCGCGGAGATCGCCCTGATCACCTCCATGCCGTCGGTGCCCTCGGGCAGCTCACCCCGCTTCACCGCGAGGTCGACGACCTTCGCCCACTCCTCGATGCGCCGCAGGTAGAACGCGCGCAACGCCTGGACGGCCTGCGCGTCGGAGGTGCCCGCCGCGATCACCGCCTGGAACGTGGCCCCGAGCCGGTGGTCGGTGACCGCGCCCACGACGGCCGCGGCGTTGGCCAGCAGGTCGTCCTCGATGGATCCCGTGTCGGCGTGCGGTGACGACTGCTCGGCCAGCTCGGTCATCAGGTCCGTCACCAGCCCGGCCCTGCTGCCCCAGCGCCGGTAGACCGTGGTCTTGCCCACGCCGGCCCTGGCCGCCACCTGGTCCATGGTCAGCCCATGGAAACCGTGCTCGACCAGCTCGTCCTGAGTGGCCTCCAGCACGGCCGCGCGCACGCGCGCGGTGCGGCCCCCTGGCCGCACAGTCCCCGCCAAACGGGACTCTTGTTCCATTAACGCCCCTTTCGTGCTATCGTCATGCCGCATCTTAACGGAACTTTCGTCCCATTAGAGGGATGGCATGACCGTACTCGCCGATCGGCCCCGATCCGATCGCATGACGTCCGGGCAACGGCTGGTTCTGGTGCTCCTGCTGGGGTTCCAGTTCATGCTCGCCGTGGACTTCTCCATTCTGAACGTGGCGCTGCCGGTGATCGGTTCAGGTCTCGGCTTCGCGCTGTCCGCGCGGTGAGCGTGACCGCCGGCCTGCTCGCGCTGGTCTTCGGCCTCACCAGGGCCGGCGAGCACGGCTTCGCCGACCCCCTCGGCCTCGGCGCGCTGGCCGCGGCGCCGCCCTGCTCGTCGCCTTCTGGTACGTCGAGCGCCGCGCCGCCGCGCCCCTCGTGCCCGTCTCGATCCTGGCCAGGCCGAACGTGACCTGGGGCAACCTGGCCGGGCTGATCGCCTTCGCCACGGAGACGTCCCTCGTCTTCCTCATGACCCTCTACCTGCAGAAGGTGCTCGGCTACTCGGCCCTGGCGACCGGGCCGGCGTTCGGGGTGCTGGGGCTCGGCACCGTGCTCGGCGGCGTGCTCGCGCCCCGGGTCCTCGGCCGGCTCGGCAGGGGCCGGGCGCTGGCGGCCGGGTTCGGGCTCCAGGCCGTCGCGACGGCGTCGCTGGACGCCGGTCCCGGCTGGATCTGGCTGCTGCTGGCGGCCACGTTCGCGGGCGGGGTCGGGAACATGGTGGCGATCGTCGGGTTCATGGTGACGGCCACGTCCGGCCTGCCGGACTCCGAGCAGGGCCTGGCCACCGGCCTGGCGACGATGACCCAGCAGGTGGGCATCACCATGGGCATCACGGTCATGAGCGCCGTGGCCACGGCCGCGATGGGCACCGTGCTCCAGGGAGTGATCGTGGCGGTGCTCGTCAACGCCGCGCTCACGGCCGGCGGAGCGCTGATTTCCCGCAAGCGTTCGGCAATGTCGAACTGATCTGCGCTAGGGTGGCCGCCGTGGGAGAGACGATTCAATCGGTGGAACGGGCGGCCGCGATCCTGCGCCTGCTCGCGTCCGGCCCCCGCCAGCTCGGCGTGGCGGAGCTGGCCAGGGCGCTGGGCCTGCCCAAGGGCACGCTCCACGGCATCCTGCGCACGCTCGTCCGCGTCGGCTTCGTCGAGCAGGACGCCGCGACCGGCAAGTACCGGCTCGGGGCCACCCTGCTCCACCTGGGCAGCAGCTACCTCGACGTCAACGAGCTGCGCACCCGCTCGATCAACTGGGCCGACGCCCTGGCCGGCCGGAGCAGGGAGAGCGCCTGGATCGGCACCCTGCACGAGGGGCACGTGCTGGTGATCCACCACGTGTTCCGCCCCGACGACAGCATGCAGACCCTCCAGGTCGGCACCTACCTGCCGACGCACGCCAGCGCGCTCGGCAAGGTGCTGCTCGCCTACGACCCGTACGGGGAGTCGCTCGCGGCCCCGCCGCTGCCGGCCTGCACCGACCGGACGCTGGTCGACGCCGCCAAGCTGGAGGAGGAGCTGGAGCAGGTCCGGGCCAGGGGGTGGGCGGCCGAGATGGAGGAGCTCACCGAGGGGGAGGTCGCCATCGCCGCCCCTATCAAGGACCCGCGCGGCCTGGTGGTGGGCGCCATCGGCATCCGGGGGGCGGTCGAACGGCTGACCGCCGACGGCGCCCTGACCATGGAGTACGTCTCCTACGTCCGCGACGCCGCCCGCGCGATCACCCGCGATCTGGCCAGATGACCGGTTGAACAACACCGGGGCAAACACGTAACATCGCTCACATCGTTCGACAATGTCGAACCCCAACTCCCAAGCGAGGAACCTCGTGCCTCGACCGCACTACATCGCAGCCATCGACCAGGGCACCACGTCCAGCCGGTGCATCGTCTTCGACCAGGCCGGCAACATCGTCACCGTCGCCCAGCGCGAGCACCGCCAGATCTTCCCCAAGCCCGGCTGGGTCGAGCACGACGCCGAGGAGATCTGGCAGTCGGTGCGGACCGTCATGGCCGAGGCCACCGAGGGGCTCGACATCGCCGCGCTAGGCATCACCAACCAGCGCGAGACCACCGTCCTGTGGGACCGGGAGACCGGGCGTCCCGTCTGCCCGGCGATCGTGTGGCAGGACACCCGCACCGACGCGCTCACCCGCATGCTCGCCGAGCACGAGGGGCTGTTCAAGGAGAAGGCCGGCCTGCCGCTGACCACGTACTTCTCCGGGCCGAAGATCCGCTGGCTGCTCGACGCGTACGGGCTGCACGAGCGGGCCGGGCGCGGCGAGGTGCTGTTCGGCACGATGGACAGCTGGCTGCTGTGGAACCTGACCGGCCGCCACCTGACCGACGTGACCAACGCCAGCCGCACGATGCTGATGAACATCCACACGCTGAGCTGGGACGACGACCTGCTCGCCGCCCTCGGCGTGCCGCGCGCGATGCTGCCGGAGATCCGCCCGTCCGCCGAGGTCTACGGCCACACCGCGGCCGGCGTGCCGGTGGCCTCCGCGCTCGGCGACCAGCAGGCGGCGCTGTTCGGCCAGACCTGCTTCGAGCCCGGCGAGACCAAGAGCACCTACGGCTCGGGCAGCTTCCTGCTGATGAACACCGGCCAGGAACCCGTCGTCTCCCGGCACGGCCTGCTGACCACCGTCGGCTACCAGATCGGCGACGGCCCGGCCACGTACGCGCTGGAGGGCGCGATCGCCGTCACCGGCTCGCTGGTGCAGTGGCTGCGCGACAACCTGGGCCTGATCTCCAGCGCCGCCGAGATCGAGACGCTGGCCAAGACCGTCGACGACAACGGCGGCTGCTACTTCGTCCCGGCCTTCTCGGGGCTGTTCGCGCCCCACTGGCGCTCCGACGCCCGCGGCGTGATCGCCGGGCTGACCGGGTTCGTCACCAAGGGCCACATCGCGCGGGCCGTCCTGGAGGCCACCGCCTGGCAGACCCGCGAGGTCGTCGACGCGATGAACGCCGACTCCGGCCTCGACCTGACCACGCTGCGCGCCGACGGCGGCATGACGGCCGACAACCTGCTCATGCAGACGCTGGCCGACGTGCTGGCCGTCCCCGTGATCAGGCCGATGGTCGCCGAGACCACCGCCCTCGGCGCCGCGTACGCCGCCGGCCTGGCCACCGGCTACTGGCCCGACCTCGACAGCCTGCGCGCCAACTGGCACAAGGCGTCGGAGTGGCGGCCGGAGATCGACGAACAGGCCCGCGCGCGGGAGTACCGCAATTGGAAGAAGGCCGTGGCCCGCACCCTCGACTGGGTCGAACAGTAGGACTGGAGCACCTCATGAACATCGCCATCGGCGCCGACCGGGCCGAGGTCCGGCACGAGCTCTCCCGCGCCACGTACGACCTGCTGGTGATCGGCGGCGGCATCCTCGGCACCTCCGTCACCTGGATGGCCGCGCAGGCGGGGCTGCGGGTGGCGATGGTCGAGGCGGGCGACTTCGCCGGGGCCACCTCCAGCGCGTCGTCCAAGCTGGTCCACGGCGGCCTGCGCTACCTGCAGACCGGCAACGTCAAGCTGGTCGCCGAGAACCACCGCGAACGCCGCGCCCTGGCCGGCGACATCGCACCCCACCTGGTCAAACCGCTCAACTTCCTGGTGCCGATCTACAAGGGCGGCCCGCACGGCGCGGCCAAGCTCGGCGCCGGCGTCTTCCTGTACTCCGCGCTGTCGGTCTTCGGCGACGGCATGGGCAAGGTCATCACGCCGCACCAGGCCATGGCCCGCGTCCCGGCGCTGCGCAGCGAGGGCCTGCGCGCCGCCGCCGTCTACGGCGACCACCAGATGAACGACAGCCGCGTCGCCGTCATGACCGTGCGCGCGGCCGTCGACGCGGGCGCGGTCGTGCTCAACCACGCCGAGGTCGTCGGGCTGCGCAAGTCGGGCGGCAGCGTGACCGGCAACGTGACGGGGGCCGAGCTGCGCGACCGCCTCGACGGCACCGAGTTCGGGGTGGACGCCCGGCTCGTCCTCAACGCCACCGGCCCGTGGGTGGACCACCTGCGCCGGATGGAGGACCCGCACGCCGCGCCGAGCATCAGGCTCTCCAAGGGCGCCCACCTGGTGATGCGCCGCCACGACCCGTGGAAGGCCGCGCTCACCACGCCGATCGACAAGTACCGGGTCTCCTTCGCCATCCCGTGGGAGGACCACCTGCTGCTCGGCACCACCGACGAGGCGTACGAGGGCGACCCGGCCGACGTGCGCGCCACCGACGCCGACATCGCCCAGATCCTCGACGAGGCCGGTCACGCCGTGCGCGACAGCCAGCTCCGCCGCGAGGACATCACCTACGCCTTCGCCGGGCTGCGCGTGCTGCCCGGCGGCCCCGGGCAGGTGTCGGCCGCCAAGCGGGAGACCGTGGTGACCAGGGGCGCCGGCGGCATGCTGTCGGTCGCGGGCGGCAAGTGGACCACCTACCGGCACATCGGCAGGCACGTCCTGGAGACCCTCTCCCGCCTGCCGGGCCGGCCGCTCGGCGACGACCTGGCCGACATCCTGCCCGCCGTGCCCCTGCCGGGCCTGGCCAGCCCCGACGCCGTCGCCATGCGCCTGTGGACCGAACGCGAGCCGGGCGCCCGCATGGACCCGCTGGTCGCCCGCAACCTGGCCACCCACTACGGCACGATCGCCTTCGACGTGGCCCGGCTCATCCGCGACGACCCCTCGCTCGGCGAGCGCATCCACCCCGACGGGCCCGACATCTGGGCCCAGGCCGTCTACGCCCGCGACCACGAGTGGGCGGCCACCGTCGACGACGTCGTGCGCCGCCGCACCACGCTCACCGTGCGGGGGCTCGACACGCCCGACGTCCGCACCCGCATCGAGCAGCTCCTCGCCTGACCGTCACCCGGGCCGCGGCGGCCCTCCGCCGCCGCGGCTGCGACGAACGTCACCGCAGATCACAGGTTCGAGGCGGCCGGTACGGGGAATCCGATATGTCGCATCCGTCGCCGAGGACCCCCGGGCCCCAGAGCCGGCGTCGGAGCGCCTACCGGCCGAACCCTCTTCTGCCGCCCCAATGGAGGTGACGTCATGTCCGCCAAGTCCCGGCTGCACATCGCGATGGTGGCTCCCCCGCGGTTCGAGAACCCGCCCCGCTCGTACGGCGGTGTCAAGGTCATGATGGACGACCTCGCCCGGTCCCTGCTCAGACTGGGCCACCAGGTCACCCTGATCGGCGCGGGCCGGTCGGGCACTTCCCCCCACGTCCTGGCCGCCTACACCCAGCCGCCCTCCCACCCGCTGGACGAACCCGTCCCTGGGACGGCGGTCCCCGACGTCCGGCCGGCGGACCTGGACGTGGACGTCGTCCACGACCACTCCCCCGCGGGCTCGGTGACCGCCCTGACCCCCCGCATCCCGACGGTGACGACCGTGCACGGCCCGGCCTCGGGCGAGCAGGCCGAGCGCTACCGCCGGCTCGGCGACTCCGTCGGCCTGGTGTCCACCTCGACGTTCCAGCGCATGCAGGCCCCCGACCTCAACTGGCTGGGCACCGTGCACAACGGCGTGGACCTGAAGAGCTTCCCCTTCCGCGAGCGCAAGGAGGACTACGCGCTCTTCCTCGGCCGGTTCAGCCCCGGCAAGGGCGCCCACCTGGCCATCGACGCCGCCCGGCGGGCCGGCCGGCGCATCCTGCTCGCCGGCCGGCTGAACGAGCCGTCCGAGCACGAGTACTTCGACAGCCACATCCGCCCCCGGCTCGGCGAGGACGCCGTCTATGTCGGCGAGGCCGACGGCCCGCGCAAGCGCGAACTGCTGGCCGACGCCCACTGCCTGCTCTTCCCCAGCCGCCGGGAGGAGGCGTTCGGCATGGTCATGATCGAGGCCATGGCGAGCGGCACGCCGGTGGTCGCGCTGCGCGGCGGCGCCGTGGGCGAGGTCCTCGTGGACGGCATCACCGGCTACGTCTGCGACGACCCCGCCGACCTGGCCGAGGCGGTCGAGGCCGCGGGCGGCCTGAACCCGGCCGACTGCCGCATGCACGTCAAGCGCAACTTCGACGCGCTCGGCATGGCCATGGGCTACGAGAAGATCTACGAACTGAGCATCCGCGACCGGCGTCCGGCGCCGTTCGCCGCCTGACCGGCGCGTCCCCGTGCGGCGGATCGCCGCCGCACGGGGTGTCGCCCCCGTCCCGGGGGAAGGGGGTAGGCATGCGCACTGCCATGAACGAGGCCCTGATCAGGCATTTCACCGACCTGCGCGACGGCGTCCACGGCGGCGTCACCGCGCGGGAGGACAAGGAACGCCTGTTCGCCACGGCGGTCGAGCTGCTCGACCCGGTGGCGCGGGCGACGCTGGACGAGTTCAACGCCGACCTGCTCCTCGGCACCGGGCAGGTGGTGGCCAGCGGGCTCACCAGGTCGCAGGAGGGCGGGCTCAACGCCATGTGGTCGCTCACGTGGCCGGAGCAGCGCGACAAGGACATCCTGCCGATCGCGATCGTGGCCCACTACGGCGCCGACTTCCACCACCCGCACCTGCGCGGCAACACCGTCGGCGACTGGCCGCTGAACGTCTTCGACCACTCGGACGCGGCGGGCCAGCTCACCACCCTGCGCGCCATCGCCGCCGCCGACGCCCACAACCTGGTCTTCCAGGAAAGCTACCGCCTCATCCCCGCCGTAACCCACACGTAGACAGCTCTCCGCGCCTTCCAGATCCTCCGCATTCAGGGGCTTCCGCCCTCAGGCACCTCCGCCCCTCAGGAGCTTCCGCCTTCACGGGACCTCCGCCTTCACGGACCTCTGGCCCTCAGGAGCCTCCGCCTTCACGGACCTCTGTTCTGGGGTTCCGTCCGCGCGGGCCCTTCGCGTTTTTCTGTCCTTACGGCTTCGCGTGGTCCAGCCACCCGCCGTACTTCGGCTGGTGGCCTTCCAGGGCACGCCCTCTGACCCTTCACCGGCGCGCCGCCGTGACGGTGCGCTCTGTGGGCCCTCCGGGTGGGGTGCTCGCCGGGGCCGGACCGGGTCGGAACCGGCCCCGGGCGGGATCACGCCTCGGTGAAGCCGCGGGCCCGGCCGCCGGCGCTCTCGCGGACCGCGGCGGCCACCGCCGTCGCCACGTCGGGGTGGAAGACGCTCGGCACGATGTAGTTGGGGCCCAGCTCCTCCGGGGTCACCACGGCCGCCAGCGCGCCCGCCGCGGCCAGCAGCATCTCCTGCGTCACCCCGCCGGCCTGCGCGTCGAGCAGGCCGCGGAACACGCCCGGGAAGGCCAGCACGTTGTTGATCTGGTTGGGGTAGTCGGAGCGGCCGGTCGCCACCACGGCGGCGTGCTCGCGCGCGTCGTCGGGCGAGACCTCGGGCTCGGGGTTGGCCAGCGCGAACACCACGGAGTCCTTGGCCATCGTCGCGATGTCGTCGCCGGTCAGGATGCCGGGCGCGGACACGCCCACGAACACGTCGGCGTCCTTGACCGCGCCGCGCAGGTCGCCCGCGTAGCCGTCGGCGTTGGTGTGCTCGGCGATCCAGCGCAGCGAGTCGTCGAGGTCGTCGCGGCCCTTGTGCACGGCGCCCAGGTAGTCGCAGACGACCACGTTGCGGGCGCCGGCGGCCAGCAGCAGCCGCAGCACCGCGTTCCCGGCCGCGCCGGCGCCGGCCATCGTGATCTTGACGTTCTCGATGGACTTGTTCACCACGCGCAGCGCGTTGGTCAGCGCCGCCAGCACGCAGATCGCGGTGCCGTGCTGGTCGTCGTGGAAGACCGGGATGTCCAGCAGCTCGCGCAGCCGGCGCTCGACCTCGAAGCAGCGCGGCGCGCCGATGTCCTCCAGGTTGATGCCGCCGAACCCGGGCGCGATGAGCTGCACCGTGCGGACGATCTCGTCGACGTCCTGGGTGTCGAGGCAGATGGGCCAGGCGTCGATGCCGGCGAACCGCTTGAACAGGGCGGCCTTGCCCTCCATGACCGGCAGCGCGGCCTCCGGCCCGATGTTGCCCAGGCCCAGCACCGCCGACCCGTCGGTGACCACGGCCACCGAGTTGCGCTTGATCGTCAGGCGCCGCGCGTCCTCCTTGTTCCTGGCGATGGCCATCGACACGCGCGCCACGCCCGGGGTGTAGGCCATGGACAGCTCGTCGCGGTTGCGCAGCGGCACCTTCGACTTCATCTCGATCTTGCCGCCGAGGTGCATGAGGAACGTGCGGTCGGAGACCTTGTGGATGACGACGCCCTCGACCGCCTCCAGCTGGTCGACGATGGCCTGCGCGTGGTCGGTGTCGCGCGCGGCGCAGGTGACGTCGATGCGGAGCTTCTCGTGGCCCGCGTTGGTGACGTCGAGGGCGGTCACCACGCCTCCGGCCGACTCTACGGCGTGGGTGAGCTGGCTCACGGCCTTGCCGCCTGCGGGCACCTCGAGACGCACGGTTATGGAGTACGACACACTCGGGACGGTCGCCACGTCAATCGCTCCTTCGGGACTGACCAAGAAGTCATCCAAGGATAGGGGGCATCAGGTCAACCCAGTGCCGTCGCTGCGGTGACGATGAGATCGACACACGCGGGGACGGGAATCGTCGTGCTGTCGAGCACAAGGTGATAGTGGCACGGATCACCCGGATCCGCCCGGTAGAAGTGGCGGACGTAGGCCGTCCTGGCCCGGTCGTTGTCCTCGATGACGGCCCGCGCCTCCCGCTCGCTCGTGCCGCTCAGCGTGGCCGTCTGGCGGACCCGGCGATTCAGCGGCGCGTCGAGCCGGACGTGCAGGGCGCCGGGATGGTCGGCCAGCACCAGGGCGCCGGCACGGCCCAGGAAGACGCCTCCCTGGGCCAGGGCCATCTCCTTCATCATGCGCTCGGTGCGCCGGACGAACTCCTCCGGCGGCAGCGGCATCGCGCCCGGGACGTACATGTCCACGCCGCCGAAGGTGACCGTGGGCAGCCGGATGGCGCCCGACAGCAGCCTGCCGAGGCCGTGTTCGGCGCGGTCGTCGTGGGCCAGCGCCTCCTCCAGCGTGCAGCCGAGCTCCTTGGCCACGGCGCTGGGGATGGCACGGTCGACGAAGGGCACGCCGAGCCGTTCGGCGACGGCCGGGCCGATGAGGCTGCCGGCCGTGCCGTAGGCCGCGGAGATCGTGACGACCCGCATACCCCCAGGTTAGAACAGGGCGCTCGCCAATGCTCTACGCGCTTTCGCCAAAGATGGGTCGTCTGACGGCAACGCGTCGAAAAGGCCGAGCAAGTGCTTTCTGGCCCGGTCGCGGTCGTCGCCCGACGTGCGCTTGACCACGGCCACCACGCGCTCGAACGCCTCGTCGACCGCGCCGGAGAGCATCTCCAGGTCGGCGGCCAGGAGCTGCGCCTCGATGTCGGACGGGTCCTGGGCGCGCCGCTGCACCTCGGCCGGGTCGGCCTCGGAGGTGCGCTTGATCAGCCCGACGCCGGCCAGGCCCATCTTGGCGTCCTCGTCGCCGGGGACGCGGGCCAGCAGGCGCTGGTAGGCCGCCTCGGCCGCGTCGAGGTCGCCCGCGTCGATGGCCTGCTCGGCCGCCACCAGGTCGGGGTCGGCGGGCGGCCCGTCGGGCGCCTGCGGCCCCTCCTCGGCCGCCGGCGGCCGGGCGTCGGGGTTGGCCTGGTAGAACTGCTCGACCGCGCCCATCAGCTCGTCGAGCCAGCGGCGCACCTCCTGCTCGGGCAGCACCTGCTGGAAGCCGGTGACGGCCTGCCCCTGGAAGATGGCCAGCACGGTCGGCACGGCCTGCACCCGCAGCGCCTGCGCGATCTGGGGGCTGGCGTCGACGTTGACCTTGGCCAGCACGGCCCGGCCGCCCAGGTCGCCGATCACCTTCTCCAGCACCGGGCTGAGCTGGGCGCTGCCGGGCGCCCTCGGCGACCACAGGTCGAGCACCACCGGCACGGTCATCGACCGGTCGATGACGTCCGTCGTGAACGTCTCCTCGGTCACGTCGACGACCGAGGCCGAGGTGGCCCCCTGGGGACCGGCGGCCTCCCGCCGGGCCTGGGCCTCCAGTGCCTGTTTGCGCGCGCCCAGGTCCACAGCTCCGTAGAGCGACCCGGGCCTAGAGAAGTCCGCCATGCTCCTCATCTTGCCGCATGGACGGGCCCGCGAAGTCACCCGCCGCCACCCTCAGCGTGCGGAGCTGGTCGAAGATCTGGCGGAGTTCGTCCTCGGCGTACATCGTGAGGCCGAACTCGGCGGCCATCAGGTCGTCGGTGGCCCGGCGCACGACCTCCCTGCCCTTGGCGGTGATCTCGGCCAGCACGCCGCGGCCGTCGCGGGGATTGGGCAGGCGGCAGACGAACCCGGACTTCTCCAGCCTGTCCACCGTGTTCGTGACGCTGGTGGGGTGGACCATGAGCCGTTCGCCGATCTTCCACAGCGGCAGCGAGCCGGTGTGGCTGAACGTCAGCAGCACCAGGGCCTCGTAGCGGGCGAAGGTGAGGTCGTGGGGTTTGAGCAGGGAGTCGAGCTGCGACAGCAGGATCTGCTGCGCTCTCATGATCGAGGTGACCGCGGCCATCGCGGAGGAAGGCCCGAAGCGGGCACGCCAGCTCTCCGCGGCGCGGTCGATGGGATCGAACGGCAGATTGAGCGGCTTCGGCTGGGACACAGCGCTACGGTAGCGTGCCTCTCGTCCCGGTTTCGTCGGGCCACCTGGAGCGACAGGCTTCACCGCTTGACCAAGAATCCGACCGTCAATCATCACGCTCCGTTATGGTTCTCTCACGTAAGGTGACGCGGAAGCCAAGTCCATCTGCCGTGGGGACGGGTCTGGGCTGGCATTCTTCCGCTTTGCCGAGGGCACGGGGGGTGCTTGGTGAACATCAACGGGATACAGGGTGCGTGAGCACGCGGGCGTTACACGCGAGGAGCTGAAGCACAGCGCGGCCGTGACAGTGGCGGTGCTGCTCGCTCTCGGCCTGGTCGCGGCGTGGAACGTCCTGATACCCGGCGTCGACGCGTGGGAGAACATCCTGGCCGCGGTCATCGGCTCGCTGCGGATGACCGGGCCGGTGGCGGCGGCGTTCGCCGCGTGGGTGGCGCTGCGCAAGCGGCGCGCCCTGCGCGGGCGCTCGCTCACGACGTGGCGGGCGCTCAAGGCGCCGCTGGCGATCGTGGTGGTGGTGCTGGGCTCGTTCGGCGCGACGGTGCTGGTGCTGGCGGTCAAGACCGTGCTCACCGACCAGGCGGGGCGGCTCAGCCTGTCCGGCCTGGGCATGGGCATGGCGGGCCTGGCGCTCTACGCGGTGATCGGGTGGGTGGCCGGCTGGGTCGTGCCCAAGGCGCTCACGCCGCCGATCGCGGGGCTGGCCTGCTACGTCGCCTTCTCCTGGCTGGCCGACGACCGGGGGCTGGCCGACCGGCTGGTGCCGGGCACGGGCGAGCCGTACGACCTGTTCCAGGGGCTGGGCGGGGCGCCGTTCTTCGACCAGACGATCTGGCTGCTCGGCATCACCTGCGCGCTGCTGCTCGGCTGGGCGGCGCTGGTGACCAGGCAGGCCCTGGTGCTTGCGTGCGCGCTGCTGGCCGTGCTGGCCGCGGGCATGGGCGTGTCGCGGATGCTGGCCCATCCCAAGCCGGCCGCGGCCGAGGACATCGCCTACGCCTGCCAGGAGTGGCCGATCACGGTCTGCCTGCACCCCGGGATGCGGGCCGGGCAGACCGAGCTGGGCGCGGTGTTCACGCAGATCGCCTCGCGCCTGGCCGGCACGCCGGCCGCGTTCACGCGGGTGGAGCAGCGGCCGCTGGACGAGCCGCTGAAGCCCTCCAACGGCCTGGCGCCGATCCACGTGCCCGACCTGTCGGCGGGGTTCGCCGAGGAGGCGGCCTACGAGTACATCGACGCGCTGGCCGCCCGCTGCCCCGGCACGCCGGCCGACGGCTACCGGGAGATCGTGATGGCCTGGCTGCGCGGCGAGCCGCTGCCCGGCGGCCCGCTGCCCGAGCACCAGTACGCCGCGTCCTGGTTCTCCGGCCTCGACGAGCACCAGCGCAGGGAGTGGCTGCGCATGTTCTACAGCGACTTCCAGGCGTGCCGCCTGTCCAGCACGCACTTCGGCGGCGGTCCGGCCCCCACCGCCGTCATCACGCCCCCCACCGGCGCCACGCCCGAGAGCAGCCACGTCTACCCGGTCTATCCCGACCCCGGCACGGCGGGCACCACCGGCTGAGGACGAAGATGTCACCCCGCGGCTGGCAATGATGATCGCCGAGCGGGTAGTCATGCCCCATGACGACTTCCCAGACGACGTCGCCGGACCTGGCTCCCCGGCGGCGGCGCAGGTGGCGATATGCGGCGGGGTTCCTCGTCCTGGCGGTCCTGCTCGTGGTGGGCGGCCGGCTGGCCTGGACCTGGCTCAACCCGTTCGGAGAGCAGACCGTCGACCGCAGCCAGCCGGTGCTGCTGCAGTCCATCAAGGACCTCAGCCGGTTCGAGGCGGCCACGGGCACCTTCCAGGTCGTCGTCGACCTGGAGAAGGACGCCAACTTCCTGCCCGACGCGGTCAAGGGCACCCGCACGCTGTTCGTGGGCGCGGGCGGCGTCGACGCCTACGTCGACTTCTCGGCCATGGGGGCGGGCGCGGTGACCGTGAACAAGGAGCGCACCGAGGCCACCGTCCGCCTGCCGCGCGCCCAGTTGGAGAAGCCCAACCTGGACAACAGCCGCTCGTACGTGTTCGCCCAGCAGCGCGGCCTGCTCGACCGCGTCCAGGACTTCCTGTCGGGCTCCCCGGGCGACCAGCGCGAGCTGTACCTGCTGGCGGAGAAGAAGATCACCGAGGCGGCCGTGGCCAGCGACCTGCGGGCGCGGGCCGACGCCAACACCAGGTCGATGCTCACCGGCATGCTCAGGTCGCTCGGGTTCTCCAAGGTGAGCGTGAAGTTCGCCGACGAGCCCTGACGGGCGTCCTTACCTGCCCCGCGGGCCGCTCCACCTCGGGTGGGGCGGCCCGTCCGCGTTCCCGCCTAGGTATGCCGAGGCGTCCTTAGTCCATGGGCGCGCCTGCCTAAGTACCTCCCTACCTGCCCGAACCCCGGCAGATAGGACATCCGCCCGATGTGGCGGGAGGGGCCTTAGGAGGAGTCTTAAGAGTGCAGGGAACAAGGAACACGAACAGCGGGAGCATCGGATGAACGCCGAACTCGAGTACACCGTCATGCAGCACCACGCCGCCGAACTCCGTCGGGCCGCCGCCGAGCAGCGGCGCGTACGGGAAGCGCTGAAGGGACAGCGTTCCGAGCGTCGCCACCGCTCGGTCTTCGCCAAGTTCCTGGCTTCATGACCGTCCACAAGCAGCCCGGCCGCAGCCTCCCTCGCGGCCGGGCTGAGATGCCCCCTTAGGGGGGCGCGCCCGGCGCCGGATTCCTGGCCGGCCCGCGCGCAGCGTCAGCGACACCCCGGTCCCGTTCCTGGTGGGACCGGGGTGTCGCGCGTTCACGCCGTACGTCGCGGGGGCTCGTACGGCATCCGCGGGCCACTGACGGAAGATGTCAGGGATCAGCGCATACCGTCCGGGCATGGACAACAGCTTCGACTTCTTCGTCGGCACCTGGACCTCACGGCAGCGGCGGCTGCGCAAGGCGCTGGCCGGCAGCGACGAATGGTACGAGTTCACCGGCCACACCAGGTGCTGGAGCGTCCTGGACGGCGCGGGCAACATCGACGAGGTCACCTTCTTCGGCGAGGGCTCGGCCGGGGTGACCTTACGCCTGTACGACAAGGCGGCCGGCACCTGGTCGCTCTACTGGGCCGGCAGCGCCACCGGCATGTCGCTGCCGCCCGTCACGGGCCGCTTCGACGACACCGGAGTCGGCCTGTTCACCTGCGACGACGTGTACGACGGCCGGCCGATCCAGGTGGCCTACGTCTGGTCGGACATCGCTGCCGATTCGTGCCGCTGGGAGCAGCGCTTCTCCCCCGACGGCGGGACGACCTGGGAGACCAACTGGACGGCCGACTTCACCCGCCTCTCCTGAATCCTTTTCGGGGGTCGATGCCTCTCATGTCCGTACAACGGAACGAGACAATGGGAGAACGTCATGGTGATCGCCATCGCGGCCGGGGCTGCGGCCGTACTGATCTGCACGTGCGTGGTCGTCCTGCGGCGAAGGAGCAAGGAACGTGGCTGACCCCCGGCGCCTCGGCACGGCGGCCGGGCCCGGCGCCCCGGCGCCGGAGCCGGCCGGCGGCGGGCGCGCATGGTCGGACGAGCAGCTGATCAACGCGGCCCGGGCCGGCGACGCCGACTCGATCGCCGCGCTGGTGTCGGGCGCCCACCCGCACGTGCGGCGCTTCGCCCACACGCTGTGCGCCACGCCGGAGGACGCCGAGGACGCCGCCCAGGAGGCGCTGATCGTCCTGTACCGCAAGATCGGCACTCTGCGCGCGTCCGGGGCGCTGGCCTCGTGGATGTTCCGGATCATCCGCAACGAGTGCATCAGGCGGGCCCGCCTGATGCTGCGCCCCGGGCCGCCGGCGCCCTCCTCGGCCGCCGCGCAGTCGGCAGAGGAGGAGATGTTCGAACGGCTGGAGGCCGCGCGGGTGGCCGAGGCCATCGCGGCACTCCCCGCCGACCAGCGGCGGGTGCTCATCATGCGGGACGTCCAGGGGCTCAGCGGCCGCATGGTCGCCGACGCCCTCGGGCTGAGCGTCCCGGCGATGAAGTCCCGCCTGCACCGCGCCCGTGCGACCGTGCACGGCCTGCTGTCCCAAGGAGCCCTCCATGACTGAGCCCACCGCGGGGACGTCGCTCCCCCGTCACCTGGCCCGCGGCGCGCTGGGCTTCGGCGCGCTGATCGCCTCGGTCGCGCTGATCCCGTGGACCGGGCCGGTCAGCCTGGTGCTCGCCGTCGTCGGGGCGATCGCCCTGCGCGGGTGCCCGGCGTGCTGGGTGATGGCGCTGGTGCAGCTCGTCTCGATGGGACGCATGCAGCGCCAGTGCACCGACGGCGTGTGCGAGCTGGTCCCGGCGGGCGGGCGGCACACGGGCAAGGGCGCGGCTCATTGACCGCGCTCTGACCGGCGACCGCGCGATCAGGGGGCAGAAGCCAGGCCCACCCGACGACAGCGATCGGGTGGGCCAGGACGGGTCAGGGCACGCGGATGATCAGCGCGTCGCCCTGCCCGCCCCCGCCGCACAGGCCGGCCGCCCCCAGGCCGCCGCCCCGCCGCTTCAGCTCGTAGGCCAGCGTCAGCACGATCCGCGCCCCCGAGGCCCCGATCGGGTGCCCGAGCGCGATGCCGCCGCCGTTGACGTTCACCTTGTCCAGCGGCACGCCGAGCTCCTTGGCCGACTGCAGGACCACGCTCGCGAACGCCTCGTTGATCTCGATCAGGTCGAGGTCGTCGGGGGTCAGCCCCTGCTTGGACAGCGCGTGCTTGATGGCGTTGGCCGGCTGCGACTGCAGGGACGCGTCGGGCCCGGCCACGTTGCCGTGCCGGCCGATCTCCGCCAGCCACGGCAGCCCGAGCTCCTCGGCCTTGGCCTTCGACATGACCACCACGGCGCACGCGCCGTCGGAGATCTGCGAGGCCGAACCGGCGGTGATGGTGCCGTCGGTGGCGAAGGCCGGGCGCAGCTTGGCCAGCGTCTCGGCGGTGGTGTCGCCGCGGATGCCCTCGTCCTCCCGGACGACCACCGGCTCGCCGCGGCGCTGCGGGATCTCGACCGGGACGATCTCCTCCTCGAAGACGCCGTTCTTGGTGGCGGCGGCGGCGAGCTGGTGGGAGCGGGCCGACAGGGCGTCCTGCTCGTCGCGGGCGATGCCGAGCCGGGCGTTGTGCCGCTCGGTCGACTCGCCCATCGCGCACTGGTCGAAGGCGCAGAACAGGCCGTCGTGGGCCATGGAGTCGACCACGTCGGAGCCGCCGTACTTGACGCCCTTGCGCAGCCCCGGCAGCAGGTGGGGGGCGTTGGTCATGGACTCCATGCCGCCCGCGACCACGATGTCGAACTCGCCGGCGCGGATGAGCTGGTCGGCCAGGGCGATGGCGTCGAGGCCGGACAGGCAGACCTTGTTGACGGTCAGCGAGGGCACGGTCATCGGGATGCCGGCCTTGACGGCGGCCTGGCGGGAGGGGATCTGGCCCGCGCCCGCCTGGAGCACCTGGCCCATGATCACGTACTCGACGGCCTCGGGGGCCACTCCGGCACGTTCCAGGGCGGCCTTGATGGCGATGCCGCCGAGCTCCACGCCCGACAGCCCGGACAGGGCGCCGAGCAACTTGCCGATGGGGGTACGAGCTCCGGCGACGATGACGGAACTGGACATTGGCGGCGGCCTCCTGTGCTCACGAGGGGTTCTTTGACACCATACCCACGAGTAGGAGCTCGCCCGCTATGGAGGTAGGCCACACAATGTTCATGCGCATCGACCACATCGGGATCGCCTGCCACGACCTGGAGGAGAAGATCGCGTTCTTCTCGGAGACGTTCGAGCTGACCGTCGTGGCCCGCGAGGTCAACGAGGCGCAGGGCGTCAAGGAGGCGATGCTGCACATCGCCGACGGCGAGGGCGGGGGCTCCTACATCCAGCTCCTGGAACCGCTTTCCGACGACTCGCCGGTGGGGAAATTCCTCGCCAAACGGGGCGAAGGTGTCCATCATGTGGCATTTGGGGTTTCCGACGTCGCCGAGGCCATGACTAAGATCAACGAGAAGGGCGTGAGGGTGCTGGACGAACGTCCGCGTCACGGTTCGATGGGGTCGCAGATCGCGTTCCTGCACCCCAAAGATGTGGGAGGAATGCTCACCGAGTTGGTCCAAGCGGCCTCGCGCTAACAAACGGAAATATCGTTCATAAGTAACTAGTCACGCAGAAAGCTGGACGGGGCCCGAAGGTGGCACCAGCGGAGTACGCTGGCTTCCCACCGGACAGGGAGCCTGCCGCGAGGCACAGGCTCCTGGCTCGGCTGCCCCGAACCCCCCGTCCGGCCCGTGTAGCCGTCTCGACAACCCAGGATCGAGCCTCCATGCAGTCCGACATCGACGCCCAGCTCAACAACTTCTTCGAGGACGCCCCGGCACGCGAGTTCGACGTCGTGCTCAGGGGCTACGACCGGCACCAGGTGCACGACCACCTCAAGCAGCTCGACCTGGAGCTACGCCAGTCCAGGGAGCAGGTCACCAACCTGCAGCGCGATCTGTCCGACTCCCAGCGCCAGCTGCAGGAGCAGGAGCGTCCGACGTACTCCGGTCTCGGCGCCCGCATCGAGCAGTTGCTGCGCCTGGCCGAGGAGCAGGCCACCGAGCTCGTGCAGGCCGCCCGGACCGAGGCCAACGAGATCAAGGCCGCCGCCAAGGTCGAGGCCGCCGACCTGCGGGCCGCCGCCGAGGCCGAGGCCGCCGAGAAGCGGGCCCAGGCCACGCGGGAGAGCGACGACATGCGCTCCACCGCCGAGCGGGACGCCGAGGAGATCCGCTCCACCGCCCGCCGCGAGGCCGACGAGCTGACCAATACCACCGAGCGCGAGGCCGCCAAGCTGCGGGCCACCGCCGACCACGAGGTGGCCGAGAAGCGGGCCGACGCCGAGCGCGAGATCGCCAAGCTGCGCACCACCACCGAGCGCGAGGTGGCGCAGCTGCGCGCCTCGACCAAGCGCGAGCGCGACGAGGTGCTGACCACCGCCAAGCGGCAGGCCGACGAGATGCGCGCGCAGGCTCAGCGGGTGCTGGAGGAGTCGGAGGCCAAGCGGGCCCAGGACGAGGCCGAGTTCGAGATCCAGCTCGCCTCCCGCCGGGAGGAGGCCGAGCGCCAGGAGGCCGAGCGCCACGCCACCGCCCAGGCCAACACGCAGAAGATGGTCGCCGAGGCCGAGCAGCGGGCCGCCACGGCCGAGTCGCGCGCCACGAAGGCCACCCAGCAGGCCGAGCAGACGCGCCGCGAGGCCGACCTGCACGCCAAGCAGCTCGTCGCCAACGCCCGCAAGAGCGCCGAGACGATCATGTCGGAGGCCAAGACCAGCGCCGAGACGATCGTCACCGAGGCGAAGAACGACGCCGAGCGCACCCGCACCACGATGCAGCGCCAGGTCGACGAGCTGACCAGGCAGCGCGACAGCATCACCAGCCACCTGGCCCAGCTGCGCCAGCTGCTCGGCGGCGCCGCCCTGCCGGGCCTGGAGCCGGAGCCCGCGGTCGCCGCGGCCCCGGCCAAGCCGGCCATCGCCGCGCCGGCCGCCGAGCCGGTCGCGCCGCCCACGACGCCCGCTCCCAAGGTCGAGGCCAAGAGCGAGGACGACGCGGAGTGGTGGCAGGAGTGACGGCGGGCTAGTCGGAGACCGCACACGGGGGCAGCGAACGGTTGGAGAGAGAGCCTGGTGACCTTGGGTCGCTAGGCTCTCTTTCTGTTTCACCGACACCTCCCGTCCCCCTAGGAGCCCCCGTGTCCGCAGAAACCGAGCCCAGGACCGCCGCGGAGGCCGAGGAGCCCGAGTCGTCCCAGGAGGCCGGGCCCGCCGAGGAGCCGGCGCCGTACGGGCTTCCGGGCAAGCCGTTCGCCCGCGGGCCGTTCCTGTTCGGGCTGGTGGGCGGGCTGGGCGTGCTGACCGCCATCGCGCTCGCGCAGATGATCGAGAAGTCGCTCAGCACGATCATCCTCATCGTCGTGGCGATGTTCCTGGCCGTGGGCCTCAACCCGGCGGTCGAGGCGTTGCAGCGGCGCGGCCTGGGCAGGCGGCCGGCGATCTCGATCGTGTTCACCGGGGTGGTCGTGGCGTTCGCGCTGTTCGGCCTGGCCGTGGTGCCGCCGGTCAGCCAGCAGTTGTCGGAGTTCATCGCGGCCGTGCCCGGCTACATCACCGACCTGAGCAACCATCCGACGGTCCGCCAGATCGAGGCCGAGTACCACGTGCTGGCGCAGGTGCGCCAGTTCGTGACCAGCACGCTCGGGCCCGCGCTGGCCAGCGGCATCATGGGCGCGGGGCTGGTGGTGCTCAACGGCGTGTTCACCACGGTGACGCTGCTGGTGCTCATGCTGTACTTCCTCGGCTCGCTGCACACGATCAAGGAGTACCTGCTCAAGCTCGTCCCGGCCTCGCGCCGGCCGCGTACGTCGGCCATCACCGAGCAGATCCTCACCGGCATCGGCGGCTACGTCGCGGGCAACGTGCTCATCTCGGTCATCGCGGGCGTGCTGACCTGGATCTTCCTGTCGATCGCCGGGGTGCAGTACGCGCTCGCGCTCGCCCTCGTGGTGGCCCTGACCGACCTGATCCCGCTGGTGGGCGCCACGATCGGCGCGGTGCTGGTCACCGGGGTCGCGCTGCTGCAGTCGCTGCCCGCCGGCATCGCCTGCGCCATCTTCTTCGTCGTCTACCAGCAGGTCGAGAACTACTTCATCTACCCCAGGGTGATGAAGCGCTCGGTGGACGTGACGCCCGCCGTGACGGTGATCGCCGCGCTGTTCGGCGGCGCCCTGCTCGGCATCGTCGGGGCGTTGCTGGCGATCCCGGTGGCGGCGGCCATCGCGCTGATCATCCGGGAGATCGTGCTGCCCCGCCAAGCTCGGTCCTGAGGAACTCGGTCACCGTCGCGTTGAACGCCTCCGGCTGCTCGACCGCGCTCAGGTGACCGGCCTTGGGGATGACCTCCAGCCGGCCGTCGGGCGCGGCCCGTGCCATGGCCTCGGCGTCGGCGGGCGGTGACAGCTCGTCCTCCTCCCCCACGACGATCAGCAGGGGCACCTTGAGCTCGCCCAGCGTGCCGAAGGAGTCGGGACGCGCGGCCATGGCCCGTTGCGCCCAGGCCACGGCCCCCGGCGGGGCCGACTGCACCAGGCCCTTGACCCGGCCGAACACCATGGCCCTGCGTTCCTTGGTCGTGGGCCCGATGAGCGCCGGCAGCACCTCGGTGACCAGCACCTCGCTGCCCTCGTCCAGCACGGCGCGGGCGATGCGTTCCCGGTTGTCCCTGGCGGCGGGCGGGTCGGTGCCGGCCTTGGTGTCGGCCAGGACCACGCCCAGCACCCGGTCGGGGTGCCGGCGGCAGAAGGCCATGGTCACGTAGCCGCCCATCGACAAGCCGCCGACCACCGCGCGGTCGATGCCCTCGTCGTCGAGCAGCCGGGCGACGTCGTCGGCCATCAGGTCGAGGGAGGGCTCGTCGTCGCCCAGCCGGGAGCCGCCGAACCCGCGCAGGTCGGGGGTGATGACCCGGCAGACGGCCGACAGCCCTTCGCGCTGGGCCAGCCACATCGCCGACGACAGCGGGAACGCGTGAAGCAGCACAACCGGGAGTCCGCTCCCGGCCGATCTCGTGTAGAGCTGCACGGACCACACGGTAGCCCGGTTCACGGACACATTCACTTATTGACCTATGCCGGTATACCGCGATAAGCCCGACCGCTTCCGGACGTTGCCCTACGGTGGCGCCGGCACGCACAATTCCAGGCGAGGTGATAGCGATGGCCGGAACCCGTCCCGCCCTCCCCGACGCCACCAACAACGCCTTCCTGCAGGAGGCGCTCAACGAGGTCAACGCCCACCGGGCCAAGCACCACGCGCCCCCGCTCACGATGGACCCGCTGCTGGTCGGGTACGCCAGGTCCAGGGCCGCCTCGCGCTCCGAGCACGAGGGCCTGAGCGCCGGGCACGACGGCCTGCGCGCGGGCACCGGCGAGTGCCTCTTCTGGCACCCCGGGGACGCCACCGCCGGGGACGCCGTCGCCGCCTGGCACGACCGGGCGGCCGGTGACAGCCGGGCGGAGGCCACCGGCGACTTCGGCCGGCTCGTCCGGGCGGGCACCACCCGGATGGGCGCCGGCCGCGTGGCGGGAAACGGCGGCCGGTCGTTCGAGACGTACGTCGTCCTCGTGTTCGAGCCGCCGGGCGAGCCCGGGGCCGTCTGAGGCCCCAGGCGCACGGGGGGTCAGCCGATCGCGGTGGCCCCGCCGTCGACGAACAGCACCTGCCCGGTCATGTACGCCGACGCCTCCCCGGCCAGGAACACGGCCGGCTGGGCCATCTCCTCCGGCGTGCCCCAGCGCCGCATCGGCACGCCGGCGACCGTGGCCGCGGCGGCGGCCTCGTCCTGCCACAGGTTGCGGTTGAGGTCGGTGGCCGTCCAGCCGGGGCACAGGGCGTTGACCCGGACGCCCGCCGGCGCCCACTCGGCCGCCAGCGTCTTGGTCAGGGCCACCAGCCCGGCCTTGGCGGCGGCGTACGGGGCGAGCAGCGGCGCGCCGCGCGCCGCCACCGAGGCCACGTTGATCACCGAGCCGGAGCCGCGGCCCAGCAGGTGGGGCGCGACGGCATGGCAGACGGCCATGGCGGAGTCGAGGTTGAGCCGCATCAGCTTGTCCCAGCCGGACAGGCGCAGGTCCTTGAACTCGACCAGGAAGTTCGAGCCGCCGGCGTTGTTGACGACGACGTCGAGGTGCCCGAGCCCGTCGATCGAGGCGGCGACGGCCGCGGCGGCCGCCGCGCGGTCGGTGAGGTCGGCCGGGATCACGACGGCCCGCCTGCCGAGCGCCTGGACCTCCTTGGCCACCTCGGCCAGGGGCTCGGCCGACCTGCTGACCAGGGCGACGTCGGCGCCCGCCGCGGCGTAGGCGAGCGCGATGGCCCGCCCGATGCCCTTCGACGCCCCGGTGACCAGAGCCGTCCTGCCGGACAGGTCGAACGCGCCCACACTGCCTCCTCGCTCGGAACCGAACAAGATTCTACAAAGCTTGCCCGGCCCGCGCCATGCCCGTACCGCCCCAGATCACGACAGGACGGGCGCCGCGGGCGCGGCCGGAGCCTGCGGCGCTGCCGGCAGCCCGTGCGCGCGCACGCAGGCGGTGAACGCCTTCCCGCCGTCGTCCGGCCCGCTCTCCCCGTACGACGCCGCCGCCCCGCCCGTCACGGCGGCGAAGACCAGGGCGGCCAGGACCACCCGCCCGGTGATCGAACCCTTCATGATGACTCCTCCGCTTTCGTCCGACGCTCCCAGCGAACCCCGCCCCCGGTTACCGCCCGGGAACGACGGCGGTTACCCCGCTGTAACCCCGCTCTGGGCATGCTGGGCGGACCATGAGGGTGCTGGAGGTGACCGTCAGATGTCCGTCGGCAGCGGGTACGCCGCCGGATTGACCCGCCGGACGATCTCGTTCAGCACGATCCGGACGTACGGCTCGCCCACCCACAGGTGCTTGGCGCCGTCGACCCCGATGACCTCGGCCTGCGGCACCCTGGCGAAGCGCCGCCGGGCCTCCTCCGGACGCAGGTAGTCGTCGAACTCGGGCACCATCGCCACCAGCGGCCGGCCGAACCTGGCCCAGGCGTCGAGGTCGTCGTCGGTGGCCCTGTGGAGCGGCGGCGAGAGCAGGATCGCGCCCTCGACCAGGGGGTCGTGGGCCCACTTCAGGGTCAGCTCGGTGCCGAAGGACCAGCCCACCACCCACACCCGCGGCAGGTCGTTGAACTCTGCGTACTCCAGCGCCGCCGCCACGTCGAACCGCTCGCCCTCGCCGCCGTCGAAGGCGCCCCCGGAGGTGCCGCGTTCGGAGCTGGTGCCGCGGGTGTTGAAGCGCAGCACGGCGAGGTCGGCGAGCGCGGGCAGCCGGTTGGCGGCCTTCTTGTAGACGTGGCTGTCCATGAACCCGCCGTGGGTGGGCAGCGGGTGCAGGGTCACCAGCGTCGCCACGGGCGGCCGGTCGAGGGGCTGGGCCAGCTCGCCGACCAGGGTCAGGCCGTCGGCCGTCTGCAGCTCGATCGGTTCACGCCTGGCGGGCAGCACGGTGGCCGCGCGAATCTCCACGGGGGTCCTCCTAGTAGCGGCTGCGGCCGGGGCCGCGGTCGAGTCTCTTGCGCCAGCAGGCCGGGTGCCAGTGGCGGCGCTCCTCGTCGCCGCCCGGCCAGTCGGGCCAGGCGACCAGGTGCGGCCTGCCGCCCAGGATCTCCTGGTCGCAGCCGGGGCAGCGGTAGGTCTTGGTCGAGGACGCGCCCGTGAGCATGCGCACCTTCCAGTCGCCGTCCGGCCATTCCTCCACCTTGTCGTTGCCGGTGGGAAGGCCGAGAGGGCGGGAGTCGTCCCTCCGGCGGGCGCGGCGGGGGCTCATGAGCGGGGGAACTCGCCCACACCGGCCGTGACGAGCTGGTCGAGCAGGGGGGCGGGGGCGAAGGCGGGCTCGCGGTACTCGGCGTAGAGGGCCCTGAGGCCGTCGCGGACCCTGGCCAGGCCGAGGTAGCCCAGCATCTCGAACGGGCCGGCCGGATAGCCGCAGCCCAGCCGCATGGCGGCGTCGATGTCGGCGATGGAGGCGTAGCCGGCGTCGTACATGCGGACGGCGTCGTTGAGGTAGGGGAACAGCAGCGCGTCGGCCACGAACCCGGCCCGGTCCTTGCACGGGACGGGCACCAGACCGGCGACCCGCATCAGGTCGCGCGCCGCCTTGGCGGCCCCGGGCGAGGTGAGCGCGGTGCCGGCCAGCTCGGCCACCTTGTCGCCGACGACGTGCACGCCGACCATCCTGCTGGGGTCGGACAGGCGTACGGCGTGCTCGATCACCGGACGGTCGGTGCAGCGCAGCACGGTGTCGGGCGCGTCGGACGGCCCGAACCCGGAGGCCCGCAACCGCTCGCCGAGCCCGTGGACGTCGGGCCCGTCGATGCCGAACGTGATGACCGTGGACTTCTCCGGCTCCTTGGGCGGCTCCTGCGGCCCGTAGAAGCCGTGGCCGCTCTTGCGGCCGAGCCTCCCGGCGGTGACCAGCTCGCGCAGCAGCGGCGAGGGCGCGTGCCGGCGGTCGCGCGTCTCGTCGAACAGCACCTCCATCACCTCGTGCGCGGTGTCCAGCCCGATCAGGTCGAGCAGCGCGAACGGCCCCATCGGCAGCCCCACGCCCAGCCGCATCGCGTCGTCGATGCCGTCGCGCGTGGCGATGCCCAGCTCCAGCAGGACGGCGGCGTGGTTCAGATACGGCAGCAGCAGCCGGTTGACCACGAACCCGGCCCGGTCGCCCACCGGCACGGCGGTCTTGCCCAGCCGCCCGGCCAGCTCGCAGATCTCCGAGACGACTCCGGGCGCGGTCACCACCGTGCCCACCACCTCGACCAGCCGCATGACCGGCGCCGGGTTGAAGAAGTGCATGCCGACCACGCGCCCGGGCCGGCCCGTGGCGGCGGCGACGGCGGTGACCGGCAGCGAGGAGGTGTTGGTGGCCAGCACCGTCCCGGGCTTGCAGATCCGGTCGAGGTCCCGGAACAGCGAGATCTTCAGGTCGAGCACCTCGGGGATCGCCTCGATCACGAGGTCGGCCTCGCGCAGGTCCTCGCGCGAGGTGGTCAGCGTGATGCGCCCCAGGATCTCGGCCCGCTGCGCGGCCGTCAGCTTGCCCCGGTCGGCCGCCCTGGTCGTGGAGCGCTCGACGTGCCCGCGGCCTCTGGCCAGCGCCTCGACGTCGGCCTCGACGCCGATCACCCGGAGCCCGGCACGCGCGAAGACCTCGGCGATCCCGGCGCCCATCGTGCCGAGCCCGACAACTCCCACCGTTTCAAACGCCATGCGACCAGTTTTCCAGAGCCGCTAAGGTGGACCGTCATGCGGCTGGTCATCGCGCGGTGCAGCGTGGATTACATCGGACGGCTCACGGCGCATCTGCCGATGGCGCCGAGGCTCGTCCTCATCAAGGCGGACGGGAGCGTCAGCATCCACGCCGACGACCGCGCCTTCAAACCGCTCAACTGGATGAACCCGCCGTGCAAGCTCAAGGAGGACGGCGGCACCTGGACGGTCACCCACGGCAAGACCGGCGAGAAGCTGGTCCTGACGATGGAGGAGATCATCCACGACTCCAGCCACGAGCTGGGCGTCGACCCCGGCTTGATCAAGGACGGCGTGGAGGCCCACCTCCAGGAGCTGCTGGCCGAGCACATCACGACCCTGGGCGAGGGCTACTCGCTGATCCGCCGCGAGTACATGACGGCCATCGGTCCGGTCGACATCCTGTGCCGCGACGCGCTGGGCGCGACGGTGGCCATCGAGATCAAGCGGCGCGGCGAGATCGACGGCGTCGAGCAGCTCACCCGCTACCTGGAGCTGCTCAACCGCGATCCGCTGCTCGCGCCGGTGCGCGGGGTGTTCGCGGCGCAGGAGATCAAGCCGCAGGCGCGCGTGCTGGCCGCCGACCGGGGCATCGACTGCGTCACCCTCGACTACGACGCCCTGCGCGGCATCGAGCCGGAGAACCCGACCCTCTTCTAGCCGTCCCGGCCTCGTAGCGGGCCGGGATTTCCCATGGCCCGACATTCCAGTGTTGACACGTCTCTCATGGACGTTCTAGTTTCGACCTATCGAGATTGGAGTGTTCATGGACGTTCCCGCGTATCTCAGCGGCGACCTGGCGCCCGTCCCCGACGAGATCGAGGCGCACGACCTGGAGGTCACCGGCGCGCTGCCCGCCGAGCTGACCGGGCGCTACTTCCGCAACGGGCCCAACCCGCGGCCGGGCGAGGACCCCGGCCACTGGTTCGCCGGGCACGGCATGCTGCACGGCGTCCGGCTGCGGGACGGGCGGGCCGAGTGGTACCGCAACCGCTGGGTGCGGACCAGCAAGTTCACCGACGACGCGCCGTTCGTCACCGACACCGGCGTCGATCGGGCCGCGGTGACCGCCAACACGCACGTCGTCCGGCACGCCGGACGCATCCTGGCGCTGGTGGAGAACGGCCTGCCGCACGAGGTGACGCCCGAGCTGGCCACCGTGGGCCCGTGCGACTTCGGCGGGCGGCTGACCACCGCGATGACCGCCCACCCCAAGCACGACCCGCTCACCGGCGAGCTGCACTTCTTCGGCTACGGGTACTTCCCGCCGTTCCTCACCTACCACCGGCTCTCGGCCGCCGGCGAGCTGGTGGAGAGCAGGGAGATCGAGGTGCCGGGGCCGACGATGATGCACGACTTCGCCGTCACCGAGCACCACCTGCTCTGGCTGGACCTGCCGGTGGTGTTCGACCTGAACCGCAGCGGCATGCCGTACGCCTGGGAGGACGACTACGGCGCCAGGATCGGCGTCACCCCCCGGACGGGCGGCCCGACCCGCTGGTTCGACGTCGACCCCTGCTACGTGTTCCACGTCGGCAACGCCTGGGAGGACGAGCGGGGGCGCGTCGTCCTGAACGCCGCCCGCTACTCCCCCGGCGCGTGGTCCGCCGTCTGGAAGCAGATCGGCGGCGCCGCCGACCCGGCCCGGCACGCGGGCGCCGCCGGCGCCGCCTCCCTGCACCGCTGGACCCTCGACCCGGCCACCGGCACGGCCACGGAGGAGGCGCTGGACGACCGCGGCGTGGAGTTCCCCACGTTCAACGAGGACCTGCTCGGCCGGCCCAGCCGCCACCTCTACACGGTGGGCGCCGACGCCGTCGTCAAGTACGACCTGCGCGACGGCTCGGCCCAGGTCAGGAAGACCGGCGGCGCCACCGGCGAGGCCGTGTTCGTGCCGGCCGAGGGGGCCACGGGCGAGGACGAGGGGTGGCTGCTGTCGATCGTCACCTCCGGGGAGTCGTCCGAGCTGCTGGTGCTGGACGCCGGCGACCTGTCCGGCGTCGCGTCGGTGCGGCTGCCCAGGCGGGTGCCGGCGGGCTTCCACGGCTCGTGGTTCGCGGAGGGCTGACGGGTGGAGATCAGGCAGTCCGGCGACTTCGACGCCGCCGGCGACGCGCTGGCCAGGGCCTTCCACGACGATCCGGTGGTCGGCTGGCTGCTGCCCGGCGGTCGCGGCGCGGCGGGGATGTTCGCCACGATCGCCCGTCACATGCACGCGTTCACCGATACGGCGCTCAGCGGGGGCGGCGCCGTGGCGGGGGTCGCGCTGTGGGACCCGCCGGGCCACCGGGCCGAGGCGGAGGCGGCCGTGCCCGGCCTGGTGGCGGCCATGGGCGACCGGGTGCGCCAGGGCTTGCTGCTGGAGGAGGAGTTCGCCCGGCACAAGCCCGCCGGCCCCTACTGGTACCTGGCCCAGCTCGGCACCGTGCCCGAGCTCCAGGGCACCGGCGTGGGCGGCGCGCTGCTGCGCGCGGGCCTGGCCAGGTGCGGCGGCCTGCCCGTCTACCTGGAGAGCAGCAAGGAGTCGAACGTGCCCTTCTACGAGCGGTTCGGGTTCGCGGTCACCGAGCGGTTCACGCTGCCGGACGGGCCGCCGGTGTGGGGGATGCTGCGCCCGCCCCGGCGCTAGTAAGCGACGGCTTACCGGTTTATCGTGACGTCATGACCACGCTGACGTTCGACTCACTGAACCCGGCTACCGGCGAGGTCGTCGGCAGTCATCCCAAGAACGACGCCCGGGCCGTGCGCGAGGCCGTGACCAGGGCCGAGACGGCCGCGGAGTGGTGGGCGGCCCTGCCCGCGGGCGAGCGCAGGCGCCGCCTGCTCGACTACAAGGCGGTCATCACGCGGGCCCTGCGGGAGCTGGCCGCGCTGGTGCACGAGGAGACCGGCAAGCCGGTGGGCGACGCCACGCTGGAGATCGTGCTGGCCGTCACGCACCTCGACTGGGCGGCCCGCAACGCCGCCAAGGTGCTGGGCCGCCGCCGCGTGGCGACCGGCATGCTGGGCCTCAACCTGGCCGCCACCCTGGAATACCTGCCGCTCGGCGTGGTCGGCGTGATCGGCCCGTGGAACTACCCGGTGTTCACCCCCATGGGGTCCATCGCGTACGCGCTGGCCGCCGGCAACGCGGTCGTGTTCAAGCCCAGCGAGCTCACCCCGGGCGTGGGCGTGCGGCTGGCGGAGCTGTTCGCCGAGTCGGTGCCCGAGCAGCCGGTGCTGCAGACGGTGACCGGGCTCGGCGAGACCGGCGCGGCGCTGGCCGCCGACCCCCGGGTGCGGAAGGTGGCCTTCACCGGCTCGACCGCCACCGCCAAGCGGGTCATGGCGGCGTGCGCGGAGAACCTGACGCCCATCGTGGCCGAGTGCGGCGGCAAGGACGCCTTCATCGTGGACGCCGACGCCGACCTGCCCGCCGCGGCCGACGCCTGCCTGTGGGGTGCGATGTCGAACGCGGGCCAGACCTGCGCGGGCGTCGAGCGGGTCTACGTGGTGGACGCGGTGTACGAGCCGTTCATGCGGGAGCTGTCGGAGCGGGCCGCCGGGGTCAAGGCCGGCCAGGACTACGGCCCGATCACCATGCCCGCCCAGATCGACATCATCCGGCGGCACATCGACGACGCCACCAAGTCCGGAAAAGTGGTGATCGGCGGCCCCGGCTCGGTACGGGCGCCGTTCATCGACCCGGTCATCGTGGCGGACGTGCCCGAGGACTCCCCGGCCGTCCGCGAGGAGACGTTCGGGCCGACGATCACCGTCCGGCGCACCCGCGACGCGCAGGAGGCGCTGGAGCTGGCCAACGCCTCGGCGTACGGGCTGGCGGGCACGATCTTCTCGCGGGACGCCCGCCGGGCGACGCGGCTGGCGCGGGCGATGCGCACCGGGATGACCGCCGTCAACTCGGTCATCTCCTTCGCCGGGGTGCCCGCGCTGCCGTTCGGCGGGGTCGGCGACTCGGGGTTCGGCCGCATCCACGGAGCCGACGGCCTGCGCGAGTTCACCAGGCCGAAGGCGGTCTCCCGGCAGCGCTTCGCCCTGCCCGGCATGAACCTGACCTCGTTCAGGAGGGGGCCCGACGAGCTTGAGCGACTGATCAGGCTTGTCACGTTCTTGCACGGACGACGTAAAAGATAATCATCGCGCTCTTTCCCAAATCCGATCATCCGTCCATAATTGTGTGCTCTGGGGGCCACGATCATGTTGGACGGGTGGAATGTGAACCGGTCTTACCGGGGAATGTCGGCTGAGCAAAGGCTGGCGGACAGACGCGAGCGGCTGATGACGGCCGCCTACACGCTATACGCGAAACCAGGTTTCGCGGCGACGACCATCGAAAGATTGTGCTCGGAGGCGCGGATCTCCAACCGGGCCTTCTACGAATGTTTCGGCGGCCGCGAGGAGTTGCTCCAGGCGCTGCACGAGCGGTGCGTGGAGGAAAGCCTCGCGGTTGTGGCCAAAGCGTTACAGGAGGCGCCGGGCACGCTTGACGGAAGAGTCAAGGCGGGGATTCGCGCCTATATCGAGTTCGCCGCCGCCGACTGGCGGCGGGCCCGCATCATGCACCTGGAGGTGCGCAGGTCGGGTGACGTCCTGACAGCCTCGCGTCAGCGGGCGGTGGACTCCTTCGCCCGGCTCGTGGAGGAGGCGTCGGCGGATTTCCCGCAGACCCGCTCGCTGAATCGGCGCCTGGTGGCACTTGGCGTAATTGGCGCGCTGCAAGAGCTGCTGATCGAATGGATACTGGCCGACCACCAGCCGGCCATCGACGATCTGGTCGAGGTGGCGGTGCACATCTTCATCCGCAGCCTCAGTCCGTCGTGACCCGCCGATTACCCGCAGTGATGGGGTCACAGAATAATCACTTTCATCGTTCTTTCCGAGTGCCCACGCCCGTGATAGAGGTCCAGCCGCAATCTACATTCCCTCTATATTCGGCTCGTGAAAGGCACGGGCGACGGCTGATCGGCGCCCGGCCCGATATGTGACCTCAGGCCACCGCGGCCGCGGGAACCTCGACGTGCAGGACCCGATTCAGCCGGGTCACCGCCAGGATCCGCATGATCCGCGGGGGCACCCCCCGAAGAACGAGGCGGCGTTGCACGCTGATCGCGCGCCGATGCGCTCCGACCAGCACCCCGAGCCCGGTGGCGTCGATCATCTCCAGCTTGGAGAGGTCGAGGATGAGGTCGCCCTCGCCGGCGTCGAGCGCGGCGTGCAGCCGTTCGCGCACGCCGGCCGACGTGCCGGCGTCGAGCCGGGCGCCGATCCGCACCGTCTGGCCTCGTGGATTGCGCCGGACGCGCATGCCACCTCCTCAATCACGCACACGGCGTGTGGTCGCCGGGATCGAAACCCCCGCTCTTCCTCCCCTACCCATCTATCGGGAGTGACACGACAGCCGTCAGCAGGAACTGTCCGTCGCCGGTGGGACGGGCCGTCATGCGCCCGCCCACGGCGGCCATCCGCTCGCCCATGCCGGTCAGCCCGCTGCCCAGGTCGTCGGCCTGCCTGCGGGCCACGCCGTCGTTGCGGACCGCCAGTTCCGCCTCCTGGTCGGTGAAGCGCAGGGTGATGTCGCAGAAGGTCGCGGCGCTGTGCTTCAGCACGTTCGTGACCGCCTCACGCACCGCGTACGCGAACACCGGCGCGACGCCGTGGGGCAGCTCGCGGTGCGGCAGGCGCACCTCGCAGCGGACGCCGGCCGCTTCGAGCACTCCCTTCACGCTATTCAGCTCAGCGGTCAAGTCAAGTTCGCGGTAGCCGCGCACGGCCTGGCGCAGCTCGCGCAGGGCCTTGCGGGTCAGCGCGTTCACCTCCGCCATCTCGTCCCTGGCGGCCTTGCCGTCGGCGTCGGCCAGGCGTACGGCCAGCTCGGTCTTGACGGCGATGGCCGAGAGCTGGTGGCCGACGAGGTCGTGCAGGTCCCTGGCGAAGCGCAGCCGCTCCTCGGCCAGCGCCAGCCTGGTGTGCGCCTCGCGGCCGTCGTGGGCCTGCACGGCCAGCGACCAGATCCACGCCCACATCCTGTTGGTGCAGGGCAGCGCCGTGGCCCAGATGACGTCGAGGGCGGCGATGACGAGCAGCGACGCGAGCAAGGTGTCGCCGCTCAGCGCCAGCAGGCCCGTCCCGTCCACCACGGACAGCGCGCCGAGCCCGACGCAGGCCGCGCACGTCGCCGCGCCCAGCGCCAGCGCCCTGCGGGCGGGCAGCCCGATCACCGCCACGGACAGCCAGACCATGGGCACGAACCCCCAGCCCATCGGGTCGGCCCCGCCCAGCGCCGACGACAGGAACGCCAGAGCGCCGGTCCACACGACCTCCCTCGTGGGATACCGGCGCTCCATGACCGCGGCGACGACTCGCACGTAGAGCCAGGTGAAGGCGAGCGCCGCGATCGTCGCGAGCAGCAGGCGCGGCCAGCCGGCCGCCCCCGAGCCGAGGCTGAACACCGTCGAGGCGACCAGGAAGATCCACATGATCACCAGCGTCGAGTTCAGCATCCGGCGGGCCAGCCGCCGCGCCCGCGTGATCGCGTCCATCTAGCCGGCGCGCAGCACGTCGCCGAGCTTCAGCCGGGCGCCCGTGCGCAGCACCGCCCGCTCGTAGACCTTGGCCCCGAACGACAGCACCGCCAGCACGGCCACCGCCATCGCCGCCATGGACGCCGCCACCTGCCACATCGGCACGTCGGCCGCCGCCATGCGGACCGGCATGATCATCGAGGAGAACGGCGGGATGTAGGACATCACCGTGGCCAGCGTGCCCGTGGGGTCGTTGGTGGCGTAGAAGGCCACGAAGTAGGTGACCATGATGAGCATGGTCAGCGGCGACATCACGCTGCTCACCTCCTCCTGGCGGGAGACCAGCGAGGCGAACGCGGCCGCGAGCGTGGCGAAGAACGCGTACCCGAGCACGAACCAGACCAGGACGGCCACCACCAGCCCCGGCACGCCCGGCGGGAAGTCGGCGGCGAACCCCGACACCGACGTGGCGACCAGGCCGACGGCGAGGATGGTGAGCAGGTTGATCAGCCCGAGCGCGCCCAGCCCGACGATCTTGCCGCCGAGCAGCTGCCACGGGCGCACCGCCGCGAGCAGGATCTCCACGATCCTGCTGCCCTTCTCCTCCACCACGCCCATGGCCACCATCATGACCTGGCCCATGAGCAGCATGAACAGGACGAGCACCAGCACCACGGCGATGCCGGTCTTGGCCGCCTGGTAGCGGGTGTCCACGCCCACGGAGACCATCTGCAGCGGCGGGATCGTCACCCCGGCCGCGCCGAGCCGCATCTCCCGGTTGGTGCTCTGCATGAGCACGCCGAGCTTGCTGTCGATCTCGCCGTCGGTGAGCACCTTGTCGCCGTCGACCAGCACCGCGTCCACGTCACCGGCCAGCACGGCCTTCTTGGCGGCGGCCTCGTCGGGGAAGGAGCGCCACTCGAACTCGGCGTCCGGCGCGGCGGCCTTCAGCGGGAGCTGCTGGGAGTTGACCGTGCCCAGCGTGTACGAGTCGCTCCCGCCCATGAGCTTCGGCGCGAAGGAGACGGCCGCCACCAGCAGCGCGGTCACCAGCAGACCGACCAGGAACGTCTTCGTGCGCACCTGCGTGACGATCTCGCGGCGGGCGACCAGCATCAGTCCGTTCACGCCACGGCCTCCTTGAAGATCTCGGTGAGGGTCGGCTGCTCGACCCCGAAGTGCTCGACGCGGCCCGCCTTCACGGCGCGGCGCAGGATCTCCTGGTCGTCGCCCTCGGTCGTCCGCAGGGTGTGCAGGTCGCCGTGGACGGTCACCGTGCCCGGCAGGCCGTCGGCCCAGCCCGGGGCGGGGTCGCGGACCTCCACGCGCAACGTGTCGCCCTCGGCGGCGCGCAGCTCGGCCACCGTGCCCGTCGCGACCATCCTGCCGCCGGAGACGATGCCCACCGAGTCGCACAGCCGCTCCACCAGGTCGAGCTGGTGGCTGGAGAAGATCACCGGCACGCCGCTCCTGCAGCGTTCCTGGAGCGCCCCGGCCAGGGCGTCCACGGCGAGCGGGTCGAGCCCGGAGAACGGCTCGTCCAGGACCAGCGCCTCGGGGTCGTGCACCAGCGCCACGGCGAGCTGCACGCGCTGCTGGTTGCCCAGCGACAGCGTCTGCACCGCGTCGCCCCTGCGCTCGGTCAGCCCGAGCCGCTCGATGAGCTCGTCGGCGGCCTTCTTCGCCGCCGCCGGGGCGAGCCCGTGCAGCCGGCCGAAGTACTCGATCTGCTCGGCGACCCGCATCTTCTGGTACAGCCCGCGCTCCTCCGGCATGTAACCGAACCGCGTGCGGTCGTCGTAGCCCAGCGCGCGGTCCCGCCAGCGCACCGATCCGGAGTCGGCCTGGAGCACGCCCATGACGATGCGCATCGTCGTCGTCTTGCCCGCACCGTTCGCGCCCACGAAGCCGTACATCTCACCCGGACGTACCGTGAAGCTGATCCCGTCCAGGGCGACCTTGCCACCGGGGTTGTCGGGACCGCCCGCGAAGCGCTTGCGCAGCTCGCTGATCTCGAGCATCAGGTCCTCTCTCTCGTCATGGGTAGATTGTGGCTTTGGCGGCGTTCGCCCTGGTAGTCGTGGAAATCATGGACGCGACATGGAAAGCGCGTCCCGTTCGGATGACATTTGTCATTACGCTGGGCTCATGACGCGTGCCGACAAGGACAAGCCCGTCGTCCTCTCCCGCATCTACACCCGTACGGGCGACGACGGCACCACGAACCTGAGCGACATGAGCCGCGCGGCCAAGACCGACACCCGGCTGGCCGCCTACGCCGACGTCGAGGAGGCCAACGCCTGCCTGGGCCTGGCCCTGTCCCACGGCACCCTGTCCGCCGACCTCGTGGCGCTCCTCGTGCGCATCCAGAACGAGCTGTTCGACGTGGGGGCCGACCTGGCCACCCCGGTGGTGGAGGAGCCGGAGTTCCCGCCGCTGCGGGTGGAGCAGTCCTACATCGACCGGCTGGAGGAGCAGTGCGACCGGCTCAACGCCGAGCTCCAGCCGCTGCGCAGCTTCATCCTGCCCGGCGGCGACCCGGCCACGGCCGCGCTGCACCTGGCCCGGGTGACCGTACGCAGGGCCGAGCGCACCACATGGGCGGCGCTCCAGGCCCACGACGACGTCAACCCGCTGACCGCCAAATACCTCAACAGGCTGTCCGACCTGCTCTTCATCGTCTGCCGGGTCGCCCACGGCGGCAACGAGATCCTCTGGAAGCCCGGCGGCACCCGCTAGGCGACGTCGAGGTACGCGCTGGGCGGCGCCGACTCCAGCCAGGCGAGGAAGCCGGTGAGGGCGTCGGCGCTCATCGCCAGCGACAGCCCGCGCGTCGTGCCGCCGCAGTCGACGGCGTAGAGGCCGCCGTCGATCTCACGCCGGGCGGAAACGACGAGGCCGCGCCTCGCGATCGCGTGGCGCGGCCTCAGTCGGACGCCCATGAGCGGAATCCAGTGGAGCTCACCGTCGGCGTAGCGGGCCACCCCGCTCTGCCACCCTCGGCTGCCCACTTTCAGCCGGCAGGGTACGCTGCCGCGCGAACGGGCGAGCGTCACCCCCCGCAGGACCACGAGGGCGACCAGCAGCAACAACAAAACCGAAACCGTCGCCACCATGGCCGCCCCCTGAATCCCGTTGTATGTATTAAACCTCTTCGCCCGCCGCGCGCAGCCGGGCCCTGGCCCGCTTGGCCTCGATCGCCGCGTCGGCGTCCTCCTGGTTGGCCTCGATCGAGGCCTGAGCCCGGTCGAGAGCGTCTCGGGCGGCCGCGACGTCGACCTCGGAACCGAGCTCGGCGACCTCGGCGAGCACCGACACCTCATCATCGGCCACGGAGATGAACCCCCCGTGAACGGCCGCGACGAGCTCGGGCTCACCTTCCCGCTTGACGCGCAGCACGCCGCCCTCGACCAGGACGCCGAGCACGGGTGCGTGTTGCGGCATAATACCGATCTCGCCGTCAACGGTCTTGGCAATCACCATGTCGGCCTCGCCCGACCAGATCTCACGCTCGGGTGAGACAACCCCTACGCGTAGCTTCGCCACTTCAGCAGGTTCCTTTCCGATCAGGTAGCGGCACGGGTTCTCATGCCCGTGCCACTACCGTAGGGCGATCAGCGACGCTCGAGTTCCTTGGCCTTGGCCACGGCCTGGTCGATGCCGCCGACCATGAAGAACGCCTGCTCGGGCAGGTGGTCGTACTCGCCGGCGCACAGGCCCTTGAAGGAGGCGATCGTCTCGTCCAGCGGGACGTTCTCGCCCGGCTGGCCGGTGAACGCCTCGGCGGCGTACATCGGGTGCGACAGGAACCGCTCGATGCGACGGGCCCGCTGCACGGTGACCTTGTCCTCTTCGGACAGCTCGTCGATACCGAGGATCGCGATGATGTCCTGGAGCTCGCGGTACTTCTGCAGGATCCGCTTGGTCTCCTGGGCCACCCGGTAGTGCTCCTCGCCCACGACCTGCGGGTCGAGGATCCGGGAGGTGGAGTCGAGCGGGTCCACCGCGGGGTAGATGCCCTTCTCCGAGATCGGCCGGGACAGAACGGTCTGCGCGTCGAGGTGCGCGAACGCGTTGTGCGGGGCCGGGTCGGTGATGTCGTCGGCAGGCACGTAGATCGCCTGCATGGAGGTGATCGAGTGACCGCGCGTCGAGGTGATGCGCTCCTGGAGCACACCCATCTCGTCGGCCAGCGTCGGCTGGTAACCCACCGCGGACGGCATGCGGCCGAGGAGGGTGGAGACCTCCGAGCCCGCCTGCGTGAAGCGGAAGATGTTGTCGATGAACAGCAGCACGTCCTGCTTCTGCACGTCGCGGAAGTACTCCGCCATCGTCAGCGCGGACAGGGCCACCCGCAGACGGGTGCCCGGCGGCTCGTCCATCTGGCCGAAGACGAGGGCGGTGTCCTTGAGGACGTCCGCCTCGTCCATCTCCAGCCAGAGGTCGTTGCCCTCACGGGTGCGCTCGCCGACGCCGGCGAACACCGAGGTGCCACCGAAGTTGCGGGCGACACGGCGGATCATCTCCTGGATGAGAACCGTCTTGCCCACACCGGCGCCGCCGAACAGGCCGATCTTGCCACCCTGCACGTACGGGGTGAGCAGGTCGATGACCTTGATACCCGTGACCAGCATCTCGGTACGGGACTCGAGCTGGTCGAAGGGCGGGGACGGCCGGTGGATGCCCCACTTCTCGGTGACCTGGAGCGAAGCGGTCGGCACGTCGAGCGACTCGCCGAGCGCGTTCCACACGTGACCCTTGACGACGTCGCCGACGGGCACCGAGATCGGGTGGCCGGAGTCGGTGACGGCCGTACCGCGGACCAGGCCGTCGGTGGGCTGCATGGAGATGGCGCGGACCAGGTTGTCACCCAGGTGCTGGGCGACCTCCATGGTCAGGGTCTTGGTCTCGCCGCCGAGGGTCACCTCGACGTTGAGCGCGTTGTAGATCTCGGGCATCGCCTCGACGGGGAACTCCACGTCGACGACGGGCCCCTTGACGCTGGCCACACGACCGGCACCGGCCGACGTGGGCTCAACAGTCTCAACAGCCTCTGCAGTCATTTCACTCTTTCCCCGCTGCGGCGTCAGCCAGCGCGTTGGCGCCCCCGACGATCTCGCTGATTTCCTGGGTGATCTCGGCCTGGCGAGCCTGGTTCATCTGCATGGTGAACACGCGGATCAGCTCGTTGGCGTTGTCCGTGGCGGACTTCATGGCGCGGCGGCGCGCAGCCTCCTCCGAAGCAGCCGACTGCAGCAGCGCCGTGAAGATGCGGGACTCCACATAGCGCGGCAGCAGCGATTCGAGCACGTCGCCCGCGGTGGGCTCGAACTCGAAGTACGGCGGGATCGTCTCGCCGGCCGTCGCCTCGGTCTCCTCGACCTCCAGCGGCAGCACGCGCTTGACCACGACGTTCTGGGTCAGCATCGAGACGAACTCGGTCGAGACGATGTGGATCTCGTCGATCCCCGCCTCTTCCTTGAAGGAGTCGATCAGCGTCTGCGCGATCTCCTTGGCGTCGGCGTAGGCCGGCTTCCTGGAGAAGCCGACCCACTGGCCGCCCATCGTGCGGTTGCGGAAGGTGTGCCAGGTGACACCCTTCCGGCCGGTGACGAACGGCACCACCGTCAGGCCACGGCTCTCCAGCAGCCCGCGCAGGGCCTCGGCCTCGCGCAGGACGTTGGCGTTGAAGCCGCCACAGAACCCGCTGTCGCTGGTGACGATGAGGACGCCCGCCTTGGCGGGGTTCTCCTTCGCCACGGTCAACGGATGGTCGACGCTGGCCGCGTTGCTGACGACGCCCGTGACGGCGCGAGTGATCTCACGCTCGTACGGCAGCGCCGCCTGCATCCGCATCTGCGCCTTCACGATCCGCGAGGAGGCGATGAGCTCCTGGGCGCGCGTGATCTTGGCGGTCGACTTGACCGACCTGATCCGCCGCCGCAGCAGCCTTAGCTGGGCACCCATGAGCTACTTCTCCGTCGCCGGGCGGACGACCTTCTTGATCTTCTCCTGGCCGACCTCGTCGGCCTCGAGCGGCGCCACCGGCTCGTCCTTGACCAGGAGCTCGCCCGAAGAGGTGGTGAAGCCCTTCTTGAACTCCGTGACGGCGTCCTTGAGGGAGGTCACCGCGTCGTCGGTCAGCTCGTTGGTCTCGCGGATGCTGTCGAAGATGCCCTTGTGGCTGCTCTGCAGGTAGTCGAGGAACTCCTGCTCGAAGCGGCGGATGTCCTCGATCGGAACCTCGTCGAGCTCACCCGTCGTGCCCGCCCACACCGACACGACCTGCCGCTCCACGGAGAACGGCGAGTACTGCGGCTGGATGAGCAGCTCGGTCAGGCGCTGACCGCGCTCCAGCTGGGCGCGGGAGGCCGCGTCCAGGTCGGAGGCGAAGGCCGCGAAGGCCTCCAGGTCGCGGTACTGCGACAGCGACAGACGCAGCGTGCCGGCCACCTTGCGCATCGCCTTGATCTGCGCCGAGCCACCGACTCGGGAGACCGAGATACCGACGTTGATGGCAGGACGGATACCGGCGTTGAAGTAGTCGGTCTCCAGGAAGATCTGGCCGTCGGTGATGGAGATGACGTTGGTCGGGATGAACGCCGACACGTCGTTGCCCTTCGTCTCGATGATCGGAAGACCGGTCATCGAGCCGCCGCCCATGTCGGCGGAGAGCTTGGCGCAGCGCTCCAGCAGACGGGAGTGGAGGTAGAAGACGTCACCGGGGAACGCCTCGCGGCCCGGCGGGCGGCGAAGCAGCAGCGAGACGGCGCGGTAGGCGTCGGCCTGCTTGGTGAGGTCGTCGAAGATGATGAGGACGTGCTTGCCCTGGTACATCCAGTGCTGGCCGATGGCCGAACCGGTGTAGGGGGCGATGTACTTGTAACCGGCCGGGTCGGAGGCCGGGGCGGCGACGATCGTGGTGTACTCCAGGGCGCCGGCCTCTTCGAGGCGGGAGCGCACCTGGGCGATCGTCGAGCCCTTCTGGCCGACCGCGACGTAGACGCAGCGCACCTGCTTCTCGGGGTCGCCCGAGAGCCAGTTGTCACGCTGGTTGAGGATGGTGTCGACGGCCACGGCGGTCTTGCCCGTGCCACGGTCACCGATGATCAGCTGGCGCTGGCCGCGGCCGATCGGCGTCATGGCGTCGATCGCCTTGATGCCGGTCTGCAGCGGCTGCTTCACCGGCTGCCGCTGGACGACCGAGGGGGCCTGCAGTTCGAGGGCGCGCAGGCTCTCGGACTCGATCGCGCCCTTGCCGTCGAGGGGGTTGCCGAGCGGGTCGACCACACGGCCGAGGAAGTTGTCGCCGACCGGCACGGACAGGACCTCGCCCGTCCGGCGGACCGTCTGGCCTTCCTCGATCTTGCTGAAGTCGCCCAGGACCACGACGCCGATCTCTCGGGGGTCGAGGTTCAGGGCCAGGCCGCGCGTGCCGTCCTCGAACTCGAGCAGCTCGTTCGCCATCGCCGAGGGAAGGCCGGAGACATGGGCAATGCCGTCGCCGGCGTCGACGACGGTCCCGATCTCCTCGCGCGCGGCGCCTTCCGGTTCGTACGCCTGGACGAAGCGCTCAAGCGCGTCCCGGATCTCGTCCGGCCGGATCGTAAGCTCCGCCATCTCTACTCTGTCTCCCTATTCATTCGGCGCTCACTGCGCCTCAGCCGGCCAACCGGCGGCGGACTTCTTCAATTCGTCCCACGATCGTGGTGTCGATGATCTCGTCGCCGATGCGGACCGAGAACCCACCGAGCACTCGCTTGTCCACCTCGACGTTCAGGTGCACGTCGCGACCGTAGGAGGTGCGCAGCCAGTCGGCCAGTCGCTGCTTCTGCGCGTCGGACAGCTCGACCGCGCTGCGCACGACCGCCACCAGGCGCCGGCGCTGCTGGGCCACGAGCTGACCGAACTCCTCCAAGCCCGTCTCCAGGCTACGCCCTCGCGGGTGCACCGCCAGCTGCGTGATCAGGCGCTGGCTGGTGGGGGCGACCTTGCCGCCGAGCAGGTCGCCCAGCAGCTGCCGCTTGCCCTCCGCGGGCGCGGCCGCGTCGGCGAGCGCGCGTCGGAGGTCGGGGTTGGCGGCGACGATGCGGCTGAAGCGGAAGAGCTCGTCCTCCACGTCGTCGAGCCTGGACTGGCCCTCCGCCTCGGCGGCTGCGGCGACGACGCCGAGCCGTTCGAGCGAGTCGGCCAGGTCACCCGCGCGCGACCACCGGACCGAGACCGCGGCCTCGGTCGTGGCGATGGCCGCCTCGGAGACCTTGCCGCCGAGCAGGGCGCGGATGGTGCCCGCCTTCTGCTCGGCGGGCCTGGCCGGGTCGGACAGCGCCCGGCGCAGGCCGTGCTCGCGGTCGAGCAGATCCGCGACGGCGAACAACTCGTCGGAGAGCGCGCCGAGGTCGGCGCTGCCCGCGACCGCGTTGAAGCGCTCCTCGACCTCTGCCAACGAGGTCCTGCTCAGACCTCTCATTAGCGCACCGCCTGCGCGTTGCTGCTCTCGAGCTCGTCGAGGAACCTGTCCACGATCCGGCTCTGGCGGGCCTCGTCCTCGAGGGACTCGCCGACGATGCGGCCGGCCAGGTCGGTGGACAGACGGCCGATCTCCGTGCGGAGCTGCGCGAACGCGGCGGCGCGGTCGGCCTCGATCTGGGCGTGCGCGGCCTCGACGAGACGACGGGCCTCGGCCTGCGCCTCCTCGCGGAGCTCCGCCTTGATCTGCGCGGCCTGCTCGCGAGCCTCTTCGCGGAGCCGGCCGGCCTCGCGGCGGGCCTCCTCCAGCTGCTGCGCGTACTGCCGCTGCAGGTTCTGCGCCTCGGCCTGGGCCTCCTCGGCCCTCTTGATGCCACCCTCGATCGCGTCGGTCCGCTCGGCCAGCGTCTTCTGGATACGCGGTACGAGGATCTTGCCGACGACGAGGAGGACGACGAGGAACGAGAAGATACCGACGACGAGCTCGAACGTGTGCGGAAGGAGCGGGTTCGCACCCTCCTCCTGCGCGAGGAGCGTAGCTGCCTTAATCATGGGTGCAGCCTTTCGTCAGGGATTCTTCTGGTCTTAGAGGGCCTGGAAGATGAACGGCGCGACCAGACCGATCAGGGCAAGGGCCTCGGTGAGGACGAAGCCGAGGAGCATGTTCTGGCGGATCAGGCCGTAAGCCTCGGGCTGACGCGCGATGGCCTGCACGCCCTGACCGAAGATGATGCCGACGCCGATGCCGGGGCCGATGGCGGCGAGACCGTAACCGATGGCGGTGACGTTGCCGGAGACCTCAGCGAGAACGCTCATTGCTATTTCCTTTACTGGACGGCCGGTGAAGGGAGTCCCACCGGTCATGGATATTCCGGTATGTGGTTCTCAGTGATCCGGGTGCAGCGCGCCGCCGATGTACATCGACGCCAGCATCGCGAACAGGAAGGCCTGCAGGAACTGGATGAACATCTCGAACCCGGTCAGGATGATCGTCATGATCACACCCAGGACGCCGACGCCGGCGCCCATCGGAGTCAGCTTCTCGAACAGGAACCAGAAGCCGACCATGCTGAAGAACGCGAGCAGCATGTGACCGGCGAACATGTTCGCGAACAGTCGGACCGCGTGCGTGAACGGCGCGATGATCATGTTCGAGAGGAACTCGATCGGCGCCAGAAGGAAGTAGATGGGCTTCGGCAGGCCGGGCGGGAACATCATGTTCTTGAAGTAGCCGATGCCGCCCTGGTGCTTGACGCCCAGGTAGATCTTGATCACGTAGATCGAGAGCGCGAGGACGGCCGGGAACGCGATGTGCGAGGCGACCGGGAACTGCGCGAGCGGGATCACGCCGAGGATGTTCCAGAACAGGACCAGGAAGAAGAGCGTGACCAGCAGGCCCATCCACCGATCGGCGTCCTTGCCGAGGAACGGCCGGGCGATCTGGTCACGGACGAACATGTAGCCGTACTCGACGACGTTCTGGGTGCCCCTCGGCACGAGCTTCGGCTTGGCGAAAGCCACCCAGCACACCGCGATCACCACGAGCGCGCTCAGCATCGCCAGCAGCACCGGCTTGGTGAACCAGCTCACCCCAGGGATGATCGGCGTGAACGAATTGAACAGCTCATCGGGCGATGGCGCCCGGAAGTTGTCTTCGGGGGCGAGGACCGTCAGCGCAATCACGCGGCGTTCCCTTCAACGTCGTAGTGGATCACAAGGGTTTCCTCAGCGAGGCGATCGCTGCGTCGGGTTAGCGACCGAACTTCCGGTAGACCGCGTAGCCGCCGAGCACGACCCCAAGGACCACGCCTATGGGGAAGAACGCGGACATGTCGAGCCACCGGTCCAGCAACCACCCGAGACCGCCATAGACCGCCATCCCGGCGAGCAGATAGCTGGGGACTGACCACATGGCATCGGAGAAGTCGCGACCGTCGTGTTCCGGCCGGCGTTCCTGTGCGCTCATCGCGGCCCCGACGATAGCAGGCGAGTGGAGGACTAGTCATATCGGACCCCATCCCTTTACCTGCCTCATGAGTCGCCCTTTCCGGGGACGGAGGCATCGGGGTCGACGTAGAGCATCTTGGTCTTCATGAACGCGCGGACCTCGAATCCGGTCCACACGAGCGTGCACACGACCACGGACCACGCGAAGGCCTGGGTGTTCCAGGCGGTGGTCTCACGGAAGGCGGCGAGCACCGCCATGATGGCGATGACCTTGACGAGGTAGCTGACCATGGCCGCGATCGCCATCATCTGCGGGGAGACGCGGGCGGCATAGGAGACCGCTACCACGCTGATGCTGAAGAAAACCCCGACGAGCAAGGTGCCGAGGGCCGCGCCGAGCGCTCCCTTGCCGCCTGCGAGAAGGAACGCCACGATGACCGCGACCACCCCGACCGCGAAGGTCGGAACAGCGGCGCTCTTGAGTACGCGCACGTCGTTGGCCTGCATCGGTGCTCCATCAGCATGTTGTCAAGCGAGCGTTTGCTACCTCCAGAACATGTGCGTCTGGAGGTCCCTGCTCGTGAAAGATATCACAAGCTCACGGAAGACCGCTTTTACCTGCCGTTTCTAGTTCCCGATCACGGACGACTCGGAAATGCAGGAATGACCGGTTTGCCCTCTGCGCTCGCGCGTTCCTGCGCCGAAGGGCCGCCCTGCGGCGGCATCTGCCGCCTGACCTCGGTGTCCGGGCCGATCGGCGGCATCGGGCCGGTGGGCGGGCCGTCGTCGTCGGGCTGCTTGTTGCGCGTGGCGGCGTGCGCGCCGCCCCTCCCCCGCCACCGCGGCGCCGCCATCAGGACGAGCACCGCCAGCGCCAGCACGATGACCACGACGAACAGCAGCACCGGCACGCCCTCGCGGGACATCGCCACCAGGCCGAAGGCGAACAGGAACGCCCAGGCATACATGATCAGCACCGAGCGGCGGTGCGAGTGGCCGATGTCCAGCAGGCGGTGGTGCAGGTGGCCGCGGTCGGGCGCGAACGGCGACATGCCGTGGGACGTGCGCCGGACCACGGCGGTGATCAGGTCGATCAGCGGCAGGACCAGCACCGCCGCCGGCAGCATCAGCGGCAGCAGCACCGGGACCTTGTTCATGTCCTCGATGGCGGCCGGGTCGAGCGGCGTCACCGTGACGATCGAGGAGGCGAGCACCAGCCCGATCAGCATCGCCCCGGTGTCGCCCATGAAGATCTTGGCCGGATGGAAGTTGTGCGGCAGGAAGCCCAGGCACGTGCCGATGAGGACGGCCGCGATGGCCGCCGTCGTGGTGATGTTGCCCACGCTCATGCTCTGGGCCAGCAGGATCGAGTACGCCCACGTGGCCATCGCGGCGATGCACACGATGCCGGCCGCGAGCCCGTCGAGCCCGTCGACGAAGTTCACGGCGTTGATGGTGACCACCACGATCATGATGGTGATGATCGTGCTCAGCGTGTAGTCGAGGCTGGTGGAACCGCCCCAGTCCTTCGGCAGCGGGATGTAGAGCAGCCGCAGGTCGAAGTAGACCAGCACGCCCGCCGCCGCGATCTGCCCGCCGAGCTTGATGAAGGCGTCCATGCCCCACCAGTCGTCGAGGAAGCCGGTGAGCGTGATCAGGCCGCCGGCGACGATCAGCGCGGTGACGGCTCTGCCGTCGTACTGCGACAGCGCCTCGCCGGTGTGTTTCAGCTGGCTGGCGACCAGCAGGCCGACCACCAGGCCGCCGTACATGGCCAGGCCGCCGAGCCTCGGCGTCGGCGTGGTGTGCACGTCGCGCTCGCGAACCTCGGGCATGGCGCCGATGCGGATGGCGAAGCGGCGCACCAGCGGCACCAGCAGGTACGTCACCGCTGCCGAGATGAGCGCCATGAACAGGTATTCGCGCACGGACCTAGTTTCCCGGATGCTCCGGCCAGCTGTGACCGGAAACCGACACAGACCAGCTTAATATTCGCTGAGATATGGCCGATGGATGGCGAGAAGCGCCGCCACTCTTTCCCTGACCTCGGGCGCGACCGCCGGATCGCGCACGGACATCGACAGCAGACTTCCCACCTCCTCCATCTCGCGCGGGCCCATGCCCTGCGTGGTCACGCACGCCGTGCCCACCCGGATCCCGGAGGTGACGGCCGCAGGCTCCGGATCGTACGGGATGACGTTGCGGTTGAGCGTGAGGCCGGCGGCCGCGCAGCGCCGTTCTGCCTCCGCGCCCGAGACGCCCAGCTCACGCAGGTCGACCAGGGCCAGGTGGGTGTCGGTGCCGCCGGTGACCGGACGCATGCCCGTCGCGTCCAGCGCGCCGGCCAGCGTGCGGGCGTTGGCGACGACGCGGCCCGCGTACTCGGCGAACTCCGGCCGCAGCGCCTCCCCGAACGCCACCGCCTTGGCCGCCACCGCGTGCATCAGCGGCCCGCCCTGCACGAACGGGAACACCGCCCGGTCGATCCTGGCGGCCAGCTCCTCCGTGCACAGGATCGCGCCGCCGCGCGGCCCGCGCAGCACCTTGTGGGTGGTCATCGTCACGACGTCCGCGTACGGCACCGCCGACGGGATCGCCCCGCCCGCCATCAGCCCGATCGGGTGCGCCACGTCGGCCAGCAACCACGCGCCCACCTCGTCGGCGATGCCGCGGAAGACCGAGAAGTCGATCAGCCTCGGGTACGCCGTCGCGCCGCACACGATGACCTTGGGACGGCGTCGCAGCGCCAGGTCCCGCACCTCGTCGTAGTCGATGAGCTCGGTGTCGCGCCGCACGCCGTAGGAGGCGACGTCGAACCATCGTCCCGAGAAGTTCACCTTCGAGCCGTGCGTGAGGTGGCCGCCGTGCGGGAGCGCCATGGCGAGCATGGTGTCGCCGGGCTGGAGCAGGGCGGCGTAGGCGGCCAGGTTGGCACTGGCGCCGGAATGCGGCTGGACGTTGGCGTGCTCGGCCCCGAACAGCCTGCGCGCCCGCTCCACCGCCAGCCGTTCGGCCCGGTCGACGACCTCGCAGCCACCGTAGTAGCGCCTGCCGGGGTAGCCCTCGGCGTACTTGTTGGTGAGGGTGGAGCCCAGGGCGGCCATGACCGCGGGGGAGGTGAAGTTCTCGCCGGCGATCAGCTGGATGCCGGCGCGTTCGCGGTCGAGCTCGTCGAGCAGCACCTGCGCCAGCTCCGGATCCTGCCGCCGCAACCGCCCGAAGTCGGGCCCGTAGTACGGCTCCCCACCCATTCCTCCACTGTACGACCGCATGTCCGTTTTGCCCAGATAACCGGTCCTGCGAGGGAGGCCGTGACCGTCAGCGGGCATGAGGACGTTCACCCGCGAGGAGGTCTGTGACCGTCAGCGTGCATGAGGGCTTCCACATGCGGAGACCGGAGCACAGGGACCGCGAGGGGCCGGCGGAGGGTGGGAGGGCAGGGGAAGGCGGCGGTCAGGGGAAGGCGTGCGGTGCGCCGGTCTGGCTGGGGATCCACCTCGGGGTGTCGTCGGCCTGGTCGCTGATCGCGGTGAGCACGGCGTGACGGTAGAGGGCCAGCTTCGACCGCCATTCCCGGATGTCCTGCACATATCGGTCGCCGACCGGCGCGTCCCAGGTCTGCGGGCTCTTGGCCAGCGCGTACGCCTTGTCCAGGGCCGTGCTGAGCTTCTCCAGCATGGGCATGACGGTGTTCCAGGCGGTGACGAGACGTTCGTAGTCGGGGTTGAACTCGTAGGCCAGCGGCTGGTTGTCCAGCGGGCCCGCGGCGGTGACGGGCGGCATCTCGTCCCTGCTCCTGGGCCTGGGGGCGGGCGGGTCGACGTACATCACACGCTCCTTCCCGACGTCCCTGGATCGACCTCACCCGATGGACCGTCCGGCCTGATGTCCCGGAGCGCCCACTCGCCCTGTTCGCCGTACTCACCGGGCGGGACGTCCACGGACGGCATGTCGAGCGGCTGGATGTCGCGGACGTTGTCGATCAACGTCCTGATCGCCTCCGGTCCGGCCGCGGACACGTCCACGGCCACAACCCCGTCCCCCTCACTCACCCACTTCGCACCGACGCCCCCGCCGTCCAAGCCCTGCACCCCACCCCCACCATGACTCCCGGCACCGTGCCCCCCGCCCCCGAAGGCCGCCGCGCCATGCCCCCCAGCGCCATAGGCAGTCGCGCCATGCCGTCCGGCATCCCCACCATCAGCCGATACGTCCCCTCCATCCGATACAGCCGCCCCTCCCCCAGGCGCCGTAGGCGGAATCCGCACCCCAGCAGAGCCATCACCCCGCCCAGCCCCACCAGCGTCTACCCCGCCGCGCCCGGCGTCCGCCGCCCCACCACTGTCTGCACCGGTCCGCCCAGCGTCTGCCGCCCCGCCATCAGCCCGCCCAGCATCCGCCGCACCACCACCGGTGCCCACATCGGCGCGCCCGTTACCCGCGCCCACATCGGCACGTCCGCCATCGCCGTACCCACCACCGACGTCACGACCACCGTTCACGGCACCGCCGTCACCACGACCAGCGTCCGCCGCGCCACCACCGGTTCCCGCGTCGGCGCGACCACCATCGGCACGACCACCGTGGGTGCCGCTGCCGGCATCACGGCTGCCGTGGGCGGTGCCCGCGTCGGTGCGGCTGTCGTTCGTGGCCTTGTCGTCGGCGCAGGCGGTGCCGTCAGTGCGGCCCGCGTCCCTGGTGCCGTCGTCGGAGCGGGCGCTATCGCTGTTCGTGCCGCCGTCGGAGCGGCCGTTGTCGGTGTTCGCGCCGCCACCTGAGCCGTCGGTGCGGCCTGTGCCGGTGTCCGTGTGGCCATGTGCGCCGTCGGCCCGGCCGGTGTCGCCGATGGGCTGGGTGCCTGTGGTGGCGTCAGGGCGGGTTGGGGTGGAGGAGGTGCCGTCGGCGTGGGTGTCGTGGGCGGTGCCCGCGTCCCTTGGGATGCCCTGGTGGGCGCCTTGGTCCCCAGTGGTGCCGCGGTAGGTGTCTCCGGTGGTGCCGGAGTGGGTGGCCGCATCGCCTTGGGTGCCGTTGTGGGAGGTCGTGTCGCCTGCGGTGCCGTAGTGGGCGCCCGTGCCTTCCGACGTGCCGTACGGGTGGCCGGTGGTGTCTGAGGAGGGTGTCGAGGGGTCGGTGCCGCCCTCTCCTGTCGGCACCGACAGCCCTTCGCCTCCGCCCGCCGTCGCCGCGGCGCCGTCGGCGTGCACGGTCGGCATGTCGGCGGGCTGCACGCTGTCGACGTTCTTGAGCAGGGATTCCAGTTGTTCGGCCGTGGGCGGGTCGATGGGGACCTGGAGGACCTTCACGCCGTCGACCACCACGACCTGGGGCTTGTGCGGGTCGTCCGGCTGGTCCTTCGCGGGGACGTCGGTCGTGCCGGTGTCGGCCTCCGCTCCCCGGTCGCGTCTGCTGTCCTGGTCGGGAGCCTTGGGGTCGTCGGCTGCCGAGGCGTCGCCGTTCCGGCCGTCTGTGCGGTCGCCGGTCCGTTCGTCGGTCCTGGTGTCGTTCCCGCTGGTCCCGGTGTCCTTGTCGGCGCCGTCGCACGCCTTCCCGTCCCGGTCGGCCCGGACGCCTTCGTCGCCGGTCTTGCCGTCGGGTTCCTTCGGCGTCGGCGGGTCCGTCGGCTTGGGGTCGTGGTCCTTCGACGCGGGCGGGTCCGTCGGCTTGGGGTCGGGGTGTTTCGGGGCGGGTGGGTCCGTGGGCTTGGTGTCGGGGGTTTTCGGGGGTGGGTCGGTGGGCTTGGGGTCGTGGTCCTTCGGGGTGGAGGGGTGGGTGGGCTTCGGGTCGGCGGGGTGCGCGGGGTCGCTGTGCTTGGGCGGGACGTCGGCGCGCGGGTTGCCGTACTTGTCGTCGCGGCTGCCCGGCGACTCCTTGGGCTCGTCGGCCGTGCCGCCGCCGCCCGTCTTCGACGTGTCGCCCAGCTTCCCGTCGGCGCGCTTCTCCAGTACGGCCAGCCGCGCGTTGACGTCCTTGACCATGTGATCGGCGGAGTCGGCCACCTGGACCGGACGGTGGGTGCTCCGCGCGGACAGCCCGGCACGGCTCAGCGCCGCCCTGACCTGGTCCTCGGCCGTGCGCAGCGCCGAGGACGCGTGCTTGACCTCGGTCAGCAGGTCACGGACCAGCTGCGGATCCATGCCGTCGAACTTGCCCATGGGCCACTCCCGGACGTGTCGCCGTTCCGGGACTCACGGTAATCGCGGCCGTGGCGTCGCCGCAGCCGGGATGCAAAGACGGTATACGTCAGTCGTCGGTGGCGACGTAGCCGATGATGCCGCGCAGCTTCTCGACGGGGATCGCGCCGCGGCGCAGCATCCGGGGCACCGCGGTGGTGAGGTCGAGGATGGTCGAGGGCGTGTTGTCGGTGGTCTTGCCGCCGTCGAGGTAGACCGCGACCGAGTCGCCGAGCTGCTCCTCGGCCTCCTCCGCCGTCGTCGCCGCGGGGGCGCCGGAGCGGTTGGCGCTGGAGACGGCCATCGGGCCGGTCTCCTTGAGCAGGTCGAGGGCGACCGGGTGGAGCGGCATGCGGACGGCGACCGTGCCCTTGGTGTCGCCCAGGTCCCAGGAAAGGGCCCTGTTGGCCCTGCAGACCAGCGTGAGCGGCCCGGGCCAGAAGGCGTCGATGAGATCCTGCCCGTAGGGCCCGAGGTCGTCCACGAGCGCTGTGGCGGCTCTGACGGTGCCCACGAGCACGGGCGGCGGCATGTCACGGCCGCGGCCCTTGGCGTCGAGCAGCGCGGTGACGGCCGGCGGCATGAACGCGTCGGCGCCGATGCCGTAGACGGTGTCGGTCGGCAGCACGACCAGCTCGCCGCGGCGCACGGCGGTGGCGGCCTCGATCAGGCCCTCGGCGCGCTGGTCGAGGTCGGAGCAGTCAAAGCGTCTTCCCACGGCGTGCATCCTAGTCCTGGCCGAGTCTGGCCGTGACGAAGCGGTCCCTTCGGGTGAGGTCCTGGCGCAGGCGGACGTCGCGCCAGCCGTTGTCCTCCGGGAAGGTCAGATAGACGGCCCTGCCCTGCTCGTCGGCGTGTTCGACGGCCACCCAGCCGCCGGGGCGCAGCAGGCGGCGGGCGGTGCGTTCGACCGCGCGCACCTCGCCGAGGCCGTCGTCGCCCGAGCCGTACAGGGCCCTTGAGGGGTCGTAGTCGCGGACCTCGGGGTCGCGCGGGATGGCGCCGGGCGGGATGTACGGCGGGTTGGAGATCACCAGGTCGACCTTGCCGTTGAGCTCGGGAAGGGCTTCGGCGAGGTCTTCCGGGTGCAGGTGCGTACGCCCCTGGCCCAGCTCGGAGATGTTGCGCTTGGCCCAGGTGTAGGCCGCGGGGTCGACCTCGACGGCGTGCACCTCGGCGAGCGCGACCTCCTGGGCGATCGACAGCGCGATGGCCCCCGAGCCGGTGCCGAGGTCGACGACGAGCGGCGCCGTCACGTCCATGGCGCGCAGGGTCTCGATCGCCCACCCGGCCATGACCTCGGTCTCCGGCCGCGGCACGAACACGCCGGGGCCGACCGCGAGCTCCAGGTAGCGGAAGTAGGCGTGGCCGGTGATGTGCTGCAGCGGCTCACGCGCCTCGCGCCGGGCGATGCCCTCCCAGAACAGCGCGTCGAAGTCGGAGTCCTTGACCGTGTGGAGCTCGCTCCTGCGCACGCCGTGGACGAACGCCGCGATCTCCTCCGCGTCGGTGCGCGGCGAAGGCACACCTGCCTCGGCGAGCCGGGCGGTGGCGAGAGCGATCTCGTCCAGCAGAAATGTCATGAGTGTTGTGCGAGCTTCTCCGCCATCTCGGCGTCGATGAGTGCCTGGGTGACGGCGTTGAGCTCGCCGTCGAGAACCTGGTCGAGGTTATACGCCTTGAAGCCTACGCGGTGGTCGGAAATCCGGTTCTCGGGAAAGTTGTACGTGCGGATGCGCTCGGAACGGTCGACCGTGCGCACCTGCGACTTGCGCTCGGCCTGCGCCGCGGCGTCGGCCTGCTCCTGGGCCACGGCCAGCAGCCGGGCACGCAGGATGCGCATCGCCGACTCCTTGTTCTGGAGCTGGCTCTTCTCGTTCTGGCAGGAGACGACCACGCCCGTGGGCAGGTGGGTGATGCGCACGGCCGAGTCGGTCGTGTTGACGCTCTGGCCACCGGGACCGCTGGAGCGGTAGACGTCGATGCGCAGGTCGTTGGGGTCGATCTGGACGTCGACCTCCTCCGCCTCCGGGTAGACCAGCACGCCCGCGGCGCTGGTGTGGATGCGGCCCTGGGACTCGGTGACGGGCACCCGCTGCACGCGGTGGACGCCGCCCTCGAACTTGAGCCTGGACCACACGCCCTCGTCGCCCTTGGCCTTGATGCCGACCGTGACGTCTTTGTAGCCGCCGAGGTCGGAGGGCTGGGTGTCGATGATCTCGGTCTTCCAGCCGAGGCGCTCGGCGTAGCGCAGGTACATCCGCAGCAGGTCGCCGGCGAACAGCGCGGACTCCTCGCCGCCCTCGCCCGCCTTGATCTCCATGATGATGTCTTTGTCATCGTTGGGGTCGCGCGGGATGAGCAGGTGCTTGAGCTTCTCCTCAAGCTGCGGGATGCGCTCCTCGATCTCGGCCGCCTCGGCCGCGAACCCCTCGTCCTCGCCGGCCAGTTCCTTGGCCGCCGTCAGGTCCTCGCGGGCCGTGTCGAGCTCGCGGTAGGTGGTGACGATCGGGGTGAGCTGGCTGTAGCGCCGGCCGAGTGTGCGGGCCTTGTTCTGGTCGGCGTGCACGGCGGGGTCGGCAAGCTGCAGCTCCAGCTCGGAATACTCCTTGAGCAACTCGTCGAGGTTCACCGTGGGTCCTTCAGTGGTTTGAATGCCGTTTCACCAACAACGCCGACCCGGCGCACGTGGTGCGGCCGGGTCGGCGTCGGTGAAGCTACTTGCCCGTGGCCTTCTTGCCGAAGCGCTTCTCGAAGCGAGCCACCCGGCCGCCGGTGTCGAGGATCTTCTGCTTGCCCGTGTAGAACGGGTGGCAGGCCGAGCACACGTCGGCGTGGATGACGCCGTTCTTCGCGGTGCTGCGGGTGGTGAACGTGTTGCCGCAGGAGCAGGAGACCTGCGTCACGTGGTAATCGGGGTGGATGTCGGGCTTCATGGCTGTCCTTTCGGGCTGCGGCCGCCGGGTCGCCTTCACGCATGGCGTGAACCGGAACCGCAAAATGGTCAGCTACCAGTGTGCCAGATCGTGCAACCTGCCCAGGCCATGGGGCATTCCCGCGATCTTCATGACGCGGCCACGCGCGCCACACTAGGCTCCCTCGCACAAACCATCACTTTTCCCACAAATGGGACTTAGCCAAAGGATCATCCAACTGATGAAGAGAAGGGTGCGGCTGCTCCTCGCGGCCGCCACGGGGGCCGCCGTTCTCCTCGGAGGCGCCGGTCTCTCGGCCACCGGCGCGTCGGCCTCGGCGTACGCGCTGGCGGACGACTTCACGGGCGACGCGTCGGCGAGCGCGTACGTCCCGCTGGAGAAGGACGTCGACGCCACCGTCACGCTCAAGCTCAAGAACCCGGACACCGTCACCGGCGTGACCGGGTCCATCGAGCCGCCCGGCAAGTCGGCCAAGACGGTCTCGTTCGACTTCACGCCGAGCACCTCCACCCCCACCTCCACCCCGACCGCCACCCCGTCGCCGGCCGCCGACAAGACGATCACCGGCAAGTGGACGATCACCAAGGACGACCCGGCGGGCGACTGGAAGCTCACCGTCAACGTCGCCCGTTCGGGCGGCGGGAGCAGCCCGAGCACCTTCACCGTCAAGGTGTCCGGCAAGCAGGGCATCTCCGGCGCGAACGTCACCCCCGACCCCGTCCAGCTCGTCAAGGGCAAGGACACCAAGGTCACGGTCGAGGCTTCGGTGAAGGACGCGGGCACGGTCTCGGCCAAGCTCGTCAGCGACACCACCAGCGAGTACTACGACCTCGGTGAGCTGGCCAAGGAGTCGGACAGCTACTACCGCGGCGTCACGTACTTCACCGACGACACCACCGAGGGCGCCTGGACGCTGGAGGTGTACGCCACCCGCGCCGGCCAGACGCTCAAGGGCGAGGCGTCCTTCTCGGTCGTCGCCCCGACCGGCGGCGCGTCCAAGAAGGCCAAGACCCGGGTGACGATCTCGGCCCCGAACAAGGTCGCCAAGGGGCGCGCGTTCAAGGTCTACGGCAAGGTCTACCGCGGGACCAAGGCGTACAAGAACAAGATCGTCGAGGTGTACTTCAAGGCCAAGGGCACCAAGACGTACAAGTTCATGGGGTACGCCAAGGCCACCTCGACCGGCAAGTACAGCAAGACCTTCAAGGCCAAGAAGGACGGCTACTTCCAGGTCAAGGTGCCCGGCACGAGCAAGACGCGCACCTCCCTGTCGCCGCAGGAGTTCGTGGACGTGAGGTAGCGGGTACGGCCCGCATCCCCAACCCCGGGTGCAGGCCGTATCAGCGACCCAGATACGTCAGGACGGCGAGAACCCGCCGATGGTCCTCGGGCGCGGGCCCGAGGGCCAGCTTGGCGAAGATGCCGGACACGTGTTTCTCCACCGCCCCTTCGGTGACGACCAGCCTGGAGGCGATCGCGGTGTTGGAGCGGCCCTCGGCCATCAGGGCCAGGACCTCGCGCTCCCGGGGGGAGAGCAGGTCCAGCGGCGCGCCCCTGCGCCTGCGGCTGAGCAGTTGCACGACGACCTCCGGATCGATCACCGTGCCGCCCGCCGCCACCTCGCGCACCGCCTCCATGAACTCGGCCACGTCGGCCACCCGCTCCTTCAGCAGGTAGCCGACGGCCTTGCCGATCAGCTCGCCCGCGTAGCGCTCCTCGACGTACTGGGACAGGACCAGGATCGGGAAGTCGGGCCTGGCCTCGCGGACCCGCAGCGCCGCCTTCAGCCCCTCGTCGGTGTGGGTGGGCGGCATGCGCACGTCGACGATCGCCAGGTCGGGCTCGTGCTCGCGGACGGCGGCCACCAGCGCGGGCCCGTCGGAGACCGCCGCGACGGTCTCGAAACCGCCGTCGGCGAGCAGCCGCGCCAGCCCCTCGCGCAACAGTACGGAATCCTCGGCGATGACCACGCGCATGTGCACATGACTACCATTCGCAGGGCAGCTCCGCACGCACGATCGTCGGCCCCCCGGCGGGGCTGTGCAGCACGAGCACGCCGTCGATGGTCGCCGCCCGGTCGGCCAGGCCCGACAGCCCGCCGTCCGGGGTGACGACGGCGCCGCCGATGCCGTTGTCCCACACGTCCACGACCACGCCGCGCTCGCCCCCGAACACCGCCACCGACGCCTCCGTCGCGCCCGAGTGCTTGGCGAGGTTGGCCAGGGCCTCGGCGACGATGAAGTACGCGATGCTCTCCACCGCGGCCGGCGGCCGTTCGGTCAGTTCGACGGAGACGTCCACGTGCACCGGGGCCCGCGCGGCCAGCCCCGACAGCGCCGCGTCGAGCCCGCGGTCGGTGAGGATGGCCGGGTGGATGCCGCGGGCCAGGTCGCGCAGCTCGGCGATGGCCGCCTTGGTGCCCGCGTGCGCCTGCACGATCAGCGCCCTGGCCTCCTCCGGCTCGGTGTCGAACTTGGCCCGCGCCCGTCCGAGGTCCACCGCCACCGACAGCAGCCGCTGCTGCGCGCCGTCGTGCAGGTCGCGCTCGATCCTGCGGCGTTCGGCCTCGGCCGCGTCGATCCCCCTGGCCCGGCTGGCCCGCAGCCGCTCCTCCTCGCTGCCGCCGAGCAGCACTGTGGCCAGGGTGCCGTGCAGCCAGGCCATGCCCCGTACGAGATAGGCCGTCACGACGAGCAGCGCCACGCCCGCCGCACCCGCGACCAGCGCGCCCGCCCAGTCGTCGATGATCAGGCCGGTGCGGCCGTCGCTCAGGACGTACAGGACGCGGGCCAGGGGCGCGAGGAGCAGCGTCGCCGTCGCCGTCCACAGGGCGAGCGACAGCGCGGACTCGACCAGGCCCAGCGGGAGGAGCATGAGGAGGTAGCCGAGGTCCTGCCAGGTGGCCTTGTCGCCCAGCAGCCAGGTGAGGTGCGACAGCAGCCCGCCCTCGGGCCTGCCGCGGTACGGGTCGGCGATCCGCACCCCGAACGCCGCCCCCATCAGCCGCCGCTCCAGCATGGCCCCGCCGCGCCACATCAGCACGGTCGCCATCGTCAGCGGCAGCCCCACCCAGACCACCACCAGCGGCACCGCCACCGTCGTGGCCAGGGCCACCACGACGAACCAGGCCATCCCGAACACCGCGCTGACCAGCAGGTACGGAGCCGCCCGCCAGGTCATCGGGTCCACCAGCACCCCTAACGGCCCCTTCGGCCCGAACCGCACCCTGTCCTTCAGCCTCACCGATCGCATGCCCCCAGCCTGCCCGGCGGCGCGGACGGGGTGAATGGAGCAGACGTCCGGTCCGCGGGTGGGGTTAACCCCACCCCGCCCCGCGACCTGCCCGAGCACGCGAAAGGGGCGGCGGGAGAACCTCCCCGCCGCCCCTCAAGGCGCGTGGCCGCTAGTCGCGGTCGTTGCTCACCGTGGTCTTCTGCACCTGCAGCAGGAACTCGGCGTTGGACTTGGTCTCCTTCATCTTCTCCAGGAGAAGTTCCAGAGCCTGCTGCATGTCCAGGGCGTGCAGCACCCGCCGCAGCTTCCAGACGATCTGCAGCTCCTCCTTGGCCATGAGGATCTCTTCCTTGCGCGTGCCGGACGCGTCGACGTCGACCGCGGGGAAGATGCGCTTGTCGGCCAGGGAGCGGTTGAGCTTGAGCTCCATGTTGCCGGTGCCCTTGAACTCCTCGAAGATGACCTCGTCCATCTTGGACCCGGTCTCGACCAGGGCCGTGGCGAGGATCGTCAGCGAGCCGCCGTTCTCGATGTTGCGCGCGGCGCCGAAGAAGCGCTTCGGCGGGTAGAGCGCCGTGGAGTCGACACCACCCGACAGGATACGACCGGAGGCCGGGGCCGCCAGGTTGTAGGCGCGGCCGAGTCGCGTGATCGAGTCGAGCAGGACGACCACGTCGTGGCCCAGCTCCACCAGGCGCTTGGCGCGCTCGATGGCCAGCTCGGCGACCGTGGTGTGGTCTTCGGCCGGACGGTCGAAGGTCGAGTGGATGACCTCGCCCTTGACCGACCGCTGCATGTCGGTGACCTCTTCGGGACGCTCGTCCACGAGGACGACCATCAGGTGGCACTCGGGGTTGTTGCGGGTGATCGCGTTGGCGATCGCCTGCAGCACCATCGTCTTGCCGGCCTTGGGCGGCGAGACGATCAGACCGCGCTGGCCCTTGCCGATCGGCGACACGAGGTCGATGATCCGCGTGGTGAGGATGTTGTGCTCGGTCTCCAGGCGCAGGCGCTCCTGCGGGTAGAGCGGCGTCAGCTTGTTGAAGTCGGGCCGGTTGCGGGCCTGCTCCGGGTCCATGCCGTTGACGGTGTCGAGGCGGACCAGGGCGTTGAACTTCTCGCGGCGCTCGCCGTCGCGCGGCTGGCGCACCGCGCCGGTGATGACGTCGCCCTTGCGCAGGCCGTTGCGGCGGATCTGGGCCAGCGAGACGTAGACGTCGTTGCTGCCCGGCAGGTAGCCGCTGGTCCTGACGAACGCGTAGTTGTCGAGGATGTCGAGGATGCCGGCGATCGGGATGAGCACGTCGTCGTCGCCGATGACGGGCTCGGTGCTGTCGAAGCGGTCACGGCCGCGGCCGCGGTTGCGCTCCCTGAAGCGGCCCCTGCGGCCACGCCCGCGGTCGTCGTCGTCGCCGCCGCCACGCTGGTCACCGCGCTGGTCGCCGCCGCGCTGGTCACCGCCACGCTGGTCGCCACGCTGGTCACTGCGCTGGTCGCCGCGCTGGTCGCCCCTGCCGCCGGCGTCCGTGGCGCGCTGGTCGCCGCGGCTGCTCTCGGCACGGCCGCCCTCACCGCGGTCGGCACGGTCGGCACGGTCGCCACGCTCACCGCGGTCGCTGCGCTCACCGCGCTCGCCGCGGTCGCTGCGCTCGCCACGCTCACGGCGCTCGCCGCGGCTGCGCCGCTCGCGACGGCTCTCGCGCTCGCCCCGCGTGTCGGCCTGACCGGCGTCCACGACCTGGGCCTGCTGCTCGACGGCCGGCTCGGCCGGCGCGGCCACGGGCTCGGGGGCCGCGGCCACCGGCTCGGCGGCCTGCGGCGCAGCCTCGTCGGCGGGCTTGGTGCGGGAACGTTCCCTGCGCGTACGGGTGGGCCGCTCGGCCACGGGAGGCGCGGCCTCCGTCAGGACGGGCGCCGCCTCAACCACGGCTGCCGCCGGAGCGCCGTCTCCGGAGGCGCCACCCTGCTTCTCCTGGATGGCCGCGATGAGCTGGCTCTTCCGCATGCGCCCGGTGCCGCTGATGCCGAGCTCAGCGGCCATCTTCTGCAGCTCGGGCAGCACCTTGGCGGACAGGCCGGTGCCGGAGCGACGCGCACGAGGCTTGGCCGCGGCGCGGGTGGGGGTGTCGCCGGACGCGGGCTGAGCGCCTGGTGCGTCGGAGAGGAGTTCGGTGGTGTCGCTCAACTAAAAGGTCCTTCCCAGGGGTCGGGCGCCGGTTTTGTTCTGCCGGGCGTCCCGGAGGTGCTTGCGACCCGGCGGGACAGACCGGGTCGGGGTGCACGTTGCGATCTTCGGCTGTCGCGGACGGCCGCCACTCTTGGGGAGGGGTTCGTCCAGGCCGCCACAGGACCGTGGCGCGTGGCTGACACCCCCCAGATTGCTGTCGCCAACCAGATGTCGATGTGCGTCGAACGCGCAGGTCCCCGTCGTCGCCGCCTCACGTTGGGCCAACCGGGTGTGGGCCAACCGGAGGCAACGGATTCCGGGGAGACAGCCGCGCTGCTCACGCCTCGCGACGTGAAGCATGATGCAGCGATGTATGGCTGACAAGCACGCACCCACCAAGGGGGCATCTGGTGCGGCTATCAGCCTAACATCACCAGCGCACACGGCTATTCCCTGAAGGTCTAAAGAGGCATCAGCGTGTCTCGGGGAACTGAACGTTCGCACCAACCGGGTCGACGTCCATTTGCTGGATGTGCCAGTCATTACCCACTTCTGGCGCGATCAAATCCTGCGTATCCGGTGACGAAAACGCAAGAACCGTGGGACCCGCCCCCGAAACGACCGCGGGCACGCCGACGGCACGCAGACGTTCTACCAGACGCGCGCTCTCCGGCATGGCAGGCGCGCGATAAGGCTGGTGGAGACGGTCTTCGGTGGCGGCGAGCAGCAGCTCTGGTTCCGGCCGCGAGGTCAGCGCGGCGATCAGCAACGCGGCCCTGCCGGCGTTGAAGGAGGCGTCCTTGTGGGGCACGTCCTTCGGCAACAGCCCCCGAGCGGTCTCCGTGGCCAGCCGCGTCGAAGGAACGACGGCGACCGGACGGACCCTCTCGTCGGGGGCCAGCTTCACCATACGCGGTGCTCCCGCATGGTCGGTCCAGGCCACCGTCAGGCCCCCCACCAGGCACGGAGCGACGTTGTCCGGGTGGCCCTCCATCTCGGTGGCCAGCGCGAAGACCTCGTCGTCGGACAGGCCGCCGTCGCTCAGCGCGCGGGCGGCCAGGATGCCGGCGCAGACCGCGGCCGAGGACGAGCCCAGGCCGCGGGCGTGCGGGATGCGGTTGACGCAGCGCAGGACGATGCCCGCGGGCTGCGGCGCCCCCATGCGGGCGTACGCCTCGCGCATCGCCCGGACGACGAGGTGCCCCTCGCCGAGGTCGACCTCGCCGGCGCCCTCGCCCTCCACGCTCACGCGCACGCCGGGCTCGGCGGTGAGCGTGGCCTCCACGTCGTCGTAGAGGGTGAGCGCCAGGCCGAGCGCGTCGAAGCCCGGCCCCAGGTTGGCCGACGTGGCAGGCACGCGGATTCGCACCGTCGTCATGGGTTCACCACGGTTCCCTCGTCGTTCACTGACTCCCCGTAGACCTCTCAGGCGAGGTTGAGCGCCGCGGCCGCGGCGTGCACGTCGATCGGGATGACCACCGGGGCGGGCGCGCCCGAGATGGCCCAGTCGGGGTCCTTCAGGCCGTTGCCGGTGACGGTGCAGACGATGCGCTGCCCGGCCTCCACGAGCCCCTGGGAGTGCGCCTGGAGCAGCCCCGCGACGCTCGCCGCCGAGGCCAGCTCCACGAACACGCCCTCCTCCTGGGCCAGCAGCTTGTACGCCGCCGCGATCTGCCGGTCGGTCACCGCCTGGATGACGCCGCCGGACTCGTCGCGGGCCGCGGTGGCCAGGCCCCAGGACGCCGGGTTGCCGATGCGGATGGCGGTGGCGATCGTGTGGGGGTGGGTCACCGGGGCGCCCTCGACGATCGGCGCGGCGCCGCTGGCCTGGAAGCCGAACATGCGCGGGCGCTTCGTCGAGACGCCGTCGTCGGCGTACTCCTGGTAGCCCATCCAGTAGGCCGAGATGTTGCCCGCGTTGCCCACCGGGATGCAGTGGATGTCGGGGGCGTCGCCGAGCGCGTCGACGATCTCGAACGCCGCCGTCTTCTGGCCCTGCAGCCGGAACGGGTTGACCGAGTTGACCAGCGCGATCGGGTAGCTGGAGGACAGCTTGCGGGTCATCTCCAGGCAGTCGTCGAACGACCCCTCGACCTGCAGCAGCGTGGCCCCGTGGACGAGCGCCTGCGCCAGCTTGCCCATCGCGATCTTGCCCTTCGGCACCAGCACGGCGCAGGTCAGCCCCGCGCGTACGGCGTAGGCCGCCGCGGAGGCCGAGGTGTTGCCGGTGGAGGCGCAGATGACCGCCTTGGCGCCCTCTTCGACCGCCTTGCTGATGGCCATGGTCATGCCGCGGTCCTTGAAGCTGCCGGTCGGGTTCGCCCCCTCGACCTTCAGATAGACCTCGCATCCCGTCAGCGCCGACACGCGGTGCGCCGGGACGAGCGGGGTGCCGCCTTCGAGGAGCGTGACGACGGGCGTCTTCGTGGTGACCGGAAGACGCTCTCGGTACTCCTCGATGAGGCCACGCCACGACCTGCCCATGATGACTCCCTACCTGCGGTGTTGGCCACCGAGTGTACGGGGTGCGCGGCGCGGGCGCGGAGCCGAGTCCACTGGGTGGACAGGAGGTTGGACAGCATCACTATTCAGGAAATTCTCAGCATCTCCCGATAAGGTCTCGGCAGGGGGTCACCATGAACGCGCGTCCTGCTTTGAGGCAGAACGACTATTCACCAGTAGTGCCGCCGGAGCTCGGGGCCTGGTCGCCGGAGCTGTCCGTGAGCGTGGTGATACCGGCGCACGGCGGGCAGGACAAACTCGACCTGACGCTGGCCGCGCTGGCCGCGCAGACGTACCCGGACCATCTCATGGAGGTCCTGGTCGTCGACGACGGGAGCGCGCCGCCCGTCCGGCTGCCGGAGATCCGGCCGGTCAACACCAGGATCGTCCCGGTACGCGACGGCTGGGGCATCTCCAACGCGGTCAACACCGGCGCCAAGGCCGCCGACGGGGAGATCATCCAGCGGCTCGACGCCGACATGGTCGCCTGCCGCGAGCACATCGAGGCCCTGGCCCGCTGGCATCACGTGACCGACTACCTGGTCACGATCGGGATGAAGAAGTTCGTCGAGGCGCCGCCGGTCACCGCGCGGGAGGTCTTCCGCGCCGAGCGCCTGGAGGAGGTGTTCGACCTGGCCGGGGCCGTGTCGAGCTCGACCGAGGCGACGATCGACAAGACCGACGGGCTGCGCGGCAGCCGCAACCCGTACCACGTGTGCACCGGGCCGACCTTCGCCCTCCCCCGCGAGGTCTTCGACGCCGTGGGCGGGCTCGACCCGACCGTGGTGCGCGGCGAGGACACCGAGTTCTCCTACCGGCTGGCCATGCACGGCGTGGTGTTCGTGCCCGACCGGGCCGCCCAGGCCGTGCACCTCGGGCTGCCGGCGCAGCACCGCGACCGGGAGCGGGCCGTGCGGGCGGTGGAGCCGTACCTGGCGCACCGGATCCCGCTCCGCCGGGACCTGCGCAAGGACCGGGGCCGGCGGTGGCTGGTGCCGTACGTGGAGATCGTGCTGGACGTCACCGACACCTCCGAGTCGGTGGTGCGGCGGGCGGTGGCGGCGGCCCTGGACGGCAAGCTCCAGGACGTCGTGCTGACGCTGGTGGGCCCCTGGTCCCGGCTCGACGACGGGCGGCGCGCGGTGCTGTCGGACCCGTGCTTCGAGCTGCGGCTCATGCGCGACCTGTTCGCGCACGACGAACGCATCCGGCTCATCGACGAGGCCGCCCCCACGCCCGCGCCCACGCCGTTCCGCTACCGGGGGCCGGTGGACGTGCCGCTGCACCGGGCGACGCTGGAGCGCATGATCGAGTCGGTGCAGAAGGACCTGACGGGGGTGCTCGTCGTCGACCTGCCCGACGGGCGCACGGCCCGGCTCGAACGCACCTCGGCGCTGGGCAGGGCGCTGCTGCTCGCCGGTCCAGGCGCCGACCTCGACGAGGTCATCGACACCACGCACGGCGTACGGCACGAGCCGCCGGACCGCTACTGGCCCGCGCCGCCGCAGCCGGAGCCGGTCACCATCCCCGCGACGGTCGCGGTCCCGGCCGAGTCCGCCGAGAACACCCTGTTCAGGCGGCTGAAGTCGGCCCTGCGCCCGAACTGACCGCCGCCGGCGGGCCGCCGGTCAGCCGCGCAGGCGGCGGCCCAGCGCCCGTTTCATCGTGGCCGACAGCAGGGTGCGCAGGCTCTGCTGGGCGCGGTTCGCCGCGGCGAGCTGGCGGCGCAGCGTGCTCACGTCGCGCCGCAGCTCGACGGCCGTCCTGCGCCACCGGGTGGCCTCGTCCTTCCACTTGGCGACCTGGGCGCGCAGGCGGTCGGCCTCCGCCGCCAGCCGCTCGGTCTCGGCCTGGGCCTCCAGCCGCGCCCGGTACGCCCCTCGCCGCCCGATCAGCGGCGCCGCCTCCGTGGTGAACCCGTAGGTCTCGCCCTCGACCCAGGACACGCCGGACACGGCGTCCACCACGTCGTCGAGGTCGCCGGGCTCACCGCGCTCATCGGGCCCGTCGGCGGCCACCATGCGGGCCCTGGCGAAGGCCGAGCAGCGTTCCAGGCGGGCCGCCACGACGCCCTGCGACGACTCCCGCAGCAGCACGGCGACCAGTCCCAGGCCCTCGTCCCGGGCCAGGTCGAGCAGGCGGGCGAGGGTGTCCTCGCCGGGGATCCAGCCGGGCGGCAGGCGCAGCACGAAGGGCGTGGCCGGGTCCAGTTCCTCGGCCGCGGCCAGGCGCACCCGCCCTTCGTGCAGGTAGTGCCCGTGGACCAGGGCCAGGTCGAGGCCGGGGTCCTTGAGCGGGGAGCGGCGTTCGCGGCCCACCTCGTCCCAGGGGCCGAGCAGGAGCACCGACAGGTCGGGAACGGTCCCGGCGAGCAGGGCGTCCACGGTCGCGCGCACGCTGTCGTAGCCGGCCGTGCCGTCCACGACGGCGGTGACGTACGGGACCTTCCACTGCCGGGACGGATGCGAGCGCAACCACCGGTACGCCGGGATGCGGTCGGCCACGAACGCGTGGCTCACCCGGTCGATGGCCTCCTTGTCGCGCATGCGCATGGTCGGGCCGAGATGGTAGGCGCGGGCGCGCGGCTCGGGCACGAACACCGCGCCCGCCTGGCCCAGCCGGTAGCCCATCTCGGTGTCCTGGCCGAGGATCAGCTCGTCGTCCATGGGGCCGGCGGCCTCGATCAGGCGGGCCCCGACCGAGGTCGCGCCGCCGACGTGCAGGCTGAAGGGCCGCTGGGGGTTGGCGGTGAGGCCGTCGGTGCGTTCGACGAGGTCGACGATCCAGGCGTGCGGCTCGGCGGGCTCGAAGTGCTCCTCCAGGTCGGCGGGCAGCTCGGCGGGCAGCTCGGCGCCGGTGAACCTGATGTAGCCGGTCACGACCAGGTAGGGGGCCGTGTGGTGCCAGCGCATGTGGGCCTCGATCGCGCCCGGGGTGAGGACGACGTCGGAGTCCAGCCAGTGGATCACGTCGCCGGTGGCCTCGGCCAGCCCGGCGTTGCGGGCGTTGGCGCGTCCGGGCCGGTCGCAGACGATCAGGCGGGCGCCCTCGGGACGGACGTCGGGCAGCCGCAGGGGCGGGACGCTGCCGTTGTCCACGACGATGACCTCGGTGAGCGCGGCCGGGTAGGTCTGGCGGGCGAGGGCGGCCAGCACCAGGTCCAGCTTGTCCTGGCCGCCGAAGGCCGGGATGATCACGCTGACCGTGAGCGACGGGGTGAGGTCCTCGCCGGGCCGCAGCACGCGGTAGTCGTTGCCGCGCACCGGCGGCGTCTGGCCGTAGTTCATGCGGCTTCCATCAGCAGGCTCGGCCGGAAGCCGTGCCATTGGTTCGTGGCGATTCTGACGAAATGGGCCAGGGGGAGCTGCCAGGTGTGCTCCTCGGTCAGCCCCCTGCGCAGGACGTAGCCGAGGCCGTGCGTGCGATAGGTGCGCGCGCCGATCTTTTGGGCGGCTTTCAGGAACTCCAGATCGACCGCACGCGGGAGAGCGGGAAATCCTCCAATTTCCCGAAATTTCGCGCTTTGGAGCAAAATGGTGCCTCCGGCTACGTGATCCGCCCAAACCTCGCTAGGGTACGCCGCTCCGCTCGCGAACGTCGTCCGCCGGATCGTGGCGCGCAGCGGCTCCAGGTAGAAGAACTCGGCCGTCGTGCCCACCACGTCGGCCCCCGCGTACGAGCGGGCCATGAGGAGGTCGGACAGGTGGCCGGGGCCGTACCAGTCGTCGTCGTCCCACTTGGCGAGGTAGTCGCCCGAGGCCAGGGCGGCGGCCCGGTTCAGCACCTCGCCGAACGGCACCGTCCGGTCCGCCTCGACCCACCGTACGGGCAGCGAGCACGCCTCGACGGCCGCGCGCACCTGCTCGAAGGCCACCCCGTGCAGCCCGAGCAGGACCTCGGCCTCGACGCCCCGCTGCCGCTCCATCTGCGCCAGCGCCGCGCCGACCAGGGCGGGCCGCTTGGTCGACATGACGATGCTGACCGTCGCGCGGGCGGGCCGGTGGACCAGGCGCCGCAGCCGTACGCTGTGCTCCTCCCGCCGCAGGTCGGCCAGGGAGCGCGCGGTGCCGTCGGCGGGCTCGGCGAGCCAGTCGCGGTCGGTGAGCAGCGCGGCCAGTTCGCCCGGCACCCACGCGGGGGCGTCCTGGGCGGTCAGCGGGATCCCGGCGCCGGCCAGCTCCGTCAGGCCGTCGAGCGGCACCGGCGCGGCGGGCCAGTCGATCTCCAGTCCGCGCCGGGAACGCAGCGCGGGCACGTCGGGCGGACCGCCGTCCACCTGCCATCCGTCCGCCCAGTGCAGCCGGGCGAACCCCTTGCCCGGCGTACGCGTGAAGCCGCAGGGGGTGACGGACATGGACGATGCTCCTCGACCGGACGGGACTGGATCGGCGCCTACCTTACGCCCGTTTTTACACGTCAGTAGACAGACAGGCAGCTTTCGGGTGGCAGCCGGCATGAGACCCGAGGCCGGGTTCCCAGTTTTCCTCCAGGAACTTATGGCACGGTAGTGGTCAGGGTTTATTAGGGTGGCAAATATCCCGCCCATCCTCCTATGCCCGACTAGTCGTGACTATGAAAGGTTTGCGCGGATGCTCTCGCCCCGCCGACTGGCAGCGGCCGCCGCACTTCTCGCAGTCGTGGCCGCCGGGGTGCTCGCCCTCCTCGTCCTGGCCGGCCTGCTCACCCTCGGCGCGGCGGCGGCCGTCGCCGCGTTCGCGGTCACGCTGGCCGCCCTCGCCCTGCTGCTGCTCGTCGTCCGCCGTGTGGACGGCAAGGCGCACCGGATCGACCTGCGCATGAAGAAGCACGAGGCCGAGCTAGCCCGTGCGACGACCGCGGTCAAGAACCTCGAATCCCGGCTGGAGCTGCTGGTCCAGGCGGTCGAGGAGTCGGCTGCGCGGCGGGCCGACGACATCGGGGCGATCCTGGCCTCGCTCGGCGAGGACCGCGTGCACGCCATGACCAGGGCCCGCGAGGTCGAGGAGCTGCGCGAGGAGGTTCGCGCGCTGGCCAAGGGCCTGGCATGACGCGCGTCCGGCACAACGACTACGGGGTGCTGCGCCCGCCCGCGATCGGGGACTGGACGCCCGAGCTGCGCGTGTCCGTGGTCATCCCGGCCTACGACTGCCAGGAGGCGCTGGAGCGCACGGCGTCCGCGCTGGCCGCGCAGACCTACCCGGCCGGGCTCGTCGAGATCGTGATCGCCGACGACGGCAGCACGCCGCCGGTCGAGCTGCCGGGGGCCCGCGTCGTACGGGTGACCGACGGCTGGGGACGCGGCGCGGCCCGGCAGACCGGCCAGTTGGCCGCCACCGGCGACGTGATCCACTGGCTGGACTCCGACATGATCCTGGCCCCCGACCACCTTGAGGCGCACATGCGCTGGCACCACCTGCTCGACCACGTGGTGGTGATCGGCGACATCCGGTTCGTGACGGCCCCGGGCGAGGAGGGCACGCAGCCGGAGTACACGCGCAGGACCCTGGAGTCGACCCGGATGCTCAAGGACGCGGGGACGAGCGCGTACCTGCTGCACACGGGGGCCTCCACGTCGGTGCGCGCCGAGCTGCTGCGCGCGGCGGGCGGCGTGGACGCCTCGCTCAACATGGCCGAGGACACCGAGCTGGGCTACCGGCTGGCCCAGGCGGGGGCCGTGTTCGTGCCCGATCCGCAGGCCAGGGCGTGGCACGTGGGACCGTCCACGGTGATGCTGCGGGAGAAGGAGGTCCACCGGCACAACTGGTCGTACCTGGGCGATCTCGTGCCGGACCTGCGCTGGCTGCGCGGCCATCCCCGGCGCCACTGGCGGGTGCCGTACGTGCGGGTCGTGGTGAGCGCCACCACGTACGAGGAGACCCGGGCGAGCGTGGACGCGGCGCTGGCCGGCACGCTGCCCGACGCCGCCGTCACCGTCGTCGGCCCCTGGGGCCGGCTGACCGGCGAGCGCCGGTCCAGCCTCGACGACCCGCTGCTGGACCTGCGGCTGCTGCACAACCTGTACGCCCACGAGCCGCGCGTCACGTTCGCGGAAAGCGAACCGGTCAGCGCCGCCCCCACCCCGTTCCTGCTGCGGCTGCCCGCCGGATGGGTCCTCGGGGCCGACACCCTCGCCCGGCTGGTGCGGCTGGCCGACGAGGACCTGCTCGGCCTGCTCTGCGTCGCGCTGGCCGAGGACGCGGACGGGGTGGTGGCCGCCCGATTGGAGCGCACGGCCGCCTTCGCCCGCGCCGCCCGCTTCTGCGGCCCGGCCGACGACAACCCGGCCGACGATCTGGTGGACGACCTGGTGGACGAGCTGTTCGGCGTGCTGTGGGTCGAGGGCGGCGAGCACGGCTTCGGCACCGCCGCGGAGCCTCCGCCGCTGGGCGGCGACCCGGCCAAGTGGCGCGCCCTGGCGGCCCGGCGGCTGGCGGAGACCGAGGAGCTGCGGGCCCAGGTCGACCGGCTCTCCGCCGAGGTCGAGCGCCTGTCCCGCACGCAGGAAGCGGAGGACCCCGCCCCCGGGCCGCTGAGCTCCCTGATCCGGCACCTGCGGAGCGCCGGATGAGCGCCGGTCAACCGTCACCCGAGCGGCGGACGGTCACCGCGCTGCTGGCCGACCTGCCGGACGCCCGGGTGTTCCTGGCCGGCATCGAGAGCCATACGTTCCCAGGTCACAGCGAGGGCGGCGAGGGCCGCGCCGGGCTGCCCGCCGCAGCCGTGGACCTGGACCGGGACCTGCTGGAGCCGCCCGCCGAGCCGGAGTCGGCCGACCACGTCCTCGTGCTCGCCAGGACGCCCGCCGACCTGCGCAGGGTGGCGACCCTGCACAAGCTGCTCCCGCTGGCCGGGCGGGTGGTGGTGTGCGTGCTCGACACCCCCGCCTCGCACCCGGCGCCCGTGCCCACGCCCACCCCCGCGCACCGCTGGCGGTCGCTGACGGACCTGCGGGTCTACCAGCCCAGGAGCCGGGTGTGGGTGGTGGACGCCCGCTTCTCGGCCGCGACGCCCGCCGGCCGCACGGTCACCGCCACCGCCCGCGCCTTCGCCGGTCACCGCCTGGACGTGATCGCCGCGCCCGCCGCCGGCATCGCCGGGATCGGCTCGGCCGACTGGCGTCCCGGCGACCCGAACGCCACGCCCGCCGAGGTGAGCGGCCCGGTCCCCGAACGCGTCGGCGCCCCGGGCAGCGACGTCGTGCTCCGCACGCTGGGCGACGTCGCCCTGCGCGGCCTGTCCGGCGACGCCCTGCGCCCGCCGGGCGACGGCCGCGCCCAGGACGCGTCCCCGGCCCTGACGCCGGGCGGGTCCGGCGAGCCGGGCGGGAACGGCTGGGCGGGCGGGCACGGCGGGATCGGCTGGGCCGGGGATCAGGCGCCCGTCGAGCGGCCCACGATCGTCGCCGCGAGCTGGGAGAGCATCGGGCGTCCCGGCGGGGCGGGGTCGCCGCTGGCCGATCCCGACGTGCTCGGCGAGCCGTCGATGGTCCCGCCGGTGGACGAGCGCCTGGTGAACCCCCAGGGTTTCGTGACCACCCCGTCCCGGGGCATGGCCGCGCTGGCCGAGCGCGACGGCCGCTGGTCGGTCTTGCTCGACGGCAAGGTCGTGACGACGTTCGCCGAGTCGGGCGGCGTCACCGACGCCGACGTGGCCAGGCTCCGGCAGATCCGCGGCGTCGAGGTGAGCTGGCAGCACCCGCACAGCGGCCCGCTGGCGGCCGTGCGGGTGCTGGCCGGTCTGGCCGCCGCCGGGGTGCCGCTGGTCACCGGAGCCGTGCCGCGCTGGGCGGGCGCTCTCGGGGACGAGCTGGTCGCGCTGCTGCCCGCCGCCCCCGACCTGTCCGACGAGCTGCGGCGCGAGGAGCACAGCATCCGGCTGCGCCGGGCCGCCCTGCGCACCCATGGCGTGGCGGCGCGGTGGGAGCAGCTCGGCGCGCCCGCCCCCGCTCCCCCGCTCACCTCCGTCCTGCTGGCCACCCGGCGCGCCGACATGGTGCCGTTCGCCCTGCGGCAGATCGCCCGCCAGCGCGACGCCCAGCTCGAAGTGGTGCTCGCGCTGCACGGCGTCCCTCGGGAGCACCCCGACGTCGCCGCCGCCCTGGCCGCCTTCGGCGGCCCGCTGACCGTGTACGAGGCCGACCCCGCCGCCGTCTTCGGCGAGGTGCTGAACGAGGCCGCCGCCAGGGCCTCCGGCTCGTTCCTGCTCAAGATGGACGACGACGACTGGTACGGCCCCGACTTCCTGGCCGACCTGCTGCTCGCCCACGCCTACTCGGGGGCGCAGGTGGTCGGCACGGTGCCCGAGTTCGTCTACCTGGCCTCGATCGACGTCACCGTGCACCGCAGCCAGGTCACCGAGCAGATCACCAGCTTCGTGGCGGGCGGCACGATCCTGGTGGAGCGTTCGGCGTTCCAGGCCGTGGGCGGCTTCCGGCCGCTGCGCCGCTCGGTGGACACCCAGTTCCAGGAGGCCCTCCAGGCGGCGGGCGGCCAGATCTACCGCACCCACGGCCTGGGCTACATCCTGCGCCGCGGCCCGGCCTCCGCCCACACCTGGCAGGAGCCGATCGGCACGTTCCTGCGCCGCAACCGGCGCCAGTGGCGCGGGTTCCGCCCGAACGCCCTGATGGAGCTGGAGGGGAGCAGCCGCCCATGACCGTCCCGCGCATCCGCGGCAACGACTTCGGCGTCCTCGACCCGCCCGAGCTGGGGGCCTGGGAGCCGGAGCTCGCCGTCACGGTCGTCATCCCGGCGCACGACCGCCAGGAGACCCTGGACCTGACGCTCGCCGCCCTGTCCGCGCAGAGCTACCCGGCGCACCTGCTCGACGTGATCGTGGTGGACGACGGCAGCGCCACCCCCATCCGCCTGCCCGAGCTCGTCCCGGGCGGCACCAAGCTGATCTCCAGCCCGCCGGGCGGCTGGGGGCGCGCCTGGGCCGTGCAGGCGGGCCTGGACGCCGCCGCCGGCGACGTCGTCCTCGTGCTGGACGCCGACATGGTCCCGCACCGGCGGCACGTCGAGGCCCAGCTCCGGTGGCACCACCTGGCCCCGTACGTGGTGGTGCTCGGCTGGATCGACTTCACCTCGGGCGGCGAGCCGCCCACGCCGGAGCAGGTCGTCCGGGCCCTGGACGCGGGCGCCGAGGACGACCTGTTCCCCCTGTCACCGCACCGGCACGACTGGGCCGAGCGGATCATCCACGACCACGACGGCCTGCGTACGGCGTCCGGCGCGACGGCGGCCCGCGTGCACGTGGGGGCGACGGCGTCGTACCCGGCGGCGCTGCTGCGCTCGATCGGCGGCCTGGACACCTCGCTGGTGCTGGCCGAGGACACCGAGCTGGGGTACCGGCTCGTCCAGGCGGGGGCGGTGTTCGTCCCCGAGCCGCAGGCGCGGGCCTGGCACGTCGGCCTGCCGACCGCGATGCGCGACGTCGCCGCGCTGAAGCGGTACAACGACCCCTACGTGGCCGACCGGGTTCCCTACCGGCGGTACCTGCGCACGGATCCGGGGCGGCAGTGGCTGGTGCCGTACGTGGAGGCGGTGGTGACGGCGGGCGGCTACGAGGACACCCGCGCCACCGCGGACGCCCTGCTCGCCTCCTCCATCCCCGACGTGCGCCTCACCCTCACCGGCCCGTGGGCCGCGCTGCCCACCGGACGCCGCTCGCCCCTGCGCGACCCCGACCTGGACCTGCGCCTGCTCCAGGCCACCTTCGAGCACGACCCGCGGGTCCGGCTGGCCGCCGAACCGCCTCAGGGGCCGCCCGCGGGCACGACGGCCCCCTTCCGGCTGACCGTGCCGCCCGGCTGGACCCTCTCCCCCGGCACGCTCGAACGCCTGATCGCCCACCTGGACGAGCACGACCTCGGCAGCCTGTGCCTGGCCCTGGACGAGACCCCGCAGGGCGTGGTCGCCGCCCGTCTCGACCGTACGGCCGCCCTGTCCAGGGCCGCCCTGGTCGCCACCCCCGGCGACCATCCGGACGACCTGATCGACGCCCTGTACGGCCTGGAATGGGCGGACGGCGCCTCATGGGGCCTCCGGCGCCGCCCGGACGTCTACCCGCCGCGCCGGCCGCCGGTCGCGGAGCTCGCCCTGCTCGCCGCCCGCCACGAGAAGGACCTGACCCTCCACCGCAGGCGCGTCGCCGCCCTGCGCGCCGAGATCGCCCAGCTCCGCCGGGAGGCCGCCAAGAACGGCAGGGACGCCTCCCGCTGGCGGGAGAAGGCCGAGAGCTGGCGGCGCGAGGCGGTGCGCCTGGCCCGCCAGCAGGACCGCACGGTCCTGAAACGGGCCGTGCGCCGCGTCCGCGACCTGGCCTTCCCCGCCCACTGACCGGGCGGGGCGGGCGTCAGTCGTCGCCCTCCACGCGCATCACGCCGGCGACCGCGCGGACGATGTCGAGCTCGCGCAGCCCCTCCATGGTCGCCGTGAGGGCCGCGTCGGTGGCGCGGTGGCTGACGATGACGAGCTGCGCGTCGTCGCCGTGCCCCTCCTGGCGGACGGTCTGGATGGACACGTCGTGCTTGGCGAACAGGTCGGCCACCCGCGCCAGCACGCCCGGCTTGTCGGCCACGTCGAGCGCCACGTGGCAGCGCGTGACCGTGTCGCCCATCGGGTGGACGGCCAGGTCGGCGTAGGTGGACTCCTCGGGCCCGTGGGTGCCGGCCAGCCGGTTGCGGCCGACCGCCACGAGGTCGCCGAGCACGGCCGAGGCCGTCGGCGCGCCGCCGGCGCCCTTGCCGTAGAACATGAGCTGCCCGGCCGACTCGGCCTCCACGAAGACCGCGTTGTACGCCTCGCGCACCCCCGCCAGCGGGTGGGTGCGCGGGATCATCGCCGGGTGCACCCGCACGCCGAACGAACGGCCGTCGTCGGAGCGCTGGCAGATGGCCAGCAGCTTGATGACGTAGCCCATGGCCTTGGCGGAGGCGACGTCGGTCGCGGTGATCTCGGTGATGCCCTCGCGGTGCACCTTGTCGGCGGTGACGCGGCTGTGGAAGGCCAGACCGGCCAGGATGGCGGCCTTGGCGGCGGCGTCGAAGCCCTCGACGTCGGCCGTCGGGTCGGCCTCGGCGTAGCCGAGCGTCTGGGCCTCCTCCAGGGCGTCGGTGAAGGACGCGCCCGTGCTGTCCATCTTGTCGAGGATGTAGTTGGTGGTGCCGTTGACGATGCCGAGCACGCGCTTGACGTGGTCGCCGGCCAGCGACTCGCGCAGCGGGCGCAGCAGCGGGATCGCGCCGGCGACGCTGGCCTCGAAGTAGAGGTCGCCGCCGCCCCGGCGGGCCGCCTCGTGCAGGGCCGAGCCGTCCTCGGCCAGCAGGGCCTTGTTGGCGGTGACGACCGACTTGCCGCGTTCGAGGGCGGCCACGATGAGCGTGCGGGCCGGCTCGATGCCGCCGATCACCTCGACGACGATGTCGATGTCGTCGCGGGTGACCAGGGACTCGGCGTCGGTGGTCAGCAGCGCCGGGTCGACCTCGATGTCGCGCTTGCGCCCGAGCCTGCGCACGGCCACGCCGGCCAGCTCCAGCGGGGCGCCGATGCGCGCGGCCAGGTCGTCGGCCTGCTCGTGCAGGAGCCTGATGACCTGCGAGCCGACGACGCCGCAGCCCAGCAGAGCCACTTTCAGCGGTTTCACAGCTGCCCCCTCAACAGGTCGTCCTCGGTCTCGCCCGCCACGATCACCCGGGCCGCGCCGTCGGCGACGGCGACCACGGCGGGCCTGGGCAGGTAGTTGTAGTTGCTGGCCAGCGAACGGCAGTAGGCGCCGGTCGCGGCCACCGCGACCAGGTCGCCGGGCGCCAGGTCGGCCGGCAGGTGGAAGTCGCGCACGAGGATGTCGCCGCTCTCGCAGTGCTTGCCGACCAGGCGGCTGAGCATGGGCGCGGCGTCGCTGGACCGGCTGGCGAGGGTGGCGGTGTACTCGGCGCCGTAGAGGGCGGTGCGCACGTTGTCGCTCATGCCGCCGTCGACGCTGACGTACGTGCGCAGGCCCTCGACGTCTTTGACCGTGCCGACCTCGTAGAGGGTGATGCCGCCCGGACCGACGATGGTGCGGCCCGGCTCGACGGTCAGGCGCGGCACCGGCAGGCCGGCGTCGGCGCAGACCTTGGTGACGATCTCGCGCAGGCCGTCGGCCAGCTCCTTGATGTCGGGGGCCGCGTCGCCCTCGACGTAGGCGATGCCGTAGCCGCCGCCGAGGTCGAGCTCGGGCAGGACGACGTCGTGCTCGTCCTTGATCTGCACCAGCAGCGTGGCCAGCCGCCGCGCGGCCACCTCGAACCCGGCGGTGTCGACGATCTGCGACCCGATGTGGGAGTGGAGGCCGACCAGGTCGAGCTGCGGCAGCGCGAGGATGCGGCGCACGGCCTCGGCGGCGGCGCCGGTGTTGAGCGACAGGCCGAACTTCTGGTCGTCGTGGGCCGTGGCGATGAACTCGTGGGTGTGGGCCTCGACCCCGGTGGTCACCCGGATCATCACCTTGGGCCGCTTGCCGAGCTGCTCGGCGAGGTAGCCCAGGCGGGCGATCTCCTCGTAGGAGTCGACCACGATGTGCCCGACGCCGCACTCCAGGGCGCGGGTCAGCTCGGCCTTGGACTTGTTGTTGCCGTGGAGGGTGATGCGCTCGGGCGGGAAGCCGACGCTGAGCGCCACCGCCAGCTCGCCGCCGCTGGCGACGTCGAGCCCGAGGCCCTCGTCGGCCAGCCAGCGCACGATCTCCTTGCACAGGAACGCCTTGCCCGCGTAGTGGACCTCGGAGCCCTGGAAGGCCGTGGCGTAGTCGCGCATGCGTGAGCGCACGTCGGCCTCGTCGAGGACGTAGAGCGGCGTGCCGAAGTCGCGGGCCAGGTCGCGCACGTCGACGCCGCCGACCGTGAGCGTGCCGTCGGTCCGGGTCGACGTTCGGGGCCAGATCGCGGGGTCGATCCGGTTGAGGTCGGCGGGCGCCATCGGGGGGCGCTCGTGGGGCAGCATCTCGGCGTGCCGGTCCCCGGCTGGATGGACGAAGCTCACCCGATCGAGGCTATCGGAACCGCCGCCCCTTCCAGGACCGCTGCCCACGTATCGAGACGCGATCAAGGTCCACAAGCAAAATTTTCACGATATTTCGCGCTTTAGCCGGATATTTTACGATCCATCACAATCTTTCCGGCCCAACCAGTACCCCCCGGACGGCCTCCGCCAGCCGCAACCGCGCCGTGTGCACCGGCCGGACCGGCTCGTCCCCCATCGGGACGGCGGGGGCGTGCTCGTGGGCGTCGTGGTAGGCCAGCGCCAGCCGGACCGAGAAGGCGTCCCAGCCGGGGTCGCGGCTGACGGCGCGTCCGGGCAGCTCGGCCAGCACCCGCAGCACCCGGCGGTCGTGGGGGCCGTCGAGCAGCTCGGGCCGGAAACCGCTGTGCGGCACCCCCAGCTCCCCGGCCCACCGCCGCACCGCGCAGGCGCGGGCGTGGGCGTACCGGACGACGAAGCCCGGGTTGTCCCACGTGCGCGGGAAGTCGGGCCAGCCGGGGTCGGGCAGGACGGGCGGGTCCAGGGACTCGACCAGCCGTCCCGGCGCGTCCACGACGATGCGCAGGAAGCCGTTCGGCCGCGCGTGCGCCTCGGCCACGCCGTCCACCGCCCGCACCCGCGCGGCCAGCTCTTCCGGCGGGACGCGGCGGCGCAGCGCGGCGGCCGACACGTAGACGGCCTCCCGCTCCCACGTGCCCTCGGGCGCCGGCGGCTCGCCCAGCACCTCCGCCAGCGACTGGGCGAGCAGGTCGGTCATCGGCTCAGCGTAGGCGTCAGATCAGCGCGTGCGGCTCCGCCGAGCCGTACTCGACCAGGTGCGCCGCGCCGAGCAGCCAGCGGTCCTCGTCGCGCACCCGCACGTAGCCGAACCGGTCGGCGGAGAAGACCTTGACGCCGTCGGTGCGGCACTGGCGCATCATGACCTCGTCCCAGCCCTCGGTGAGGTCGGCGAAGCCCACCTCGCGCAGGGCGTTCCTGCGGGCGAGCAGGGTGGCCCCGGCGATCTCGGGGAGGTAGGCGTACTCGGCCTCGGGCTGCTTGAGCAGGGTCGCCTGGGGCTTGCGCAGGTGGGCGTAGAAGGCGGCCTTGCCGACGATGTCGGCCGTGCTGAACAGGAAGGCCCGCCGCAGGTCGGACAGGTAGTGCGGGCCGTAGACGTCGCGCGGGTCCATGACCGCGACGAGGTCGGCCTCGCACAGGTCGAGGCCCTTGGCCAGCATCGCGCCCTCGCTCATGGCCGGGTGGGGACGCCGGTACAGCACCTCGGCGTCGGTCAGCACGTCGCGGGCGCGCAGCTCGGCCTCGGGCGGGCCGATGACGATCACCTGGGCCACGCCGGACTGCCTGGCCACCTGGGCCAGCGCGTGCTCCATGAGCGACGGGTCGAGGATCGGCAGCAGCACGGAGGTGTCGAGGGTGGCGCGGGCGCTGGGCAGGCCGATGGCCTCCAGCAGCTCGTCCACGCGCTCGGTCATCGTCCCCGTGCCGTAGGCCCGGCGCAGCGCCACGTGCGCGCGCCGCGAGTCCGGCTCGGTGCCGATCGGCGTGCCGCAGGCGGCGATCTCGGCCAGCCGCCACTGCGGCGTGCCCGGCGGGCAGTCGGCCGCGGCCGGCCAGCGGTAGGAGGTGAGCACGTCGGGATAGGCCAGGTGCGGCGGCAGGAGCTGGTCGAGCGTGAGCACCCGGTCGACCCGCCCGCCGGCCAGCGGCAGCGGGTTGTGCACCCGGGGCTGCACGCCGAAGTGCAGGCGCGGCCACGGGACCGTCATGTCGGTGGTGAAGCGGTGCTCGAACAGCTCGGCCGCGGCGGCGTAGTCGGCCACGTCGCCCTGGGTGTGCCAGAAGACGGTACGGATGCCGCGCTCGGCGCACCAGGCCAGCAGCGCCCTGAGCCCCTCGCCCGGCTCGCCGGTCAGCTCCTCCAGCCACGGCCCCTGCGTGACGGACTCCACCACGAGCAGGTGGGGCACCTCCAGCGGCAGCACGCGGGCGAAGTCGCGCGGCGTGAACCCGGTCGTCTGACGCCACTCGTAGCGCAGCAGCGCCTCGACGTGCGGATCGGCGACGACGGCGGCGGTCAGGTGCGGGCGGGTGTTGGGCCCGGTGGGGATCCGGTACGGCTTGAGCTTGAACGAGGCCCCGCCCAGCGTCCTGGTGGTGCTGGTGGCCTGGAACGACGCCCCCGGACGCGCCTCCCTGGCCCCCTGGACGGCCACCGGCCGGCGCTTGGGCGCGCTGGGCCGCTTGACCGGCTTGGCCGCGCCCCTGAGCCCCTTGGCCAGGCGCATCGGGTTGTTCTTGCCGCTCTTGATGGCGTCGCCGAGCCGGTTCCAGCGGGCGACCTTGATCGAGGACAGCTTCCAGTTTGCCACCTCGGCCTGGAAGCGCTGCTCGGCCAGCTCCTTGCGCAGCCTGTCGGCCGCGGCCCGCTCGGCCTCCAGCCGCTCCTCGGTCTCGCTCAGCTGCTCGGCCAGCTTCCTGGCCTCCTCGGCGCTCTCCTCGGCGGCCGCCAGCCTGGACTGCGCGGCGTCCAGCAGCCTGGCCAGTTCGGCCGCGCGCTCGGCCTGCGCGACAGCTTCCCGCAACGCCCGACGCGTGCTTTCCAGCTCGGTAGACAACCGGACCTCCGCTCTCTCAGCCCGGCAAAGGATACTCTTTTGCAGGAAGCGTCTCGAAGGGATGAGATCCGGTGCAGTTCAACGTGCGACCCTACGTATGCGGCGCTCTCGGCCGGATCGACACCTCCATACTGGGCAAACTCACCGCCGCGGGCCCCAAGGTGCGGCCCGCGCTCCAGACGGACGAGGCCGCGCTGTTCAGCTCCGCGCCGCTGCCGCCGTACCACCGGGCCGGCGGCGCGTTCGCGTTCTCGTGGGGTGAGCGCAAGCCCGCCGCCGCCGAGGACTGGATCACGGTCGCGGAGACGTACGAGACGCCCGGACTGATCGGCGACGCCGCGCGGGTGACGCTGCACGCGGGCGCGCTCGGCCTGGTCGACGTCTACTACGTGCGCCAGGGCGAGGCTGTCTACTTCTCCTCGCTGATCCAGCCGCTGCTCAGCCTGGTGCCGATCGAGATCGACTGGGCCGCCTGGGCCTCGATCATCCAGGTGACGTTCCCGCTGGGCGAGGCGACCCCGTACCGGGAGGTCAGGCGGCTGCCGGGGTCGAGCGCGCTGGTGTTCGAGCACGGCCGCCTGGCCACCGAGCGCCGGTTGCCGCGCTGGCTGCGCACCGAGCCGTACGAGGCGTGGACCAGCCCCGAGGAGATCGTGGAGCTGCTGCACCACGTCTACGAGGACTACGACGGCCGCAAGCTGCTCGTGCCGGTCAGCGGCGGCTACGACTCGCGCCTGCTGGCCAGTGTGGCCATGGCCCGCGGCGCCGACGTCGAGTCGTGGACCACCAGCCCCGACGACGGCACCGACACCGACATCGCCTTCGCCAGGGCGATCACCCGCGAGCTGGGCATCCCGCACCGGGTCGTCACCCAGGACGCCGCCGCCTACCCCGCCGACGCCGCCGAGGTGGCCCGCCGGCTGGAGTACCTGACGCCGCACCACGCCTGGTACGCGCCGTTCGCCAAGGAGGTGCACGGCTCGGGCCGCATCCTGGTCGACGGCCTGGCCGGCGGCCCGCTGCTGAAGAACTTCATGGTCAGCGGCGCCGCGCTGGAGGCCAGGACGCAGGCCGAGCGGTCGGCGGCGCTGCTGGGCTCGCTGTCGCTGGGCGCGCCCGCGCAGCCGTTCCTGTCCAAGGCGGCCGCGCAGTGGATGGAGGAGACCGTGCGCGAGCAGTTCGCGGCGGCCACCTCGATGCTGCACGGCCACCGGGCCGAGCTGCCGCTGTCGGTGCTGCACACCAGGACCGTGCGCGGCATCGCGCGTTCGGCGGTCAACCTGGTGGGGCCGGAGGCGTCGTTCGCGGCGCCGTTCATCCATCCCGCCTTCTTCGACGCCGCGCTCAGCGTCGGCGTCGCGCGCAAGGACAAGGGCCGCTTCTACCGCGAGGTGCTGCACGCGGCCAACCCGAGGGTGGCCGCGCTGCCCTCCACGAACGTGGTCAAGCAGCCGCTCCAGCGGGTGCCCCTGCGCTCCACGGCCGCGCCGGCGCGGGCCTGGTCCCACGCCATGCTGGAAGTCGTGGCCCGGCGCGTGCCCGCGATGCTCTCCGACGAGCTGCACGAGGTGATCGCCGGCGGGCCGGACGCGCTGACCCGGTTCAACGGCTGGAACGACCGCTTCTGGGTGCGCGGGCTGGTGCTTTTCGGACTCTGGCTGAACGACTTCGAGAACGACCTCCCGGACGTCACCGCACCTTTTTAGTGAACTCTGGGTAACAGGGCGATTACATACGGATCTCGCGGGTATTACACGTCGCACAGCAGAAGCGGGTTCCGGAAAGCCACCGGGCTGGTAGTGTTCGGCCCGTAAGCGCCGCAACAAACGGGCACCAGATCACAAATCCGGTCTCGTTCGAGGGCATGGAGTTCGCAGGGATGACGACTCCACGCGGCGCGGTCACCAGCTATGAACGCCGGGGTAACCGGTGACTTCGTCCTGCCCACATCTCTTCCTGTGAGCGACATCATGATCAACGCATCCCCATCACCTGAGTCGATCTCTGAGGCTTTCGTCTCGGAAGATCCGCGATGGTACAAGCGGGCGGTGTTCTACGAGGTTCTCGTCCGGGGGTTCAAGGACTCCAACGGTGACGGCACGGGCGACCTGCGCGGTCTCATCGAGAAGCTCGGGTACCTGGAATGGCTCGGCGTCGACTGCCTCTGGCTGCTGCCGCTGTACGAGTCTCCGCTGCGCGATGGCGGTTATGACATTTCGGACTATATGAAGATCCTTCCGGATTTTGGTGACCTGGGGGACTTCGTCCAGTTGATCGAGGCCGCGCACGAGCGGGGCCTGCGGATCATCACCGACCTGGTCATGAACCACACCAGCGACAGGCACCCGTGGTTCCAGGCCTCCAGGCACGACCCGGAGGGGCCCTACGGGGACTTCTACGTCTGGTCCGACGAGCCCACCGGCTACCCGGACGCGCCGATCATCTTCATCGGCGCCGAGGAGTCCAACTGGACGTACGACCCCGTGCGCAAGCAGTACTACTGGCACCGTTTCTTCCACCACCAGCCGGACCTGAACTATGACAACCCGGCGGTGCAGGAGGCCATGCTGGAGGTGCTGCGGTTCTGGCTCGACCTGGGGATCGACGGCTTCCGCCTCGACGCGGTGCCGTACCTGTTCGAGCGTGAGGGCACGGCGTGCTCCGGGCTGCCCGAGACGCACGCGTACCTGAAGAAGATCCGCTCCGAGGTCGACCGGCTCTACCCCGACCGGGTGCTGCTGGCCGAGGCCAACGGCTGGCCCGAGGACGTCGTGGAGTACTTCGGCGACCCCACCACCGGCGGCGACGAGTGCCACATGGCCTTCCACTTCCCGCTGATGCCGCGCATCTACATGGCGGTGAAGAAGGAGACCCGCGAGCCGATCTCCGAGATCATGTCCCGCACCCCCAAGCTGCCCGACACGGCACAGTGGGGCATCTTCCTGCGCAACCACGACGAGCTCACGCTCGAGACGGTGACCGAGGAAGAGCGCGACTACATGCACAAGGAGTACGCCAAGGACCCGCGCATGCGGGCCTACCTCGGCATCCGGCGTCGGCTGGCGCCCCTGCTGGACAACAACCGGGACCTGATCGAGCTGTTCACGGCGCTGTTGTTGTCGCTGCCGGGCTCGCCGGTCATGTACTACGGCGACGAGATCGGCATGGGCGACAACATCTGGCTGGAGGACCGCGACTCGGTCCGCACGCCGATGCAGTGGAGCCCCGACCGCAATGCCGGGTTCTCATCGGCCGACCCGGGCCGCCTCTACCTGCCGGCCGTCATGGACCCGATCTACGGCTTCCAGGCGGTCAACGTCGAGGCCCAGCAGCGCCACGCGGGCTCCCTGCTGCACTTCACCCGCAGCATGCTGGAGATCCGCAAGAACCACCCGGTGTTCGGCCTCGGCGCCTACACCGAAATGTGGTCCTCCAACCCGTGCGTGCTCACGTACGTGCGCGAGGACCGCGACGACGTGATGCTCTGCGTCAACAACCTGTCGAAGTTCCCGCAGCCGGTCGAGCTGGACCTGCGCAGGTTCGAGGGCATGGTGCCGGTCGAGGCCCGCGGCGGGGTGCGCTTCCCGAAGATCGGTGAGCTGCCCTACCTGCTGACCCTGCCGGGCCACGGCTTCTACTGGTTCGCGCTGAAGGCCGGGGACTGAGCACAGCCCCCGGGCAGATCAGCGTGACGTGACGGGCACCTGGGCACGGGCCGCGCGGCGGGCGGGAATGAGCGCCACCGCGAGGGCCGTGCCCACTGCCGTCAGCACGGCCACCGCCAGCGTCACCGGCGAGGGCGCGCGGCCGATGCCCGCGCCCACGCCGCTCGTGTGCCCCTGCAGGTCGATCAGCCCCACCACCACGGACGCCCCCACCGCCGTGCCGGCGCCGACGCCGAGCACGACCAGCAGGCCGGTGCCGGTCACCAGCGTGGCCATGACCTGACGTGGCGTCAGCCCCATGGCCTTGAGCACGGCCAGGTCGAAGGCGTGGTCGCGCAGGCCGATCGCGCTCGCGGTGAGCAGGTTGGCCAGGCCGATCAGGGCCAGCACGGCGATCAGCGCCACGATCACCACTCTGATGATCGACAGCCGGTCGGCCGGGTTGACCGCGGCCTGCACGTCGAGGCCCTCCCCCGACTCGGCCAGCAGCCTGGCGCGCACCTCCGCCTTGTCGGCGCCCGGCCGCAGCGCCAGCGCGTAGTACTGGGGCGGCACGGAGTCCTTGGCGGCCAGGCTGTCCAGGCCCACCGAGAGCACCTCGCCGTCCAGGTCGGGCTCGACGGTACGGCCCACGATCCGGACGATCAGCGGCGAGCCGCCCACGGTCAGGCGCACCCGGTCGCCGATCCTGACCCCCAGCAGGTCGAGCAGCCCCTGCCCGGCGACCGCCTCGCCGCGCTCGGCGTAGCCCCTGCCCTCCACGACGGGGAACGGGTAGGGGTCGGTCGAGCTGCCGACCGCCCGCACCCGGACCGACCGGGCCTCGCCCGGGGCCAGGGCGTTCACGTCGGTGCCCGGATAGACCGAGCGCACGTCGCGGTCGCGTTCGGCGATGCGCTGGGCCTCGGCCGACTCCATCTGCTTGCCGGGACGGACGTACAGGCTGGCGTGCTGGCCGACCTGTTCGGGGTGGCTGAGGAAGTTGTCGAGGGTGGACCAGACGCCGAGACCGATCGTGATCATCATCATCGGCACGGCCAGGCCGAACGCCGTCAGGAACGCCGGCACGCGCCTGGTGAAGGCGTCGCGGGTGCCCAGGATCAGGGCGGGCGGCAGGCGTACGAGCAGGCCGAGCCGGGCCAGCCGGGACAGGTGGCCGCGCGGCGGCGAGGCCGGCACGGCGGGGATCGGCGGCGTGCGCGCCCCCCGCCAGGCGGGCACCCCCACCGCCCCCAGGACGACCAGCGCCGTGCCCGCCACGATGGCCAGCACCGGCACCGGCGCGGCCGAGTACGTGCCGAGCACCACCACCGTCGCCCCCCAGCCGGCCAGCGCGCCGATGCCGACGCCGAGCAGGCCGAGCGCGCCGTGCTCGACCAGGAGCAGCAGGGCGACCTGGCCGCCGGTGAAGCCCATCGACTTGAGCGTGGCCAGGTCGCGGAGCTGGCCGAGCACCCGGCCGCCGGCGGCGTTGGCCAGCGCGAGCGCCGCCGCGACCATGCCCACCACGCCGAACAGCGCGAGCAGCGTGCCGAGCAGCCGGTTGTCCAGCTCCATCGCGGCCCTGACCTCGCGCCAGGTGTAGACGCGCTGGAGCTTGTCCTCCAGCATCACCACGACGCGCTGGGCCACGACCTGGCTGGCGTCGGGGTCGGACAGGCGCAGCCCGGTGACCCATTCGCTGCGGCCCAGCATGGGCTCGACGCGGTCGAGCGTGGCGGGCAGCACCCAGGCCAGCCCGGGGGTCCATTCGGGGTAGAAGCCCTGGTCGGCGGAGTCGGCGATGCCGCGCACGTACAGCGTGTGGCGCTCGCCGCTCAGCGCGATGACGGTGAACGGCGAGCCGATCGCCAGGCCCAGCGACCTGGCGAAGGAGTGCTCGACGACCACGCCGTCGGGCTGCGAGCCGTCGAGCCACCTGCCCTCGGCCAGCACGGGGTGGGCCACCCGGGGCGGCGAGGCGGGCATCGCGCGCAGCGAGGCGGGCTCCTTCTTGCCCTCCTGCGCCACGGTGACGGGCGCCGAGCGGTAGGGGCCGGCGGTGCCGGTGACGCCGTCGATGCCGCCCAGGGCGACGTCGGGGTCGTCGTCGGTGTAGACCCAGACGTGGGCGCCGTCGGTCTGGGCCGACAGGCTGCGCCACGGGTTGGTGCCGTCCTCCAGGAGGGTCGCCGCGGTGATCAGGGCGGCCACGATCCCGGCCACGACCAGCACGGTGAGCACCGCCTGGCCCTTCCTGGCCCGCAGGTCGGCCTTGATCCACCGGCTTCCGGCCAGGGTGGTGCTCATCGGAGGTCGATCACCTCGCCGGCGGTGCGGGTGCGGCGGCGGGCGATGCGGCCGTCGTCGACGATCTCGCCGTCGAACAGCGACACCAGCCGGTCGGCCAGGCCCGCCACCCGGGCGTCGTGGGTGACCATGACGATCGTCTGCCCCTCTTTGTGCACGTCGCTGAGCAGGCGCAGCACGTCGCGGGTGTTGCGGCTGTCGAGGTTGCCGGTGGGCTCGTCGGCCAGCAGCAGGCTGGGCTTGTTGGCCAGGGCCCTGGCCAGCGCGACGCGCTGCTGCTCGCCGCCGGAGAGCTGGGCGGGCGAGGCCCCGGCGCGGTCGGCCAGGTTGAGCGCGCCGAGCAGGCTCTCGCGCCGCTCGCGCGCCACCTTGGGCGAGGCCCCGGCCAGCAGCGCGGGCAGCTCGACGTTGTCGCCGACGGTCATGTTGGCGACCAGGTTGAAGAACTGGAAGACGAAGCCGACCTTCTTGCGCCGCAGCAGCGCCCAGGCGCTCTCGGAGAGGGTGTCGACCCGCTGCCCGTCGAGCCAGATCTCGCCGCTGGTGCGCGCGTCGAGGCCGCCGAGCATGTGCACGAGCGTGGACTTGCCCGAGCCGGACGGCCCCATCACCGCGACGAACTCGCCCGGCTCGACCTGGAGGTCCACCCCGCGCACGGCCGGCACCGGCACTGCGCCATCTTGGTAGATTTTGACCAGATTGACCGTTTTTAGGACCGAGCTCATGCCAGATCCTCCTGGCATCGCTCCAGCCAGTCAAGATCGGCCTGAAGGTGCAGCATGGCCCCTTCGATCAGCAGCAGGGCCACCCGGTCGGTGGGCGCCGTACGGGAGAGCAGGTCGTTGAGGTCGCCCATGAGCGACAGGTAGTGACGGCGCTGGCGGCTGATCAGCGCCATCCGGTCGGCGATGCCGGTGAGCGGCGCGAGCACGAGCTTCATGAAGAACTCGTCGCGCACCCGAGGCCCCTCGGTGGGCTCGTCGACCCAGATGGCGAGCAGGTCGCGGCCCTTGGCGGTCAGGTAGTAGACCTTCTTGTTCGGCCGGTTGGACTGTTCGACGTCGACGGCCTTGACGAGCCCGTCCTTCTCCAGCCGGCCGAGCGTCACGTATATCTGCCCGATGTTCGGGGAGGGGTAGGCGCTGCCGAACGTCTGTTCAAGGGCCTGTTTGAGCTCGTAGCCGTGGGCCGGTTCCTTGGCCAGGAGCGCCAGCAGGTGAAGCCGCACGCCTCACCTCCCCGCTTTGTGTTACGTGAGCGTTACGTAGGTATCCGTTGACCATCAGATTACAGGTGTGCATAACATGAATGCATCTACCTAACACGTATGTAACCCCGCAGATTGTGGAGGAAACAGAGTGCTGCGCCCGCTTTCGTTCGCTCTGGTCGTCGTGCTGGCGGCCGGATGCACGGTGGCGGGTGACGAGGGCAGCGGCGAGAAGGGGACGGGCGGCACAGGCCCGATCACCTTCGCCACCGGACGCGACACCACGGCGTACCTGCAACCCCTGCTGGACCGCTGGAACCAGGCCCACCCGGCCGAGAAGGTGACGCTGCTGGAGCTGCCCGAGGCCGCCGACGAGCAACGCGCCCAGATGGTGGCCAACCTCCAGGCCCAGAGCAACCGCTACGACGTGCTGGGGCTCGACGTGGTGTGGACCGCCGAGTTCGCGGAGAACGGCTGGATCATCCCCCTGGAGCGCGGGTTGTTCCCGCTCGACAGGTTCCTGCCGCCCGTCGTGGACACGGCCGTCTACAAGGGCAAGCTCTGGGCCGTCCCGTACACCAGCAACGCGGGACTGCTCTACTACCGGACCGATCTCATCAAGAAGCCGCCGCAGACCTGGGCGGAACTTCGCGATAAAGCGCGAGAAGTAACGAAAAAGCGGGACATCGGAGGCTATGCGGCCCAACTCCTGGCCTACGAAGGCTTGACCGTGAACTTCTCCGAGGCAGTGCAGTCGGCGGGCGGGCAGATTCTCAACCACGACGGCACGGAAGTGACCCTCGATCCGGCCAAGGGGAAGATCGCGCTCGACTTCCTGATGCAAGGGCTGCGGGAGCGCTGGATCACCGGCGACTCGCTGACCTTCAAGGAGGAGGAGACCCGGCTGGCCTTCCAGGACGGAAAGCTGGCCTTCGCCCGCAACTGGCCGCACGCCTACGGCCCGGCCAGGGCCAAACTGGGCGACCGCTTCGCGGTGACCCGGCTGCCCGGCCTCAACGGCCAGGGATCCAGCTCCCTCGGCGGGATCAACCTGGCCGTCAGCGCCTACTCCAAGCACCAGCAGACCGCACAGCAGTTCATCCGCTACTTCACCAGCCTGGAGAACGAACGCCGCGTCCTCACCGAGGGCTCCTTCCCGCCCGTGTGGACCGAGCTGTACGACGACCCGGCCCTGATCAAGCGGTTCCCGTACCTGCCCGTGCTCAAGGAGAGCATCCTCGCCGCCAAACCACGGCCGGTGAGCGCCAACTACAACCAGGTGAGCCTGGTGATCGCCAGCTCGGTCGCCAAGGCCCTGGCCGACCCCGAGAACGAGTCCGCCGACGACGTCGCGGCCTCCATGAAGTCAGAACTCGAAGAGATCATCAGAACCCAGTGAGGCAAGCCATGCGTAAAGCCAGTGCAGCAGTAGTCCTGGCAGGGCTCGCGGTAGCCGTCGCCGCCTGCGGCAACGCCCCGACGACGACGACCCCCACCGCCTCGGAGTCGGCGCCGGCCAGTTCCGCCGCCGGCGCCAAGACGCTCGAAGGCGTCAAGCTGGAGGTCGCGGCCAAGTGGACCGGCGCGGAGCAGAAGAACTTCGAGCAGGTGCTCAAGGCCTTCTCCGACAAGACCGGCGCCACCGTCACCTACGCCTCCACGGGTGAGGACACCGGCGCCTACCTCGGCCCGCGCATCCAGGGCAAGAACCCGCCGGACGTCGCGATCCTGCCGCAGCCGGGTCTGGTGCAGCAGTACGCCAAGCAGGACGCGCTCAAGCCGCTGTCCGCCGAGGTCACCCAGGAGATCGACACCAACTACACGCCGTACTGGAAGGAGCTCGGCTCCGCCGACGGCAAGGTGTACGGCGTGCTCATCAAGGCGGCGCACAAGTCGCTGGTCTGGTACCGCTCCGAGGCGTTCGAGGAGGCCGGCGTCCAGGTGCCGACGACCTGGGACGAGCTGATCAAGGCCGGCCAGACCATCGCCGACTCCGGCACCCCGCCCTTCTCCCTCTGCGGCGCCTCCGGCTGGACGCTGACCGACCTGTTCGAGAACGTCTACCTGTCCAGCGCCGGCCCGGAGAACTACGACAAGCTCTCCAAGCACGAGATCCCCTGGACCGACCCCAGCGTCGCCACCGCCCTGGAGAAGATCGCGCAGATCGCGGGCAAGAAGGAGTTCGTGCTCGACGGCGCCTCCGGCGCGCTGCAGACCGACTTCCCGACCTGCGTGACCAAGGTCTACGGCAACAAGAAGGCCGCCATGGTCATCGAGGCCGACTTCGTCGCCACCCAGGCCACCCAGGACGGCGCCAAGGTCGGCGAGGGCGCCAAGTACTTCCCGTTCCCGAAGGCCGGCGACACCGCCCCGGTCGTGCTCGGCGGCGACGTGGCCGTGGTCATGAAGGACTCCCCCGGCGCGATGGCCCTGGTGCAGTTCCTGGCCTCCAAGGAGGGCGGCGAGATCTGGGCCAAGCTCCCCGGCTACCTGTCGCCCAACAAGAACGTCTCCCCCGACAACTACCCCGACGAGCTGACCAAGCAGCTCGGCCAGACGATCGTCTCCGCCGGCGACGCCGTCCGCTACGACATGTCGGACCTGGCCCCGAGCGCCTTCGGCGGCACCGACGGCAAGGGCGAGTGGAAGGTCCTCCAGGACTTCCTGCGCAACCCGAGCGACGTCAAGGGCGCCCAGGCGGCGCTCGAGGCCGAGGCCAAGAAGGCCTGGAAGTAAAGAGGTAAGGCCGTGACCGAACGGTTGGACGGCCCGGCGGCCCCGCCCGCGAAGATCGCGGGCGGGCCTTCCGCAGGACCGGCTGAAACCCCCCGTAAGAGACGACGCCTCGGCCCATCGCCGGCGGTCGCCATCGCCTTCCTCCTGCCGGCAGCCCTGCTGCTCGGCGTCTGGGTGGTCTACCCCATCGTCTACTCCATCTTCCGCAGCCTGTTCGACGCCTCGGGCAGCGGGTTCGTGGGGCTGGGCAACTACGCCACGATCTTCAGCGACCAGGGCATGCTGGTCACCATCCGCAACAACCTCATCTGGGTGGTCGTGGCGCCGATCGTGGTCACCACGATCGGCCTGATCTTCGCGGTGCTGACCGAGCGCATCAAGTGGGCGACGGCGTTCAAGCTGATCGTGTTCATGCCCATGGCGGTCTCGCTCATGGCCGCGGGCGTCATCTTCCGCCTGGTGTACGAGGAGAGCCCCGACAAGGGCCTGGCCAACGCCGTGCTCACCACCGTGCACGACACGTTCTCCTCCTCCAAGGGCTACCCCGAGGCCCGGCCGCGCGGCGGCGACCAGTCTCCGGTGACCGAGCAGAACGGCGCGGTCGTCACCAAGGAGCCCGCCCAGGCGGGCAAGCCGGTGCTGATCCCGATCGTCGGCGTCAAGCCGCAGACCATGCCGTCCAACGCCCAGACCGCCCGCGCCCCCTCGGGCGACGGCCTGTCCGGGACCGTCTGGTTCGACTTCACCCAGGGCGGCGGCGGCCAGAGCGGCGCGGTCGACCCGACGGAGAAGGGCCTGCCCGGCATCACCGTCGAGGCGGTCCAGAACGGCAAGGTGGCCGGCACCGCCACGACCGCCGACGACGGCACGTTCCGCTTCGACGGCCTGCCCGCGGGCTCCTACGTCGTACGGCTGCCGGCGTCGAACTTCCAGGCCAGCTACGGCGGCCTGACCTGGCTCGGCCAGACGCTCATCACGCCGGCGATCATCGGCGCGTTCGTCTGGGTGTGGGCCGGGTTCGCGATGGTGCTGATCGCCGCCGGCCTCGCCGCCATCCCGCGGGACGCCCTGGAGGCCGCCCGCATCGACGGCGCGACCGAGTGGCAGGTGTTCCGGCGGATCACCGTGCCGCTGCTGTCGCCGGTGCTGCTCGTCGTCTTCGTGACGATGATCATCAATACGCTGAAGGTCTTCGACCTGGTCTACATCATCGCGCCGGCCTCGGTTCAGCCGCAGTCGAACGTGGTCGCGCTGGAGATGTGGCGCGTGTCGTTCGGCGGCGGGAACAACCAGGGGCTCGGCAGCGCACTCGCGGTGTTCCTGCTCATCCTGGTCCTCCCCTTCATGATCATGAACATCCGCCGGTTCAGAAGGGAAGACACATGACGACCGCGACCGTGAACGCCTCTCACGGACTGGAGTCGGGCGCGCCGCGCAGGGGCGTGGCGAGCAGGATCGTGGACCGCCTCGGCGGCGGGGCCGTCCAGGTGATCATGATCGTGCTCGGCCTGTTCTGGCTGGTGCCGACGCTCGGCCTGCTGGTCGTCTCCCTGCGCACGGTGAAGGTGAACAACGCCGAGGGCTGGTGGACGATCTTCACCAAGCCCGCCGAGCTGACCGTGGCCAACTACAAGAACCTGCTGGCCAGCGGCTTCACCTCGTCGTTCTGGAACACGGTGGCCATCACCGTGCCGACCACGATCCTGGTGATCGGCATCGCGGCCATGGCGGCGTACGCGTTCGCGTGGATGGACTTCCGCGGCCGGGACACGGCGTTCCTGGTCGTGGTGGGCCTGCTGATCGTGCCGATCCAGATCGCGCTGATCCCCGTCGCCGCCTTCTACGGCGGGATCGGGATCTTCGGCTCGATCCCCGGCGTGGTGCTGTTCCACACGGCGTTCGGCCTGCCGTTCGCCATCTTCCTGCTGCGCAACTTCTTCGTCGGCATCCCGGCCTCGCTCCTTGAGGCGGCCAGGATGGACGGCGCACCCGAGTGGAAGATCTTCGCCCAGGTGGTGTTCCCGCTGGGCAAGCCGGCCATCGCCTCGCTGGGGATCTTCCAGTTCCTGTGGGTGTGGAACGACATGCTCATCGCGCTCGTGTTCGCCAACACCGACAACCAGCCGATGACCAAGGCCCTGCAGTCCCAGATGCGGCAGTTCGGATCGAACGTCGACATCCTCTCCTCCGGGGCGTTCCTGTCACTGATCATCCCGCTGGTGCTGTTCTTCGCCTTCCAGCGGTACTTCGTCCAGGGCATGATGGCCGGTTCCGTCAAGTAGGCCATTCCCGGCGGGCGCCCGCCTCCCGAGGGGGGCAGGCGGGCGCCCGTAACACGTCCTTCCGGACCTCCGATGATTGTTCATGAAGCGTCTTCTCGCCCTCGCCGCAGCAGCCTTCATCTCCCTCCCCCTCACCCCCGCCGCCGCGCTCGGCGGCACCCCGGGCGCGCCCGGGGCGGGCGACCCGTACTTCCCCGGTCAGGGGAACGGCGGCTACGACGCCGGCCACTACGACCTCGCCCTCGACTACGAGCCCTCCTCCAACGTCCTGACCGGCGTCGCCACCGTCACGGCCCGTGCCACCCAGGCGCTGAGCCGCTTCGACCTCGACCTGTCCGGCTCGCTGTCCGTACGCTCGGTCACCGTGGACGGCCGGCCCGCCGCCTTCACCCGCAGCGGCGACGAACTGGTCGTCACCCCCGCCGCCGCGCTTGCCTCCGGCCAGGGCTTCTCCGTCGTCGTCCGGTACGACGGCAGGCCCACCCACGTCCTCGACCCCGACGGCTCCAGGGACGGCTGGATCAGGACCAGCGACGGCGTCTTCAACGCCAACGAGCCGCAGGGCGCGATGACCTGGTACCCCGGCAACCATCACCTGTCGGACAAGGCGACCTACCGGTTCTCGGTCACCGTGCCCAGCACCAGGGTCGCGGTGGCCAACGGCGACCTGGTGGCCAGGACGTCGTCCGGCGGCCGGACCACCTACGTGTGGGACGCCCGCGAGCCCATGGCCGGCTACCTGACCACGGTGTCGATCGGCAAGTTCCAGCTCACCGACACCAGATCCGGCGGCTACCGGGTGATCACCGCCGTGGACCCCAAGCTCGCCGCCAAGGCGACGGACTTCGCCGCCCGCCACGCCCCCGTCCTGGACTACTTCAGCTCGCTCTTCGGCCCGTACCCCTTCTCCTCCACCGGCGGGATCGTGGACCACGAGCCGAACGTCGGCTACGCCCTGGAGACCCAGACCCGGCCCATCTACCCCGTGGTGCCCGGCGAGTCGCTGCTCGCGCACGAGCTGGCCCACCAGTGGTTCGGCGACTCGGTGACGCCCACCTTATGGCGGGACATCAGGCTGAACGAGGGCTTCGCGACGTACGCGGAATGGCTCTGGCTGGAGAAGATCGGCAGCCGTACCGTGCAGACGTCCTTCGACGGCGTCTACGCCAGGCCCGCCGACGACGAGTTCTGGCAGACGCCCACCGCCGACCCCGGCGGCGCCGCCGCGCTCTTCCACGACCCCGTCTACGACCGCGGCGCGGCGACCTTGCACGTCCTGCGCCGGACCGTCGGCGACAACGCGTTCTTCACGATCCTGCGCACCTGGGCGAACGACCACAAGTACGGCAACGCCGACACCGCCGCCTTCGTCGCCCTGGCCGAACGCGTGTCCGGCAGGCAGCTCGACGCCCTCTTCGACGCCTGGCTCTTCCAGCCCGGCAAGCCGTCGTTGTGATCATTCCGGTACGGCTTGCGCGTCCGTTTGGGCGGCAAGCCGTACCAGACCTAGATAAGCTTCACGGCCATGGCCGGTCGTCCTTTGCATGAAGTCGTCGAAGCCGGATGGGCTCAGGCTCTTGAGCCCGTATCCGAGCAGATCTCCTTGATGGGTGAGTTCCTGCGCAACGAGATCGCCGAGGGCAGGCAGTACCTGCCCGCGGGCCCCAACGTCCTGCGCGCGTTCAACCAGCCCTTCGACGACGTCAGGGTGCTGATCGTGGGTCAGGACCCCTACCCCACGCCCGGCCACCCCGTCGGACTGTCGTTCTCGGTGGCGCCCGAGGTGCGGCCGATCCCCGGGAGCCTGCTCAACATCTACAAGGAGATGGAGTCCGACCTCGGCCTCCCCCGTCCCGCCAACGGCGACCTGACCCCGTGGGCCGAGCAGGGCGTGCTGCTGCTCAACAGGGTCCTGACCGTCATGCCGGGCAAGCCCGCCTCCCACCGGGGCAAGGGCTGGGAGCAGGTCACCGAGCAGGCGATCCGCGCCCTCGTGGCCCGCGACAAGCCGATGGTGGCCATCCTGTGGGGCCGCGACGCCCGCAACCTCGCGCCCATGCTCGGCAGCGTGCCGCGCATCGAGTCGGCGCACCCGTCCCCGCTGTCGGCGCGCAGCGGCTTCTTCGGCTCGCGGCCGTTCAGCCGCGCCAATGAGCTGCTCACCCAGCAAGGCGCCGCACCTGTCGAGTGGAAGCTGCCCTAGCATCGTCGCCATGAGTGATGAACCGAAATACCTGCGCCTTACGGTCGAGCTGACCGTTGAGGTGCTCGACGTGAACGCGCTGCAGGCGGCGGCGCTGGCCGAGATCCGGCATCCCGACGCCGACCTCAGCGACGAGGAGCGCTCCGAGCAGGCCGACCTCGTCAACTCCGACGAGACCGGCGCCTCGGCGCTGCAGTGGCTGATCGAGCCGGACCACGTGCTGCAGCTCGTGGACCACATCACCGAGATCGAGCCGCGCGAGGCCGTCCTCGGGGTGGAGCCGTCCGAGGGGCCGAGCGAGGACGACGACGAGGACCACCACGACCACGACCACGCGTGACCTCTTCAGACGTGACCTCTTCAGACGTGACCTCTTCACGTGAGGTGACGTGAGGTGACGTGAGGTACGTCGACCGGCCGCGACGCCTCGCCCGGGGTTGCCACTCCGGCGCACGGCGACAGGCCACGACGCCCCTCCCGCGCCGCGGCTCCGACGTACGGCGATCAGCCACGGCGCCCCCTCCGCGCCGCGGCTCCGTCGTACGACGCCGGCCACGGTGCCCATCACGTCGTGACCTCTGACGTACGGCGATCAGCCACGACGCCCCACCCGCGTCGTGGCTCCGTCGTACGACGCCGGCCACGGTGCCCATCACGTCGTGACCTCTGACGTACGGCGATCAGCCACGACGCCCCACCCGCGTCGTGGCTCTTCGCCCCGGATACGATCGTCTCGTCCGGGCTCTTTCCGTTCTCCGAGGGATCTGTCGCCATGATCGTGGCCTTCTCCATCACCCCGCTGGGCGTCGGCGAAGGGGTCGCCGAACCGGTAGCCCGCGCCGTCAAGGTCGTCCGCGAGAGCGGCCTCCCGAACCGCACGGACGCGATGTTCACCACGATCGAAGGCGAATGGGACGAGGTCATGGACGTCGTCCGGCGCGCGGTAGACGCCGTCTCCGAGGTCGCCCCGAGAGTCAGCCTGGTCCTCAAGGCCGACCTCCGCCCAGGCGTGACGGACGGCATGACCTCCAAACTCCAAAGCCTCGAACGCCACCTCCCCTGACCCACCTCCCCCACAAGCAGAACACCCGCAACTGCAAGCAGCACCCCTCACCCCCCACCAGGGCACCTCACCCCCAGAAGCCGCCCCAGCCAGCCCCTCGACATCCGACCCCGACCGCCCACCAACCGCCCCCATCCCCGTCCCGCGGAGCCGTCCCAGAGCAACACGCGCCGAGGAGCCGCGCAACAGCACGTAGCACGTAGCCCGCCCCCATCCCTCGTGGCGGGCACATGGCGGGAAGCCCCGGGAAGCGCGACGCACAGCCCCCACAGCGGGCACAGGGCTCAGAGCCCCCGCAGCGGGCGCGTAGCGCGAAGGACCCCAGGAGGCACCGGCTCAGAGTCTCCGTAGCGGTCGCGGAGCGCGAAGCCCCTCAGCGGGCATGCGGCGCGTCCCCAAGGCACAGGTGGTAGGAAACCCCCGTGGCAAGCACGTGGCGAGGAGCCCCCGCAGCGGGCAAGGGCTCGGAACCGTCCTCGTAGCAACACATGGCCAGAAGCCGCGCAGCAGGCACGTGACGCACACCCGTCCCGTAGCGGGCGTGTGGTGCTGAGCACCGCAGCTTGCATGCGGCGCGGCCCCCACGGTGGCACAGGGGCAGAGATCCCTTAGCGGGCACGTGGGGAGGAGCGCCGGCGACAGACACATGGCGCGAAGCCGCCACAGAGCAGCACGTACCGAGGAGCCGCGCGGCAAGCGGGTGACGCACACCCGTCCCATAGCGGGCACAGGGTGGAGAGCCCCGCATCGGGTACGCGGCGCACAGCCCCACGGCGGGCACAGGGCTCACAACCTCCGTAACGGGCGCGTAGTGCAGACTCCGTAGCGGGCACGCAGTCCCCATGGTGGGCATAGGACAGGAGCCCCCCATGACGGGCATGCGGTGAGGGGCCCTGTGGCGGGTACACGGCGCGACCCCTGTGAGGGATGCGTAGTGCGGAGCCTCGTAGCGGACACATGGCGTGGTGACCCGTCGCCGGTGCGTAGCGCCGGAGCTTGGGTCGACATGCCATGGGTCGACATGCCATGGGTCGACGTGCCATGGGCCGACGTGCCACGGGTCGGCCTTCCGGGGGTGTCGGCGCTGCGTGGCTCGCGGGCGGGGCGGGCAGCGTCCGCTCGACCTCGGGGCAGAAGGCGGTGCGCTTCCCCAGGGACGCTTAGAGGTCCGATGAATGTTGGAAACGCGATATGTCTTGACCGGCTTCGTAGACGCGACATATCGTGTCGCTTGATCGAGGAACGCGATACTACTCGTGCCCGGAGGTGGAGGCAATGAGACAAGAGCGAGTGCCCGTGCTGGTGGTCGGCGGCGGGTACGCGGGCCTCAGCGCTGCCGCGCTGCTGGCGTGGCGCGAGGTGCCCGTCATTCTGGTCGAGCGGCACCCGAGCACGTCCATCCAGCCCAAGGCGTTCGGCATGGGACCGCGAGCCGTCGAGCTGCTGCGGCCGCTCCCCGGGATCGAGCAGACGTTCGCCGACATCTGGATCGGCATCGGCGACTCCATGCGCATCGCGATCGCCAAGACGCTGGCCGACCCCGACCCGCAGATGATCTTCGAGGAGACGGGCGAATCCGACGTCCTGGCCGATCTCACCCCTGTGCCCCGCGTGGGCGCTCCCCAGTCGGAGGTCGAGCGGGTGCTGCGCGCCTACGCCGACGAGCTCGGCGCCGACCTGCGCTTCTCCACCGAGCTGATCTCCCTCGACCAGGACGACGACGGCGTCACCGCCGTGATCCGCGCCGCCGACGGCGAGGAAAGCGTCGTACGGGCCGACTACGTGGTGGCGGCCGACGGCCACCGGAGCCCGCTGCGCGAGCTGCTGGCCGTGCCCACCTCCGGCAGGGGCGACCTCGTGCAGATGCGCTCGATCATGTTCGACGCCGACCTGACCGGCCTGGTGAACGAGCGCGAGGTCATCGTCTGGTACCTGCACAACGACGCGTTCACCGGCGTCATCGTGACCGGCACGGGCGTCGGCGCGCACGTGCTCGGCATCAACCAGACCCCCTCCCCGGACGGCGGCGCGGACGCCCTCACCGAGGAACGCTGCGTCGAGCTCATCCGCGCCGGAACCGGCATCCCGGACCTGGACGTGCAGGTGCTCGACACGGCGACGTTCAGTCTGGCGCACGTCGTGGCCGACACCTTCCGCGCCGGACGCGTCTTCTTCGCCGGCGACGCCGCCCACACCATGCCGCCCACCGGCGGCCAGGGCGGCAGCACCGCCCTCCAGGACGGCTGCGACATCGCCTGGCGTCTCTGGCTGGTGCTCAGCGGGCAGGCCGGACCCGGCTTCCTGGACACCTACGACGCCGAGCGCCGCCCGATCGGCGCCCTGACCGCCGACGCCCAGCTCGCCAACCTCAGCGTGCGCATGCCCGTGGACGAGCGCTTTGACTACCCCGAGCCCCTGGAGGACTTCCTGCAGGCGATGCTCGGCTACCGGTACCACTCCGCCGCCGTCCTGGAGGAGCCCGGGGACGACGGCTCGCTCCTGGAGGACCCGCGTGTCCCGAGCGGCCGGCCCGGCAGCCGCGCCCCGCACGTCGTGCTCGACTGGGAGGGGCAGCGCATCTCGACCATCGACCTGTTCGGCTCGGGCTTCGTCCTGCTGGCCGACAAGTGCGGCGGCCAGGTCTGGATGGACGCCGGCCGCGTGGTCAAGGAGCGCCTGGGCGTGCAGCTCACCCGCATCCTGGTGGACGACGAGCTGGTGGACGTGGAGGGCCGCTGGCGGGAGCGGTACGGGGTGCGGGAAGGCGGCGCCGTCCTGGTGCGGCCCGACGGGTACGTGGCCTGGCGCGCCCCTCGCCCCACCTCCGACCCCATGTCCACGCTCGACCAGGCCCTCACCCGGATCCTGCATCGCTGATCACCTGCCTCGCGCCGGACCGGCGCCCGGACGTACGTTCACCGAGGGCGTGAGACGGCGCTCATGAGCGCGACCTGCGCCCCGGCGACGTTCGACGGAGGCGTGAGACGCCCTCATGAGCGGGGTGGCACGCGGCTGTTCCACGGGTCTGGCCGTCTCGCGGGGGCGGGGGTCAGGCGGCGAGGGCCGGGCGTGCGGGGTGGTCGGCGGAGGTCAGGTCGAGGCTGCCGGCGGCGTGGAGCCAGTCGTTGACCGAGCCGGTGAAGCCGGAAGGCGGCCCCACCTTCAGACAGGTGAGCCGGCCGGAGCCGGGGGCGGGACCCACCTTCAGGCGGCGGATGGCGCCCGAGCTGTTCGGTCCGCCGAGGTCGCCGTCGCACGGGGTCAGCCGCACGCCGAACGGCGGGACGCCCCGCAGAGCGCCGGACGGCTGGATCCGCAGGAGGTCGTCGATCTCGTGGCAGCTGGCCAGGGGGTGCGCCCGCAGGTGGGCGAGCTGGTCGGCGACCAGGCGATGGGCCACCGATCGGAGGAGGGCCGTCGCGCAGCGGCTGTGGGCGCAGGCGGCGCCGTCGAGGGTGATCTCCGGCAGCGCGAAGCGGCTCAGGCCGCGCGAGGTGACGCGCAGGCAGTCGCAGGCGGCCGTCTCGGACGGGTCCCACGGCGGGCAGGTGGCGTCGTCGCGCATCTGCACGTCCCAGGTGAGCCAGTCGTCGCCGAGGCGGAAGTCTTCCGGCTCGCCCGGCGACCTCGGGCAGGCGGGCACGGCCGAGGCGGTGGACGGGTCGATCAGCAGGCCGTCGCACTGGCGGGCGAGGGCGCGGGCGACGGCTCTGGCGGTCTGCGCGTTGCCGGGCAGGCGGCGTGGGGGCACGGTGGTGGACACCAGCACGTGTTGACCGGCCCGGCGCAGCCGCCGTCGTTCGTCGCCCGTGAGGGTGAGGCCGGCCGGTCGCCAGGGGGCGGGGACATGGGTGACGGTCAGGGACGGCGGGGTGTCGAGCGCGTCACGGGCCGCCTTCCGGTACGGCCCGGGGACGCGCCAGGGCACGAACGTGTCGACGTCGAACGGCAGGTGCTCCACGGCTACGACGAACAGTGAGGTCAGCATGGCGGGGAGCGGCAGGACGATCTTCATGAGGTGCCTCGCCTTCGAGAACGTGGTGAGGCACCCAGGATCCGGAACCCGGCCGGCGGCGGTGCGGCCGAACCCGGTTCTGGGGACGAACCCGCCGCCCGGCCCCCACCCTGTGGACAACCACCAGGAAGGCGGAGGTCGGCCGGTCAGGGGTGGACGAGGGCACAGGAGGCGGAAGCCGTCCAACCAAAGGGGTCAGGGGGTGGTGCGGGTGATGGCCAGGGTTTGGCCGGGGAGGCGGAGGCCGTCAGGGCCCGTGGCGACCGGGTCGTCCGAGGCCAGGAGGAGGGTGGCGCCTGCCGGCGGCAACGTCAGCGTCTCCGGCGAGAAGTTGACGCTGACGCACACCGTCCCGCGCCACATGACCAGCCACCTGCCCGCCGGATCCGCCTCCACCCGGACCCGGTCCAGCCGCGGATCCGACAGCTCCGGCAGCGCCTTGCGCAGCGCGATGAGGTCCCGGTACCAGCACAGCAGGGACCAGTTCTCCTCCTCCTTCAGCTCGCTCCAGTCCAGCTTGGAACGCAGGAACGCCTCCTCGTCGGACGGGTTCGGCGCGTCCCAGGCGTACCCGAAGCCGTCGAACTCGCGCTCGCGCCGCGTCCCCTCGCTCTCCCGCAGCTCGGGCTCCACGTGGTCGGAGAAGAACAGGAACGGCGTGCCGGCCCCCCACTCCTCCCCCATGAACAACATCGGCGTGAACGGCGAGGTCAGCAGCAGCCCGGCGCCCAGCCTGAGCGCGGACACGGGCAGCCGGTCGCCGCCGGGCCGGTTGCCGATCTGGTCGTGGTTCTGCAGGCAGGCGACCAGCCGGTGTCCGGGCACGCCGGTGAAGGGCTGCCCGTGCGCCCGGTCGCGGAAGCTGGAGTGGCCGCCGTCGTGCAGCACGCCCTGGGTCAGCACCTTGGCCAGTGCCGACGGGTCGGCGAAGTCCGCGTAGTAGCCGTGGCTCTCGCCGCTCACGGCGGTGTGCAGGGCGTGGTGGACGTCGTCGTTCCACTGCGCGGTCATCCCCAGGCCGCCGGCCTCCAGCGGGCGCACCATGCGCGGGTCGTTGAGGTCGGACTCGGCGATCAGCGACAGCGGCCGGCCGAGCGAGCAGGCCAGCGCGTCGACCTCCTCCGACAGCTCGGCCAGCAGGTGTCGGGCGCGCTTGTCGTGCAGGGCGTGGACGGCGTCCAGCCGCAGCCCGTCGATGTGGTAGTCGCGCAGCCACTGGACGGCGTTGCCGACGAAGTACCGGCGGACCTCGTCGGACCCCGGCCCGTCCAGGTTGACCGCTTCGCCCCAATAGCTACCAGCAAAGCCGGAAAAATACGGACCAAAGGGGTGGAGGAAGTTGCCCGACGGCCCCAGGTGGTTGTAGACCACGTCCAGGATGACGCCGATCCCGGCCCGGTGGCAGGCGTCCACGAACGACTTCAGCCCGTCGGGCCCGCCGTACGTCTCGTTGACCGCGTAGAGGTCGACGCCGTCGTACCCCCAGTTGCGCCCGCCGGGGACGGGGGCGACCGGCATGATCTCCACGAAGTCCACGCAGAGCTCGACCAGGTGCTCCAGCCGCTCGATCGCCGCGGCGAACGTGCCCTCGCCGGTGAACGTCCCGACGTGCAGCTCGTAGATCACCGAACCGCGCAGGTCGCGGCCCTTCCAGTCGTGGTCGGACCAGGTGAAGCGGTCGTGCTCGTAGACCGCGCTCGGCCCGAACACCCCCTCCGGCTGCCGCCGGGAGCGCGGGTCGGGGTAGGGCCCGCCGCCGTCGAGGACGAAGGCGTACCTGGTGCCGTGGCCGGCCTCGGCGACCTCGGCCCACCACCAGCCTCTCTCCCCCTGGGACATCGGCCGGCGTCCGTCCAGAACGTCGACCTCGACAGCCGTGGCCTTCGGTGCCCAGACCTCAAAGATCATGTCGCTCCAGCAGTGAGACGGGGTACTGATCGAGCAGCCGGGCCAGCGGAACCGTCCCCGAGTACGGCTCGCCGGTGAGCAGGTCGCGCCAGGATCCGCCGGGCAGCGTCAAGGTGGTCTCGCCCCACACCGAGTGGCCGGCGACCGCGGAGCGGCGCGCGAGGCGTACCGGCAGCCTGGTGGCGACCGCCACCGCCTGCGGGCCTTCGCCCCTGGCGAAGGCGATCGCGTGCTCGGCCGCCTCCCCCTCCGCCCGCAGCGGCAGGTACGGCGCCGCGCCCCCGAGCCGCCTGCGCAGCCGCAACGCCTGCGTGGTGACCAGGAGCTTGGCGGCGTCCCAGGAGGTCTCGGGCTTGCGCGGGTACGTCACGGGCCGCCGGTTGTCCGGATCGACCAGCGAGAAGTCGGTGGTCTCGTTGCCCTGGTACACGTCGGGCACTCCGGGCATCATGAGCTGCACCAGCTTGGCCCCGAGCGAGTTCGACATCGCGAACGGCTCGATGCGCTCGGTGAACTCCTCCACCGGCAGCCGCACGGCGGCCTGCGCGAACTCCCGCAGCCGCCGCTCGTAGCCGGCGTCCGGACGCACCCACGAGATCGCGGTCTTGGCCTCGCGAGCCGCCTTGAGCAGGTAGTCGGTGAAGCGTTCCGCGGAGATCGGCCAGGCGGCCATGAGGTTCTGCCAGGCCAGGTAGTCGAGGTGGGGGTCGAAGGAGAGCTCCCGCGACCACTCGGACACCACGGACGCCCACTCCCGCGGCATCTCCGACAACACCGACAACCGGGCCCGCACGTCCTCCGACCGCTTGGTGTCGTGCGTGGACAGGGTCGTCATCGTGTACGGGGACATCTCCCCGCAGAAGTCATGGAACTCCTCGACCGAGACGCCGAACACGTCCGGCTCGCCGCCCACCTCGTTGAGGCACGACAGCGGGAACCACCGGTACAGCGCGGTGTCCTCCACGCCCTTGGCCATGACCGGCCCGCACGTCTGCTGGAAGCGCACGATCGCCTCCGGCGAGCCGTACAGGACCTCCTGGACGAGCGGCCGCACGGCGGGCGAGCACTCCGCGGCGGCCAGCTCGACGATCTCCACCGACTCGGGCGGCGGCTCCTCCCCCGGCACCAGGTAGGCGCGGTAGAGCGGCATCGCGGCCAGCAGCTCCGACACCGCGGCGGGCGCGCAGCCGGTGACCCTGGCCAGCCGGTCGATCTCCGCCCCGAAGAACAGGTCGAGCACCTCGCGCTTGGCCTGCGTCATCACCGGACGGTAGTCGTCGGGCTGCCCGGTCAGCTCGCTGAACAGCCGGACCAGCGGCTCCTTGCCCGAAGGGTCGACGAACAGGCCGTTGACCCGGTTGAGCACCTCGTAGCCGGTCGTGCCGTCGCAGGCCCAGTCGGGCTGCAGCCGCTCGGGGCCGATGAGGATCTTCTCCACGACCGTCCAGGGGCCGCCGGTCCGCTCGCGCAGCCGGTCGAGGTAGCCGCGGGGGTCGGCCAGGCCGTCGGGATGGTCGATGCGCAACCCGTCGACCAGGCCCTCGTCGAGCAGCCAGAAGATCACCTCGTGCGTGGCGAACAGCACCGCCGGGTCCTCCACGCGCAGCCCGATCAGCGACGACACGTCGAAGAAGCGCCGGTAGCCGGGGCCCTCGCGCCAGTCGACCAGCCGGTAGTGGCCCGGGTGGGGGAAGGCGTGCTCGTGGTAGCGCAGGACGTCGCCGTCGACCACGGGCTCGGTGTCGTCGCCGAGCACCGGCAGGGCCACCTTCCCCTCCACCCACTCGATGTCGAACCAGTTCGCGTACGGCGAGGCTGGCCCGTCCTTGAGCACCGACCAGAACTGGGCGTTCATCGTGTTCATGTGGTTGGGCACGATGTCGATGACGATGCCCAGGTCGTGCGCGGCCAGTTCCTGGGCCATCTCGCGGAAGCCGGTGGCCCCGCCGAACTCCTCCCTGATCCTGGAGTGGTCGACGACGTCGTAGCCGTGCCGCGACCCGGGCGTGGCCTGGAGCACCGGCGACAGGTAGACGTGGCTGACGCCGAGGTCGCGCAGGTAGCCGGCGATCTCGGCGACCTGGGCGAAACCGAAGTCGGGGGTGAGCTGCACCCGGTACGTCGAGGTCGGCCTAGACACGGCGCAGCACCCGCACGCTGCGTCCGGGGACCTCGATCGCCTCGCCGGCGCGCACCATCCGCACGTCGAGCCTGATGGGCATCGCGGTGTCGATCTCGGTGTGCCACATCTCGCCGTAGTCCTGGGGGATCGTGAACTTGATCGTGTCGTGGTGGGCGTTGAACAGCAGCAGGAAGGAGTCGTCCCGGATCGGGCGGCCGCGCCGGTCGGGCTCGGTGATGGCGTCGCCGTTGAGGAAGACGGCCAGCGACTTGGCGTAGCCGACGTTCCAGTCGCTGTCGGTCATCTCCTCCCCGGACGGGGTGAGCCAGGCGATGTCGCTCAGCCCGCGCACCGGCTTGCCGTAGAAGAACCTCCTGCGCCGGAAGACCGGATGCTTCTTCCGCAGCGCCGCGAGCTCCTGGGTGAACTCCAGCAGCAGCCAGTTCTCCCGGATGTCGGACCAGTCGACCCAGGTCAGCTCGTTGTCCTGGCAGTAGCCGTTGTTGTTGCCCTTCTGCGAGCGGCCCAGCTCGTCGCCGTGCGAGAGCATCGGCACGCCCTGCGACAGGAACAACGTGGTGAGGAAGTTGCGCTTCTGCTGCTCGCGCAGCGACTCGATGGCCAGGCTCGCCGGGCCCTCCTCGCCGCAGTTCCACGACCGGTTGTCGTCGGTGCCGTCGCGGTTGCCCTCTTTGTTCGCTTCGTTGTGCTTGTCGTTGTACGCGACGAGATCCTGCAGGGTGAAGCCGTCGTGGCAGGTCACGAAGTTGATGGAGGCGGCCGGGCGGCGGCTGTCGTCCTTGTACAGGTCGCTCGAACCGGTGAAGCGGGAGCCGAACTCGGGCAGCGTGGCGGCCTGCCCGCGCCACAGGTCGCGGATCGTGTCGCGGTAGCGGCCGTTCCACTCGGTCCAGCGGGAGGGGAAGTTGCCGACCTGGTAGCCGCCGGGGCCGACGTCCCAGGGCTCGGCGATGAGCTTGACCTGCGACAACACCGGGTCCTGCTGTACCAGGTCGAAGAACGCGCTCAGCCGGTCGACCTCGTGCAGCTCGCGGGCGAGGGTGGAGGCGAGGTCGAAGCGGAACCCGTCGACGTGCATCTCGATGACCCAGTAGCGGAGCGAGTCCATGATCATCTGCAGGACGTGCGGCGAGCGCATGAGCAGGCTGTTGCCCGTGCCGGTGGTGTCGACGTAGTAGCGCTTGTCGTTCTCGACCAGGCGGTAGTAGTTGCTGTTGTCGATGCCCCTGAACCCCAGCGTCGGCCCCAGGTGGTTGCCCTCGGCGGTGTGGTTGTAGACGACGTCGAGGATGACCTCGATGCCCGCCTCGTGCAGGCTGCGCACCATCGCCTTGAACTCCAGCACCTGCCCGCCGCGCTGCCCGGTGCTGGAGTAGCGGTTGTGCGGGGCGAAGAAGCCGATGGAGTTGTAGCCCCAGTAGTTGGACAGGCCGCGCTGCTCCAGGATGTGGTCGGTGACGAACTGGTGCACCGGCATCAGCTCCAGCGCCGTCACGCCGAGCTTGGTGAGGTGGTCGAGGATCTCGGGGTGGCCGAGCGCCGCGTACGTGCCGCGCAGGTGCTTGGGGATCTTGGGATGGCTTATCGTCAGCCCGCGCACGTGGGCCTCGTAGATCACCGTGTCGTGGTACGGCGTCGCCGGCGGCCGGTCGTGCCCCCACCCGAAGAACGGGTTGATCACGATGGACCGCGGCACGTACGGGGACGAGTCGGCGTCGTTGCGCGTGTCCGGCTGGCCGAACCGGTAGCCGTAGACGGCCTCGTGCCAGTCGACGCCGCCCTCGATCGCCATCGCGTACGGGTCGAGCAGCAGCTTGTTGGGGTTGCAGCGCAGCCCGCGCGCCGGCTCGTACGGCCCGTGCACCCGGTAGCCGTAACGCTGGCCGGGGCCGATGCCGGGCAGGTAACCGTGCCAGATGAACCCGTCGACCTCCGTGAGCGGCACCCGCGACTCGACGTTGTCCTCGTCGAACAGGCACAGCTCCACCGCCTGGGCCACCTCGGTGTAGAGCGAGAAGTTCGTGCCCGCGCCGTCGTAGGTCGCCCCTAGGGGATAGGGGTCTCCAGGCCAGATCTCGATCATCGAGGCTCCCTTGCGGTCTCTCCCCATGTTCTGTTCCCCCGCTCCGCCGGACAAGGCCACCCTGTTCCTTCCCACGCGTCCGTCCGGAATACTCCGAAAAATCGAGTGAGCCGCCTCCGACGGCGCGGTGTCGCAGGCGGCTCACGTGTTCGGCCTGGTGGGGGGTGCGGCGAGGTTCACGGATCCGGTGCGCGGCCCCCGCGCACCGGATCCGCACCCGCGATCGGGCGACGCGACGCTGCGTCCCCGATCCCCCGCGATCAGGACGGTCGATCTTCGCTCTGGCAGGAGCGAACGATCGTCGCGGCCGGTCCGACGAGCCCCCGTCGGCCCAGCCTTATGTGACGGACGGCCTCTGGTGAGCCATCACGTCAGGGAATGAACGCGGCATTTCGCTCTCGGGTGGTTTGATCAAATCAGCCCAGGGCATCCCCCTCTCTTACGGCTTGGCTGACTTTTACCCGCCGACGCCGGAAACCCACCCCGAATTGGCACTTGCCATAGGAACGTGCCGGTGACGATTACCTACCGCACATGCCTTCGAAACCGAACCCGGGGGTACGCTCCGGGGCGACCGGCCACCGCGCGGCAAGGGAGTGCACGGCGATGACCATCCCCAACCCGACGCTCCGGCAGCGGCAACTGGCGATGCGCTTACGCGAGCTGCGCAACGAGCAGAACCTCAGCATCGCCGAGGTCGCCCAGGCCCTCCTGTGCTCCCCGGCCAAGATCAGCCGGATCGAGACCGCCCAGCGCGGCGTCAGCCTGCGCGACGTGCGCGACCTGTGCCGCCTGTACGACGTCTCCGCCGCCGAGTCCGCCCAGCTCATGACGCTGGCCAAGGACGCCAGGCAGAAGGAGTGGTGGCAGTTCTACGACAACCGCGAGCTGCGCCAGATGCTCGGCCTGGAGGCGGAGGCCAGCGCCATCACCGAGTACGAGATCACCACCGTCCCCGGCCTGCTCCAGACCGAGGACTACGCCCGCGCCGTGATCCGCGGCTGGCTGCCCCGCATCGCGCCCGACGTGCTGGAAGACCGGGTCAAAGTGCGGATGAAACGCCAGGAGTGGCTGCACCGGCACGACACCCTGCGCTACTGGGTCCTGCTGGACGAGTCGGTGCTCTACCGGCACGTGGGCAGCCGGCAGGCCATGCGCGAGCAGCTCGACCGGCTCATCGAGCTGAGCGAGCTGCCGCACGTGACCGTCCAGGTCATCCCGTTCACGGCGGGCGCGCACGTGGGTTTCGACAGCACCTTCCGGCTCATGGAGTTCGACCATGACTCCGGCATCGCCGACACCATTTTCGTGGAACATCAAATGGGCCTTTTCTACCTGGAGGCCGATAAGGTGGTCCGGCGGTTTCGCGAGATCATCGACCATCTGCGGGCCGAGGCGCTGGGCATCCAAGAATCGAAGCGGCGAATTACCGAGATGGCCGCAAACTTCGCTTAGCACTCCGTCACGAGATCATCTCTTTTTCTCCGGCCACCTGGCACGATGCCTCCGACACATCGGGACCTCGCTTCCGTGGCAAGTGCCAGGTGCTACTGTTCATCCATTGGGACGCTTTCGCTCTCCACGTGAGATCGCCGGTGTCCGAGCACACACCTTCCAGCGCGCCCGGCGAGGTCCGACCGCCGCCGCGCCCATTGTCGATGCACGAGGGGGAGACAATGACGTCCCACCACCCTGACGTCCAGGCGGCTCCGCGGTGGCGGGCCGCGTCGCGCTGCAACAACGGAGAATGCGTCGAGGTCGCGTTGCTGTCCCCCGGCGAGATCGGCGTGCGGGACAACAAGAACCCGGCCGGCCCTGTCCTGACTTTCAGCGCCCGGGAATGGGACGCGTTCCTGCGCGGAATACGTCAGGCCGACTGAGCGCGCGGCGCTTTTTTCCGGCGGTCGTCCTCACGGACGCCCGCCTTTTGTTTTGTCCGGCGCCGGCGGGTGCACCGCCCCTTTTGTCGCCTGGTCATCCTCGGCTGTCAAGGTAAAATCACCTTCGGCTCAATACCTCTACAGCCGCCTTCAGGAGGTAATGGATGAAACGCCCACCTGCCCTTGACCAGGCACGCTGGCAACGGTGCAACAATGGCGACTGCGTCGAGGTCACCATGCTCGCCGACCGGGTCTGGGTGCGGGGAAGTCAGGACGCCAGCGGTGCCGTCCTGTCGTTCACCACCGACGAGTGGGCCGCGTTCCTCGACGGCGTGCGGCACGGCCACTTCGATCTCGAACGGCTCGCGCCCCAGGTCTGACCGGCCACGACGTTCTCCATCGGGCTCTGTCGGGGGCCATCGGGGTTTCAGGCCGCGGCCCCCGGCAATATGCCGACTCCATGGGCGGTTTCAAGAAGTTCTTACTCCGAGGCAACATCGTCGAGCTGGCCGTCGCCGTCATCGTCGGGGCGACCTTCAGCGGGCTCGTCCAGGCACTGGTCACCGATCTCATCACCCCGCTCATCGGCGCGGTGACCGGCGGCCGGCAGCCGAACTTCGCCGAATACTCCTTCACGATCAACGGCAGCCAGTTCAAGTACGGCGACTTCCTCAACCACCTGCTGACCTTCCTGGTCATCGCGGCGGTCGTCTACTGGCTGGTCGTGGCCCCGATGACGCGGCTGATCCACCTGCTCGACCGCGACAAGGCCGCCACGACCAAGGAGTGCCCCGAGTGCCTGTCCGACATCCCGGCCGAGGCCAGCAGGTGCGCCCATTGCACGGTGGAGCTGGTGCCCCAGTCCGAGAAACCGCGCTGAACCGTACATCACGGACTCTTGACCCCAGTGGCGCGCCGGCACGGTGGTCGTTCGGCAAGATGGACCGATGAGCGTTGAGTTGATGGTCTGGAACGAGCCCGTGCCGATCAGCAGGGATCAGGCCCGGGCCACGTATCTGGCGGTGAAGCGGAGCGACCCCGTCGAGGGGGACGTGCCCGACGTCGCCAAGGAGCTGCCCGGGCAGGTCACCCTGTACCCCGGGCACGTCCTGGTGACGATGGACCTGGACACGATGGACGAGAGCTCGGCCCAGGTGTTCACCACCGCCCGCGCGCACGGCCTGGTCTGCTACGACCCCCAGCGCGACCTGGTGCACAACGTGGCCCCGCTCGGCGTGTACGAGGGCATGCAGCTCCACACCGGCGACGGGATGGTCGTGCACGACCCCGACCTCGGGCTGGTCGACGACGTCCTGGCCACCCTGTCGCCGCAGAACCCGTTCGTCGCCCTGGTGAACTTCGGCCGGCACTTCCTCCAGGTCTCCCCCGGCTACGAGCTGGAGTACAAGGAGGGCGAGATGGTCCGCGCGGTGGTGCCCGAGCTGGCCGAGGTGCGGCTGGCCTTCCACGAGTACGCCACCGGCGAGCGCGGGTTCCTCACCCGCCACATCTGGGCTCAGGCGTAGACCTGGGCGAACAGCTCAGGATCGACGTTCCCCCCGGACAGCACGGCCACCGTGCGCCCGGCGGGGACGCGGCCCGACAGCAGGGCGGCCGTGGTCGCCGCGCCGCTGGGCTCGGCCACCAGGCGGGCCGTGCGCGCGATGTGCCGCATGGCGGCTCGCAGCTCGTCCTCCGAGACGGTGACGATGCCTTCCAGGTGTTCGCGCAGGTGGGCGAAGGTCAGCTCGGACACCTGGTTCACGCGCAGCCCGTCGGCGATGGTCCGGAACGTGCGGGTGGTCTCCCAGGCGACCACGTGCCCGGCCGCCAGGCTCTCGGCGGCGTCGGCGGCCAGCTCGGGCTCCACGCCGTACACGCGGACGTCGGGCCGCAGCGCCTTGACCGCCGCCGCCACGCCGGCGGCCAGCCCGCCGCCGCTGACCGGCACGAGCACCGCCTCGACGTCCGGCAGGTCCTCGACGATCTCCAGCCCGATCGTGCCCTGGCCGGCGATGATCGCGCGGTGGTCGTAGGGCGGCACCAGCGTCAGGCCGCGCTCGCCGGCCAGCCGCTCGGCCGTCACCTCGCGCTGGTCGGGCGGCACGACCACCAGCTCGGCGCCCCATCCCTCGATCGCCGCCGCCTTGACCGCCGGGGTGCCCTCGGGCACGACGACCACGCACGGCACGCCGAACTCGGCCGCCGCGAACGCCAGCGCCTGGCCGTGGTTGCCGGAGGAGTGCGTGACGACGCCGTCGGGACGCAGCGCCGCCAGCGCGTTGTAGGCGCCGCGGATCTTGAAAGAGCCGACGGTCTGGAGGCTCTCGGGCTTCAGCCACGCCTCGCCCATCCTCAGGAGCGGCGTGCGCACCGCGATTCCGTCGATCCGCCCGGCCGCCGCGCGGATGTCGTCGATCGTCACCAGGTCCATACGGTCACTCTAGGCTCAGACCGGCACAATTCGGCGAGCTCCTGCTCCATGGCAGGATCGCGAGACATGAGAACTCTGTACCCGCCCATCGAACCCTACGAGTCCGGCCTGCTCGACGTGGGTGACGGCAACCAGATCTACTGGGAGGTCTGCGGCAACCCCGACGGAAAGCCGGCCGTCATGCTGCACGGCGGGCCGGGCGCCGGGTGCAGCGCCAACCACCGGCGGCAGTGGAACCCCGAGCTGTACCGCATCGTCCTGTTCGACCAGCGCAACTGCGGGCGCAGCCTGCCGCACGCCAGCACGCCGGGCACGTCGCTGGCCGCCAACACCACCTGGAACCTGGTGGCCGACATGGAACGGCTGCGCGAGCACCTGGGCATCGAGCGGTGGCAGGTGTTCGGCGGGTCGTGGGGCAGCGCGCTGTCGCTGGCCTACGCCCAGACGCACCCCGACCGTACGACCGAGCTGGTGCTGCGCGGCATCTTCACGCTGCGCCCGCACGAGCTGCGCTGGTTCTACCAGGAGGGCGCGAGCTACCTGTTCCCCGACCTGTGGGAGTCGTACCTGGCGCCGATCCCCGCCGAGGAGCGCGGCGACCTCATGGCCGCCTACCGCGCCCGCCTCGAAGGCGACGACGACGCCGTCCGGCTCGCGGCGGCCAAGGCGTGGTCGCAGTGGGAGGGCGCCACGATCACCCTGCTGCCCGACCCGAGCCTGGTGGCGGAGTTCGGCGAGGACAAGATGGCGGTGTCGTTCGCCAGGATCGAGAACCACTACTTCCACCACGGCGGCTGGTTCGAGCCCGAGCAGCTCATCAGGGACGTCGACCGCATCCGGCACATCCCAGCCGTGATCATCCAGGGCCGCTACGACGCCTGCACGCCCATGGCCACCGCCTGGGACCTGCACAAGGCCTGGCCCGAGGCCGACTTCCAGGTGGTGCACGACGCCGGGCACGCGGCGACCGAGCCCGGCATCGTCGACCGGCTCATCGCGGCGACAGACGGCTTCGCGCGAGCCTGACCGCGGGGGTGACCGCGCCGACCAGCAGCAGCGCGAACAGCGGCGCGAGCACCAGGCCGAGCAGGAAGCCGCCGGCCACGTCGTGCGGGTAGTGCACGCCGACGAACACCCGGGAGAAGCCCATCAGGGCGGCCAGCGGCAGCACCACCCAGGCCAGGGCGCGCCAGACCAGGATGAGCGTGCCCGCCGCCCCGGCGGCGATCACGGTGTGGTTGCTGGGGAAGGACCAGTCCGTGGAGGGCGGGCAGGCCGCGATCGTGGCGATGCCGCCGCGGCACGGCCGGTCCTCCCGGACCAGCAGCTTCACGCCCTCGCTCACGATGTACGCGCCCACCACCCCGGCCGGGCCGGCGATGGCCAGCGCGAGGTCGCGGGCGGGGGCCTGGCGCGCCCGCCACCAGCACACGAGGAACAGCGCCGCGAAGATGAACAGGCCGGCGTCCGTGCCGAACTCGGCGAGGGCGTGCAGCCACCCGGGCGTGGTCAGGGCGAAGTCGACGATGTCGCGGTACACAGGTGTCCAATCCGTGAACGGGTAGTGGACACGACCTTATGAACTTTGATCGTCAAATGCTTCGACCGAAAGGGCGATTCCGGTCCTTACCCAAGATACTGGCGCACGAGGAGGGCGCGTCTCTGCTCCAGCTCGCCTTCGGTGATGAGCCCGCGGTCGAACGCCTCGGCGCCGGCGTCCCGCTCGGCCACGTAGTACGCGGCCATGATCTCGCTGCGCAGCGGGGTGAAGCCGCGCTCCACGCAGTCGGAGAAGACGGTGACCTTCTGCTCGACGACTCCGGCGGGGACGGTGCACGTCAGGTCGTGCGCCTTGAGCTGCTGAACCGCTTCACGAAGGGTGACCGGGCCAAGGGACCCGTTGAAACGGGTGTCAAGGGTGATCTTCACTGTTTTTACGCCTCCAATCGTTTCAAACGCATCGACAGAGACCGCGTATTCCCAGTTCAGAGCGGGTAAGAGGGCAAACGTGATCGGAGAGCACGTGATCGTCGGCTACAGCAACGACCCCGGTGGGCGGGACGCCCTCGCGCTCGGGGCCGCCATCACCCGGCTGACCGGGGGCGAGCTCACGGTGGCGTCGATCTATCCCCCGGGCAGCCCGGGACTGGCCGTCGAGGCGCAGGCCAACCTGGCGCACGCGGGCGAGGAGCTGGGCGTCGTCCCGGCCGAGTACATGGCGTTCGAGAGCCGGGGCACCGGGCGCGGGCTGTCGGTGCTGGCCAGCAGGATCAGGGCCGACCTGATCGTGGTCGGCTCGGCGAGCGGCGGCCAGTACGGCCGCATCGCCGTCGGCAGCACCGCCGACCACCTGCTGCACCTGTCGCCGGAGGCGGTGATGCTGGCGCCCTCGGGCTACGTGCCGCCCGACGAGCCCGCCCGGCTCACGCTGGCCTACGTCCACCGGCCGCAGTGCGACGCGGCGGTCGAGCGGGTGGCCCAGGCGGCGCTGCGGCTCGACGTGCCGCTCCGGCTGATCACCCTCGACCTGCGCACCGAGAACCAGGGCAAGCTGCGCGACGACCTCGCCCTGGCCGTACGGCTGGCCTGGGAGAGCACCGGCATCGAGGCCGAGTCGGAGGTGGCCGAGGGCCACGACGTGCAGGCCGCCCTCAAGGACGTCGAGTGGCTGCCCGGCGAGCTGCTGGTCTGCGCCGCCGGCGAGGACGCCCAGCCCCACCGGGTGTTCCTGGGCGAGCTGGCGATGAAGGTGCTGCGGTCGTCGTCCTGCCCGGTCACCGTGCTGCCGCGGGGGTTCTCCTAAGCTTCTGGGCGTGCGTGTCGCCCGATTGATCGTCGTCGTGGTGCTGGCCTCGCTGGCCGGCGTCTACGTGGTGGCCGGCGCCTGGGGGGCGCTGCCGGTGCTGGCCGCGCAGTGCGCCTTCACGCTGCGGGCCAGGAAGGGGTGGCTGCTCGCCGTCCAGGGGGTGCTGGTCTACGCGGTGACGCTGGGGCAGGGCGCGTCCGTCGCGATCCTGGGCTTCCTCGCCGGGTCGCTGCTGGTGACGCGCTGGTGGGCGCTGGCGCCCGCGGTGGGCTTCAGCGGCGTCGTCATCCACCACTGGCGCCACTCCGGGGACGCGGTCTCCACGACGGACCTCGCGATCACCACGGTGCTGGTGTCGCTGGTCGTGTTCGGCCTGATCCGGCTGGTCGAGCGGGTGGCCGAGATGGAGGCCACCCGTCCCGCGCTGGCCGCGGCGGCGGTGGCCGAGGAACGGCTGCGCATCGCCGCGGAGCTGAGCGACGGCCTCGGGCGCGGCCTGGCCGCGATCGAAGCGGGCGCGCGAAGGGCGCTGGCCGCCCCGCGGGAGGCGGCCGGGACGCTCGGCGAGGTGGTCGCGACGGCGCGGCTGTCGCTGGCGGACGCGCGCGCCGCGGCGGCGAGCTACCGCGCGATGTCCCTGGCCCCCGAGCTGACCACCGCCCGCGCCCTGCTGGAGGCGGCCGGCGTCGGCGTCGAGGTGCGCGCCGCCCACACCGAGCCGCTGGGCCCGGCCGGCGCGCTGCTCGCCTCGGTGCTGCGCGAGGCGGTCACGGACGTCGCCCGCCGCGGCACCGCCACGGTGTGCGCGATCGAGACCTGGGAGGAGCCGGAACGCGCCCAGGTGCACCTGCGCGTGGCCGACGACGGCCGCCGCACGGCCGAGGACGACGACGCCGGCGGGCTCACCGGCCCGGCGGGGCTCGCGCGCCAGGTGGCGGCGGCGGGCGGCACGCTCACCCGCGGCCTGTCCGGCCGGGGCCGGTACACGGTGGAGGCCGCGCTGCCCGCCACCCGCCCGCCCGCGGCGGCCCGGCGCGAGCCGCCCGACGTCTCGGTGGTCCTGCTGGCCGCCGTGCTGGTCGGGTTCAGCGTCAAGGCGCTGCTGCAGATCCCGGCCGGGCTGCTGGCCCCGGCGGTCGCGGCGCTGGCCGTGATCGTCGTCATGCAGCTGCGCTCGGTCGCCGGCCGCCACATGGTGGCGCTGGGGGTGATGGCGGCGCTCACCTTCGCCCCGATCCCGGTGTTCGGGCCGATCTGGCTGGGGACGGCGGGCTTCCTCGCCGGTCCGGTGCTGCTCGCCTTCCGCCCCCGGACGGCCTGGCCACTGACGGCCGCGATCCTGGCCGCGGTCTGGACCGTCGCCTCCCTGTACGACCTGCCCGGCCGCGTCAACATCACGGTGAGCACGCTCACCACCGGCCTGGTGGTCTACAGCCTGCTGCGCCTGGCCCAGCTCGCCAAGGAGCTGCACGCGGCCAGGGAGAGCCTGGCGCGTTCGGCCGTCGTCGAGGAGCGCCTGCGGGCCGCCCGCGACCTGCACGACCTGCTCGGCCACAGCCTGGCCGCCATCCTGCTCACCTGCGAGCTGGCCCGCCGCCTGCCCGACCCCGTCCGGGAGCTGGAGAACGTCGTCGCCATGGCTGAGCACGCCCGGCACGACCTGCGCTCGGTCACCGGCGAGCAGCGCGAGCTGTCCTTCGCCGCCGAGGCCGAGTCGGCCGGGAAGGTGCTGGCGGCGGCCGGGGTCGAGGTCACCCTGCGGCTCGCGCACCCCGAGCTGCCGTCCGAGGTCGAGACCGTGCTCAGCACCGTGCTGCGCGAAGCCGTGACGAACGTCCTGCGCCACAGCGCCGCGCGCGCCTGCGTGATCTCCACCTCGGCGGCCGGGGGCGAGGTCGGGCTGCTCGTCCGCAACGACGGCGCGGGGACGGCGGCCCCCCGTCGCGGCTCGTCCGGGCTGGGCAACCTCACCACCCGCCTGGTCACGCTGGGCGGGCGGCTCACGACCTCCGCCGCCGACGGCTGGTTCCGGCTCGACGCACGGGCCCCGCTAGATCCAGCCGGCCTCGGTGGCGATGCGCACGGCGTCGGTGCGGTTGCGCGCGTTTAGCTTGGCCACGATGGCCGTCAGGTAGTTGCGCACGGTCCCGGCGGTCAGGTGCAGCCGCCGGGCGATGTCGGGTGCCTCGGCGCCGCCCGCCACCAGCCGCAGCACGTCGGCCTCGCGCGGCGTGAGCGGGTTGTCGGCCAGGTCCCAGGCGGTGACCGCGAGCGACGGGTCGAGCACCCGGCCGCCGCGGGTGACCTCCCTGATCGCCGCGACCAGGTCCTCCGGCGGCGCCGTCTTCAGCAGGAAGCCGTCCACCTGGGCGGTCAGGGCCCGCTTGAGATGGCCGGGCTTGCCGTAGGCGGTGAGCATGAGCGTGCGGCACCCGGGCACCCTGGCCCGGATCTCCGCCGCGGCGGCCAGCCCGTCGAGGGTGCCGGGCATGTCGATGTCCAGCACGGCCACGTCGGGCCGGTGCGCGGCGGCGGCGGCCACGGCCGCGTCACCTGACTCGACCGCGGCCACGATCTCGAAGTCGGCCTCCAGGCCGAGCAGGGTCGCGAGCGCGTGCCTGATCACGGCCTGGTCCTCGGCCAGAAGGAGGCGAATCACCCGACATGTCTATCAGTCCGCGCGCAGCACCCGGTCGTACAGGTCCAGGTAGCGGTCGGCCATCACGCCGGGCGAGAAGCGGCGCCGGGCCTCGCGGCGGCACTCCTCGGGATCGATCTCGTCCACCCGCTGGACGTACTCGGCCAGCTCCTCCTCGGTGTCGGCGAGGAAGCCGGTGCGGCCGTGGTCGATGATCTCGGGCAGGCAGCCGCGGCGCAGGCCCACCGGCGGCACCCCGAGCGCCAGGGCCTCGACGACGGCCGTGCCGCCGGGCTCGTCCCACTGGATGGGGAAGAGCGCGGCGCGGGCCGAGGCGTACAGCTCGTCCCTCTCCTGGCCGCCGACCGCGCCGATCCACCTGACCAGGTCGCCGTCGAGGTAACGGGACACCTGGTCCAGGTGGTAGCGCACGTCGGGGTGGCTGTGCAGCGGGTGGTAGGGGTCCTGCAGGACGACGTCCAGCTCGGCCTGGCTGTCCCGGCCGCAGACCGGACCGGCCACGACCAGCGGCAGGCCGAGCTTCTGGCAGATCCGGGCGGCCACGTGCTGGCCCTTGAGCCCGCAGATCCGGCCCATGATCACCAGATGCTCGCCGCGTTCGGCGCGGACGTCCTGGCCGGCCAGCGGCGTGGCCAGGTGGACGGCCCCCAGCGAGGCGGCGCGCAGGGCCTCCGGAGCGCGGGCGAGCTGCGAGTCCGACACCCCGTTGACCGCGATCGAGCTCGGGAAGGCGCCGTAGAACGCCGGATGTTTGCGCAGGTCCCAGTGGAGGGTGTGGAGGACCGGCGGCCCGCCCAGCGCGGCCAGCACCGCCGGCCCGACCACCTCCACGTGGTCGTGCACGAGGTCGATGTCGTCGCGGGCGCGCAGCTCGGCCGCCACCCGCGCCTGGTGCGCGTGCGCGATCCCCATGACCTGGTTGTACGGCTTCTGCAGCTCGGCGAACTGGCCCTCGTCGTAGACGGCGATCAGCTCGTCGGCCTCCAGCGTGCTCGACGCCACGGAGGCCAGCACGACCTCGACGCCGCGTTCGCGCAGCGCGGGGACCAGGGTGGCGACCACGTTCTCGATGCCGCCGTAGCCGGGCGGCGGGACCGCCAGCCACGGTCCCGCGTTGATCAGCACCTTCACGCGACGTCCTCCTCCAGCATGAGCGAGGCGAGCGGCGGCCGTTCCGCCACTCCCACGTCCACCAGGCCGGCCCGCCCGTCGAGGCCGAACTGCAGCAGCATGTGGGCCGGGGGTGCCGGGGACATCACGCGGCCCTGGCGTTCCAGCCGGGACCACGCGGTGAGCATGATCTGCCCGGCCATCCGGCCGAGCGCGTGCACGGACTGGTGGCCGTGCGCGCGGGAGCCCAGGTCGACCTGGGCCATCGCGTCCAGTCCCACCAGGTTGAGGAGGTCGACGAGGAGGCCGAACTCCACGCCGTACTCGGTGACGAAGGGGACCTGTTCCAGCACGTCGCGCCGGGCGGCGTACTCGCCGCCGAGGGGTTGGCGAAAGCCCGCCAGCTCCGGCCAGAACAGGTTGAGCAGGGGCCTGGCCACCAGTTCGGTGACCCGGCCGCCCGCGCCTCGCCGCGGCACGCCGTCCTCGCCCGTGAAGGGCCGTTCGTACGTCGCCTTGACGAAATGGGTGCCCGGGTCCGCCAGCAGCGGACCGACCAGCCCCGACACGAAGTGCGCGCCGAAGTTGAGCAGGTCCGAGTCGACGAACGCGACGATGTCGCCATGGGAGGCGGCCAGCCCCTTCCACAGCGCCTCCCCCTTGCCCGACAGGCGCGGCAGGTGCGGCAGCACCTCGTTCTGCGCCACGACGCGCGCGCCCGCCGCGCGTGCCCGTTCGGCCGTGGCGTCGGTGGAGTTGGAGTCGACGACGAGGATCTCGTCGACGAGTGGCGCCTGCTCCACCAGTTCACGTCTGATCACGGTGACGATGTCCCCGACCGTGCGCTCCTCGTCGCGCGCCGGCAGGACGACGCTCACCGTTGTGTTGCCCTTGGCTGCGATTAAGGCATCCACCGGCCATTCCGCGGCCGTACTGGAATGCGGGCCGTACCACTCCTGGGCCCTGGCCAAGGCTCGCACATCTGTCTCCATGCAGTCAGCCCCATCTCATAGGGGCACGACCCCTGCCCGATCTATGCGCCTTTGAACATCGTTGTTTGTTAACCCCTAGACGTGGCATATGTCGGGTTGTGTCCCCAATTACCCGTGTCGGCATCATTGGTGCCGGAAATGTCGCCGCTCGCCACGCAGATGTCCTGTCCGGCTTCCCCGATGTGACGATTGCCGGGGTGGCCGACACCGATCTCCACAAGGCTGAGGCGTTGGCCTCCGCGCACGGCGCCCCCGCCTACGGCGACCATGCCGGCCTGCTGGAGGCCGGCGGTCTCGACGCTGTCTACGTCTGTGTGCCTCCTTTCGCGCACGGTAACCCCGAATACGACGTCTTGTCGTGTAATCTCCCGATTTTTGTGGAAAAACCCCTTTCTCTCGACCTCAAAACCGCAGAAAACATCGCAGCCGAAATCGACCGGCGCGGGCTGCCGTCCGCGGTCGGCCACCACTGGCGCTACCTCGACATCGTCGACCGGGCCAGGGAACGGCTCGACGGCCGGCCCGTGCAGCTCGCGCTCGGGCACTGGCTGGACAAGGTCCCGCCGGTCGGCTGGTGGCTCCAGGCGAGCCTGTCGGGCGGCCAGATCCTGGAGCAGGCGGTGCACGTCCTGGACCTGGCCCGGCTGCTGGTGGGCGAGGTGTCGATGGTGCACGCCGTACCGGCCGGGAACGCCGTGGACGGCGAGATCGACCGGGCCACCTCGGCCGTCATGAGCTTCGCGGGCGGCGCGACCGGCCTGCTGGCCACCTCCTGCCTGCTGCGCCGCAAGCACCGGGTGGGGCTGGAGGTGTGCGCCGACGGCATCGCGCTGGAACTCAGCGAGACCCGGCTGCTGGTGGACGGCGAGGAGGCCGTCGAGGACGGCGGGCACGCCAAGACCCTCGTGGACCGCGCGTTCATCGACGCGGTGCGCGGGAAGGACGCCGACGTGCGCGCGCCGTACCGCGAAGCCCTGAGAACCCACCGCCTGGCCGTCGCGCTGGCGCGCTCCGCGGCGGAACGGAGGCCGGTGATGCTGGATGACTGAGGCGACGAGCACGACCCTGAGCATCGAGGCGCCCGGCGAGGTGCGCCTGGTCGAGGAGAAGCTGCCCGGCCTGCCCGACGGCGGCTTCATGGTCGCCACCACGCACAGCGGCGTCTCGGCGGGCACCGAGCTGACCTATCTCAAGGGCGCCAACCCCTACCTCAACTCGGCCTGGGACCCGGCGCTCGGGCTGTTCCTGCCGGGCACGCCGTCGGTGGCGTACCCGGTGCGCGGCATCGGCTACATGCAGGTGGGCGTGGTCGCCGAGACCCGCACGCGGGCCGTGGCCGAGGGCGCGCGGGTCGCCATGGCCTACGGCCACCGCACGGCGTACGTGGCCGACCCGATGGCCGACCGGTTCGTCGTGCTGCCCGGCGACCTCGACCCGCTGCTCGGCATCTACGTCGCCCACATGGGCCCGATCTGCGCCAACGGCCTGCTGCACGCGGCCGCCGACCTGCACGGCCCGGCCGTCCAGCATTTGGGCGACGGGGTGCGCGGCCGCCGCGTCGCGGTGGTGGGGGCGGGCGTGGTGGGGCTGCTGACCGCGTCCTTCGCCCTGTCCTGCGGGGCCGCCGAGGTGGTGGTCGTGGACGAGACCAGGGCCAGGCTCGCGGTGGCCGAGGCGATCGGCGCGCAGACGCTGGCCGCCCCCGACGACGACCCGGCGGTGACGCTGAAGCGCCGCTGGCGGCACGCCCCCAATGACCGCGGCGCGGACCTGGTCTTCCAGTGCCGCGGTCAACCGCGGGCGCTGGCCCTGGGGCTGCGGCTGCTGCGCCCGCAGGGCACGCTGATCGACCTCGCGTTCTACACCCAGGGCGCCGACGAGGTGCGGCTCGGCGAGGAGTTCCACCACAACGGGCTGGCACTGCGCTGCGCCCAGATCGGCCGGGTGCCGCGCGGCCTCGCGCACGCCTGGGACCGGGAACGCCTGTCGCACGAGACGATCGGCCTGCTCAGGGAGCGCGGGAGGCTGCTACGCGAGCACCTGGTCACCGACGTCGTCGGCTTCGGGGAGGCTCCCGAACTTCTGACCGATCTCGCGGCCCGACGGCGGCAGGCCGTCCAGGCCGTGCTCAGCCACGACGTCGAGGATGAGGGCCGCTGACCAGCTGAAGTCCCGGCACCCGTGGCCGCGCAGCGTGAAGGGGTTGAAGTACTCGCGGAAGCCGGAGTGGGCGACGGCGTGGATCATGCCCTCGGCCAGCAGGTCGGCCAGGTCGGGACGGCGGTCCCTGAGCCCCTGCCAGACCAGCCAGGTCAGGTTGATCCAGCTCGGCCCGCGCCAGTAGCGGGCCGGGTCGAACTCGGCCGTGGCCGGGGCGTGGCTGGGCAGCACGCCGTCCTTGAGGGAGAACTTGTCGAGGGCCGTGCCGATCAGCGCCTCGGCGATCTCCGGCGGCAGGCCCGGCAGCATGAGCGGCACCAGGCCGGCGGCGCTGCCCGAGCGGATCAGCCGGCCGGTGCGCAGGTCGCGAGGGCGGAAGTGGCCGTCCTGGTAGAGGTGGTCGATCATGGCGGCGGTGACGGCGGCGGCCTCGCGCCGGTGGGGCGCGGGGTCGTGGCCGCACACCTCGGCGATCTCGGCGAGCGCCGACTCGGCCACGCCGTACGCGGCGTTGAACAGCGGGTCCTCGATCTCGAACGAGCCGGCCCGCTGGTAGCCGCTGTCGCGGTAGGCGGCGGCGAGGGCGACGTACCGCTCGTAGTCGCGGTCGGTGGGGCGCTCGTCGGCGCTGACGGTGTTGAGGTCGCGGCGGACGAAGCCCGTCGCGCCGGTCTCGACCGCCCGCAGCGGAAGGTCCCAGGCCGGGCTGTTGTCCATGCCCGACTCCCACGGGTGGACGATCGAGATCAGGCCCTCGGGCGAGCGGCGGGAGGCGCGCAGGAACTCCTGCTGGGCGACGAGCTTGGGGTAGATCCTGGCCAGGAACGCCGGGTCGGGCTCGGCCTGGTGCACCTTCCAGGCCGCCAGCGCGTGCACGGGCGGCTGCACGATGCCCGAGGTCGCCGAGCCGGACGGCGCGCGGGCGCCCCAGAACTGCGGGCCGGGGAAGTAGGCGCCCTCGGGCACGACGGGGTTGAACACGATGTGCGGCACCCGGCCGTCGGCCCACTGGGCGCCGAACAGCGACAGCAGCTCCACCCTGGCCCGCCGCGGCGACCAGCGGGCGTTGCCGATCGCGATGAAGGCGGAGTCCCAGCTCCACTGGTGGGGGTACAGGCGACGGGAGGGGACCGTGTGGCTGCCGTCCCAGTTGGCGACGAGCACGCGTACGGCGTCGCGAAGGATCATAGGAATTTCCTGATGAAGGCCGCCGTCTGCGGGAGCACGATCTCGGGTTCGCCCCGCAGCCGGCATTCGAGGGCGAGGTAGCCGTCGAAGCCGACGGCGTCGAGCGTGGCGAGCTGGGCGCCCCAGTCGAGGTGACCGGTGCCGGGCTGGTTCCTGTTGGACTCGCTGATCTGCATGTGCGCGATGTACGGGGCCGCCTCCGCCAGGGCCCGGCAGGGGTCGTCCTCCTCGATGTTCATGTGGTAGGTGTCGCCGACGATCCTGATCGAGTCCATCGAGCAGTACGAGACCGCGTCGGCCAGCGTGTTGACCATGTGGTTCTCGTACCGGTTGAGGGGTTCGAGCATGATCAGCACGCCGTTGCGCTGGGCGTGCTCGCCGAGGATGCCGAGCGCCTCGGCCAGCACCTCGCGGTCGTCGGCGGCGGTGCGCGGCGGCTCGAACGGCGGCAGCCGGAGCGAGAACTGGCCCCACGAGGCCGGGGTCATGACGCCGATGCCGCCCAGCTCGGCGATCACCGTGAGCTGCGACCTGAGCTGCTGGATGGCGTCCTTGCGCTTGGCCGGGTCGAAGTCGCCGATGAAGTGCGGCATCTCGACGCACACCGTCGGCATCACGACGCCGTCGGCCAGCGCCCGCTTCAGCTCGGTCAGCCGGCCGGCGAAGTGGAAGTCGCCCTTGCCTCTCAGCTCGATCGCGTCGAACCCGGCCTCCACCGCGAAGGCGAACTTCTCCTGCAGGCTGCGGCCGGGCAGAAGCTGCTCCTGGGCGGCGAGCTTCATCGTGACTCCTCGAAGGTGAAGACGAGCTGGAGCACCTCGGACTGGTGCTTGTCGATCAGGTCGAACGCCTCGGCCGCCTGCTCGACCGGCACCAGGTGGGTGACCAGGTCGCCGACCTCGACCTCGCCCCGGTGGACGAGCTCCATGAACGTGCGCTGGAGGCGTTCGACGTCCCAGCGGTGGGCCAGCCAGGAGGCGACGCCGCCGATCTGGGAGGAGACGAGCTGCACCTGGTTGTGGTGGAACTCCTCGCCCAGGCGCAGCCCGATGCCGTCGCCCTGGTAGAAGCCGGCCGCCACGACCCGGCCGCCCTTGCGCACGCTCCTGATGGCCTCCTGCAGGCCCAGGTGGCTGCCGCTGAGCTCGATCGCGGTGTCGGCGCCCTCGATGCGCTTGCGCAGGAACTCGGCGACCGAGCCCGACCGCACGTCGAACGTCTCGGCCGCGCCGAACTTCCTGGCGAGTTCGAGCCGGTCGGGGATGGCGTCGGCGGCCACCACCCGGGCGCCGCTGAGCACCGCCATGCGGGTGGCGAGCAGGCCGATGACGCCCTGGCCGAAGATCGCGATCTGGTCGCCCAGGTGCACGTCGGCGGCGTGGACGGCGTTGAGCGCGATGGCGCCGACCCGGGCGAAGACGCCCGCGACGGGGTCGGCACCCGGCGGCAGGATGTGCCCGGCCAGCTTCTCGGCGGGGACGACGGCCTCCGCGCGGTGGCCCCAGATGCCCCACACGAGGCTGCCGACGGGCGGCTCGGCGACGTCGGGGGCCGCCTCCACCACCTCGCCGACCTCCTGGTAGCCCCAGCCGGACAGGGGGTAGGCGTGCGTCTGGCCTTCGAGGAAGAGCCGGCGCTCGGTGTCCCACTTGCGGGTGAGGTAGGGATTGGTGCCGCGATATGCGGTCAGCTCGGTGCCCGCGGAGACCCCGGAATAGAGGGTCCGCACCCGGACGGAGCCCGGCACGAGTTCGGCGGGCGATTCCAGGCTGACGCTGACACGGCCTGGCTCTTGGAAGGTGATGACGCGCATACCCCACACTTACGCTTCTTGATCAAACAAAAGTCGGAGATTTAGTGTTTGTTTGCACACCATAGTTGCGCTCGAAACACTCGTAAGTCTACGACTTCCGTCGATCGCGGCCGATGGAATCCAGGTTTCCGGTAGGGCGCGTTCTGGAAAGAGACCTTACCGACATGTCACGCCCTGTCTGGCCACCTGTTCCGGAAGCGCCGGAAGTGCTTGTCCGGGCAGCAGCCGGATGACCGAAATGACATCAGACCAGATCGTTTCGAGGTGGGCGTCCGTGATCGGTTCTGGGAAAGATTTGCCGCAAAGCCGACCAACCTTTTACCGAAGGCCCTGATGACGTGCGGCGGCGGCACGGCGAGGGTACGGACCGGTCTCGTTCTCGCCTACGCCAGGTGCCTGCCCCTTTTCTACGGGTAAGTGCGGCATATCCCCAACCAGAGGAGCGCGCCATGCCGAACAGGGTCACCGCCGTCCTCTCCGTCGCACTGCTGGCCTCGGCCGCCCTCACGGCCTGCGGCGACGGCGGCGAGCAGCAGTCCGGCCCGAAGCAGATCACCGTCTGGACCGAGGAGAACCTCGGCGACCGGATGGCCGTGCAGAACCAGATCATCGCCGAGTTCACCAGGAAGACCGGGATCAAGGTGAAGCTGGTCGGCGTCGGGGAGGACCAGTTCAGCCAGACCGTGACGGCGGCCGCCGCCGCGGACGACCTCCCCGACGTCATCGGCGCGCTGCCGCTGGCCTCCGTCCGCGAACTGGAGGCCAACGACCTGCTGGACACCGAGACGCCGGGCCGGATCGTGGACGGGCTCGGCAGGGACTCCTTCTCGCCGCGCGCGCTCGAACTGGACTCCTCGGGCGGCAGGCTGCTGGCCGTGCCCAGCGACGGCTGGGCGCAGCTCCTGCTCTACCGCAAGGACCTGTTCGACAAGGCCGGGCTGGCGCCGCCGGACACCTACGAGGCGCTGGAGGCGGCGGCGGCGAAGCTGAACGCGGGTGGGGTGGCGGGCATCACGCTGGCGATCGCGCCCAAGGACTCCTTCACCGCGCAGAGCTTCGAGCACGTGGCGCTGGCGAACGGCTGCCAACTAGTCGACAATTCCGGAAATGTCGCGCTAGACAGCCCACAGTGTGTGAAAGCCTTCGACTTCTACGCGAAACTGGCGAAGAACTACTCGGTCAAGGGCAAACAGGACGTCGACTCCACCAGGGCCACGTACTTCTCCGGGAAGGCGGCCATGATGATCTGGTCGTCGTTCATCCTCGACGAGCTGGCGGGGCTGCGTAAGGACGCGCTGCCGAGCTGCGCCGAGTGCCGCGGCGACCCCGAGTGGCTGGCGCGGAACACCGGCGTGGTCACCGCGCTCAAGGGCCCCGGCGCGAGCGCGCCCGCCCAGTACGGCGAGATCGTCTCCTGGGCGGTGCTGCGCGGCGCCGCCGCCGACCCGGCCGCCACGTTCGTCAAGTACATGATGGACGAGGGCTACGAGCGCTGGATCGGGATGGCCCCCGAGGGCAAGTTCCCCACCCGCAAGGGCTTCGCCGACAAGTGGAAGAAGCTGCCCGCGGGCGTGGACGTCAAGAAGCCGCTGTCGGAGGTCTACCCGGCCGACGTGCTCGACGCGCTGCGCCGCAGCCCCGACACCTTCGCCCGCTGGGGCATCCCGCAGGGCCAGGGCAAGCTGGTCGGCGCCACGATGGGCGAGCTGCCCGTGCCCAAGGCCCTCAGCCAGGTGGCCGACGGCTCGCTGACCCCGCAGGCCGCCGCCGCCCAGGCCAAGAAGGACGTGGAGACCATCAAGCGCGGGATCCGGCAATGAGCGCACCCCGCACCCTGCGGCAGCGGGAGGGGCGGGCCGGGCTGGCGCTGATCTCGCCCACGCTGGTCATCACGCTGGTCGTGGTGGTGCTGCCGCTGCTGTGGGCGATCATGCTGGCCTTCCAGGACGTCCGGCTGATCAACATCCGCCGGGCGGGCGTCTTCGGGCACTACACGCTGGAGAACTTCACGTACGTGATCTCCGAGCCGGGCTTCTGGGCGTCGCTGCTCAACACCCTGGTCTACACGGTGGCCGGCACGGCGCTGTCGATCGCGATCGGCCTGGTGACCGCGCTCGCCCTGCGCCGCAGGTTCCCCGGCCGCACGCTGGTCAGGGCCTCGATCCTGATCCCGTACGTGGCGCCGGTGGTGGCCGTGGCCTTCCTGTGGGAGACCATGCTGAACCCCCAGTACGGCATCGTGAACACCTGGCTGAAGGAGCCGATCGCCTTCCTCACCCAGGCCCAGGGCAACCTTCTTGGGCTGAAGGTGCCGGTCGCGCTGCTCACGGTGATCGCGTTCGAGGCGTGGCGGTACTTCCCGTTCGCGTTCCTGTTCATCCTGGCCCGGCTGCAGGCGCTGCCGGCCGAGCTGGAGGAGGCCGCGGTCGTGGACGGCGCCACCCCCACCCAGCGCTTCCGGCACGTGATCATGCCGCAGCTCTGGCGCATCGTGGCGCTGCTGGCGGTGCTGCGGTTCGTGTTCACCTTCACCAAGTTCGACGACGTCTACCTGCTGACCGGCGGCGGCGCCGGCACCGAGGTGGTCAGCGTGCGCGTCTACAACTTCCTGACCGGCCGCGACGACATCGGCGCCTCGGCCGCGCAGGCGATCGTCCTGGCCGTCGTCCTCGTCGTCCTCCTGGCCGTGTACCTGCGCTTCTTCTCGGGAGGCGACCGTGAGCAGGGATAGGTTCGAGCGCGCGCTGTTCGCGGCGCTGCGGCCCGTGGTTATCGTGTTCCTCTTCGCCGTCACCGGGGTGCCGTTCCTGTACATGGTGACGCTGTCCGTACGGGACATCCAGGAGCTCGTCCTGGAGCCGGGCTCGGTGTGGCCGCGGCACTTCACCCTCGACACGTACGTGAACGTGCTGACCACGCAGGGGTTCCTCACGTTCATCAGGAACAGCGCGGTCGTGGCGGTCGCCTCGGTGGCCGCCACGCTGCTGATCTCGATCCCGGGCGCCTACGCCGTCGCGCGGCTGCGCTTCTTCGGCCGGCGGCAGGTGCACTTCCTGTTCCTCGCCGTCTACCTGTTCCCGGCGATCGTGCTGGCCATCCCCCTGTTCGTGCTGTTCACCATGCTGGGTCTCAGGGGATCTCTGGTCGGACTGATCCTGGTTTATATCGCGCAAACCGTGCCCGTCACGGTATACATGCTGCGCAACTACTTCGAGACCGTGCCGCAGAGCGTGGAGGAGGCGGCCGCGATCGACGGCTGCTCGCGGCTGTCGACCATCTGGCGGGTGGTGCTGCCACTGTCCAAGCCCGCGCTCATGGCAACCGGCCTCTACGCGTTCATGATCGCGTGGAACGAGTTCCTGTTCGCCCTGCTGTTCCTCGTGGAGCGGCGGGAGAGCTGGACGGTCTCCCTGGGGCTCTCTCAGCTGGCGGGGAGCATAGAGATCCCCACGACGGTGCTGATGGCAGGATCCGTGGTGCTGACGCTGCCCATCGTGATCGTGTTCTTCGCCAGCGAACGCCTGCTGACGGAGGGCCTCACGGCGGGAGCGGAGAAGGGATAGACATGCTGACGGCAGGGCAGGTCCTCCAGCTCATCCGCGATGGCTCCTGCCGTACCCGCAAGGATCTGATCGAGTTCACCGGCCTGTCCCGGTCGACCGTCACCGACCGGGTCGACCGGCTCATCGCCGCCGGCTACCTGCACGAGTCCGGCGTCGGCGCCTCGGGCGGCGGCCGGCCGCCCTCGGTGCTCGACATCGACGCCGCCCGGCGGCTGATCCTCGTGGCCGACCTGGGCGCCACCCACGCCAGGGTGGCGCTCACCGACCTGGCCGCCCGTCCGATGGCCGAGGAACGCGCCGAGATGCGCATCGACCGCGGGCCCGAGCCGGTGCTGACGTGGGTGCGCGAGGCGTTCCAGCGCCTGCTGGACAGGGCCGGGCGGCCGGCGGGCGACGTGTGCGGCATCGGGCTCGACCTGCCCGGCTCGGTCGACCACACCGGCGGACGGGTGATCAGGTCGTTCCTGATGCCCGGCTGGGACGACCACCCGATCAGGGAGGCCGTCGGGCGCGCGTACGACGTGCCCGTGCTGGTCGAGAACGACGCCAACGCGATGGCGCTCGGCGAGTGGTGGTCGTCCTGGCGGGAGACCGAGTCGCTGATCCTGGTCAAGGTGTCCACCGGCATCGGCACCGGCATCGTCCTCGACGGGCGGATCTACCGGGGCGTCGAGGAGGCCGCGGGCAACATCGGGCACGTCCGCATCCGGGAGACCGACGACCGGGTGTGCACCTGCGGCTCCCGCGGCTGCGTGGCCTCCCTGGCCAGCGGGCACGCGCTCGCGGCCGACCTCGGCCGGGAGACCAGCCGCGACGTCGTGCGCCTGGTGCAGGCCGGCGACCCGGCGGCGATCGCAGGCGTCCAGGAGGCGGGCCGCACGCTGGGCGTGGTGCTGGCCACCGCGGTCAGCCTGCTCAACCCCGGCGTGCTGGTGCTGACCGGGGACATGGCCGAGACGGAGGAGCACTACCTGACCGGGATAAGGGAGATCGTCTACCGGCGGAGCCTGCCGTACACGACGCGCAACCTGGAGATCGTCACCAGCAGGCTCGGCGACCGGGCCGGGATCGTGGGCATGGCGGTGATCGTGATGGAGCACGTGCTCTCCCCCGCGGCCGTGGACGGCGCGCTGGCCGCCGTCGGCTGATCAGGCCAGCGCGCGCGGCAGGGCGGTGGCGGCCTCGGTGAGCGAGGGGCCGTACCAGGTCAGCAGGCGGCCGCTGACCAGCGCGCAGGCCAGGCCGGGGAACGCCTCGGGGCCGTCGTCCGCGCTGAAGGCGTAGGGCTCGTCGGGCAGCACGACCAGGTCGGGGCGGTGGCCGGTCAGCTCGGGCAGGGGGATCTTCGGGTAGCGGTCGGGGTGGGCGGCGTACAGGTTGTCCACGCCGAGGTGCCGCAGCACGTCCCCGGTGAAGGTGTCGCGGCCCACGACCATCCAGGGGCGGCGCCAGATCGGCACGATCGCGGTGCGGCGCGGGCCGGGCGCTGGGGCTCCCCACGCCTGGCGGGCCTCCGCCAGCCAGTCCGGGCAGCCGGTACGGCAGGCGTGCGCGAACATGCGCTCCAGCGAGGCGAACGCCTGCTCCAGCGTCTCGATCCTGGTCACCCACACCGCCACGCCCGCCTCGCGCAGGGCCTCGACGTCGGGCGCGCGGTTCTCCTCGGCGTTGGCCAGGACGACGTCCGGGCGCAGGCGCAGGACGGCGTCGAGGTCGGGGTTCTTGGTGCCCCTGACCCGGGCCACGTCCAGATCGGCCGGGTGCGTGCACCAGTCCGTCGCCCCGACCAGCGCCTCCGGGACGGTCGCCGCCACCGACTCAGTCAGCGACGGCACCAGCGACACGATCCGCCGGACGGTCTGGGGTACCCCCACAGGGACCCCTGTGTCATCGTGGACCACGGCACCACCTTAGGTTGCGTTTTCCTGAAATATGCGTAGCACCACTCTTATGTCGGTATAGATCCGTAGAATCCCGGTAAAGATCGTTAAAACTCTGTGATCGGGGGCTCGACGGTTGGAGCACGAGGCATCGGATTTCGATCCGAACACGCCGAACGTGGCACGGCTCTACGACTACTACCTCGGCGGCAAGGATCACTTCCCGGTCGACCGCGAGGCGGCCGAGCGCATCCTCACGGTGGCGCCCGAGGTACGGGCGGCGGCGCGGGCCAACCGCGCCTTCCTCGGCCGCGCCGTACGCCACCTCGCCGAGTCCGGGATCAGGCAGTTCCTCGACATCGGCACGGGGCTGCCGACCCAGGGGAACGTGCACGAGGTGGCCGCCAAGGTCGCTCCGGGCTCCCGCGTCGTCTACGTCGACCGTGACCCCGTGGTGCTGGTGCACGCCAGGGCGCTGCTCACCGGCCACGGCGAGGACACCACGGTGGTCGAGGGCGACCTGCGCAACCCGGGCGACATCCTGCGCGACCCTGAGGTGCTGCGGACCATCGACTTCAGCCGGCCGGTCGCCGTGCTGCTGGTGGCGATCATGCACTTCATCGAGGAGTCCGACGATCCGGAGCGGATCCTGAAGACCCTGCGTGAGGCCATGGCGCCGGGTAGCTACCTGGTCATGTCCCACGGCACCAGCGACGCCCGTCCCGACGCGGTCAGCACGGGCACCGAGGTCTACCGCAACGCCACCGCGCGGCTGGCGCTGCGCAGCCGGGCCAGGATCAGGGAGCTGTTCGAGGGGTTCGAGCTGGTGGAGCCCGGTCTGGTGTGGCTGCCCGAATGGCATCCCGACCAGGCGGACACGATCGACTTCATGGACCGTCCCGAGTCGTCGCTCATCGTGTGCGGCGTGGCCAGGAAGGTCTAGGACGCGCCCATGGACCTCGGCCTCGCCGTCCCCCAGTACGGCAGGTTCGCCGCGCTGGGCAGCGTGACGCGGGTGGCCCGCGAGGCCGAGGCGATGGGGTTCGCGAGCCTGTGGGCGGGCGACCGGCTGCTGACGCCGCTGCGGCCCAAGGACCGCTATCCCGGGGGCGACGGCAGCGTGCCTGAGGCCCATCGGGTGTTCCTCGACCCGTTCGCGGTGCTGGCGGTGGCCGCGTCCGTGACCTCGTCGGCCCGGCTGGGCACCAGCGCGCTCAACGCCTGCTGGTACCCCCCGCCGGTGCTGGCCCGCTCGCTCACCACGATCGACCACCTGAGCGGCGGCCGGCTGGCGGCGGGCCTCGGCCTCGGCTGGTCCTCCGACGAGTACGCCGCCGTGGGCGTGCCCTGGAAGGGCCGGGCCGAACGTTACGAGGCCACCCTCGACGCCCTGGAGGCGATCTGGGGCGCGGACCCCGTGACGTTCGAGCACGAGCTGTGGACGATCGCGCCCAGCCACATCGACCCCAAGCCGGCCCGCCGCCCGCCGCTGCTGCTGGCCGGGTTCGCCCCGGAGGCGTTGCGCCGGATCGGGCGCAGGGGCGACGGCTGGCTGACGGCCACGCTGCCCGTGCCCGTGCTCCTGTCGATGTGGGAGACGGTCAGGAAGAGCGCCGAGCAGGCCGGACGCGACCCCGGCGCCCTGCGCATGATCCTGCGCGCCAACCCGGTGATCACCGGCGACGGCGTCCCGCCGCGCAGCGGCACGGTCGCCGAGATCGCGGCGTACCTGTCGCAGGCGGCGGAGGCCGGGGTCCACGAGGTCATCCTGGACCTCCAGCACACCGCCGCGAACGACGACCACCTGCTGGAGCTGGCCGCCGACTTCCGTGAGCGCCTCGGCGCCGCCTGAGCGCGGGGCTGCCTGAGCGCGGGTTACTTGAGCGCGGACAGCGCGCCCTCGTAGTCGGGCTCCTGGGTGATCTCGGGCACCAGCTCGGAGTAGACCACGTTGTCGTCGCCGTCGATCACGACGACCGCGCGCGCGGCCAGACCGGCCAGCGGGCCCGACTCCTGGGCCACGCCGTAGTCGGCGAGGAACTCGCGCCCGCGCATGAGCGACAGCATGGTCACCTTGTCCAGGCCCTCGGCGCCGCAGAACCGGTTCTGGGCGAAGGGCAGGTCGGCCGAGACGCAGAGCACGACCGCGTCGGGGTGCTCGGACGCGACCTGGTTGAAGCGGCGCACGGAGGCCGCGCAGACGCCGGTGTCGACGCTCGGGAAGATGTTGAGCACCTTGGTCTTGCCGGCGAAGTCGGCCAGCGTGCGGTCGGCCAGGTCGGTGCCGACCAGCTTGAAGGCGGGCGCGGCGTCGCCGGGCTTCGGGAAGGCGCCGCCCACGGTGATCGGGTTGCCCTTGAAAGTGACGTCGGACATGAAAGCCTCCTGATAGCGATGTTCCCCGACCAGCGATCCTAGCGGCGCGATCTCCCCCACGCCGTAGCGGCTCGGGGACGGCCCGCAGGCGGCTGTCGCCGCCTGCGGGCCGTGGTTCGCCGCCTGCGGCTAGACGTTGCGCCGGTACTGGCCGCCGGCCTCGAACAGGGCCTCGGTGATCTGGCCGAGCGAGCAGACGCGGGCCGCGTCCATGAGCACCGCGAACGCGTTGCCGTCGGACATCGCGACCTCGCGCAGCCGGGACAGCTCCGCGGGCGCCTGCGACCGGTTGCGCTCGTGGAAGGCGCGCAGGCGGTCGAGCTGCGACTGCTTCTCCTCCTCGGTGCCCCTGGCCAGCTCCAGCTTGTGCGGGTCGGACTGCTCGGCGCCGGGGTTGCGGAAGGTGTTGACGCCGATGATCGGCAGGGATCCGTCGTGCTTGCGCATCTCGTACAGCATCGACTCGTCCTGGATCTTGCCGCGCTGGTAGCCGGTCTCCATCGCGCCGAGCACGCCGCCCCGGTCCGACAGCCGCTCGAACTCGGCCAGCACGGCCTCCTCGACCAGGTCGGTCAGCTCGTCGATGATGAACGAGCCCTGCAGCGGGTTCTCGTTCCTGGCCAGGCCCCACTCGCGGTTGATGATGAGCTGGATCGCCATCGCCCGGCGCACCGAGTCGGCCGACGGGGTGGTGACGGCCTCGTCGAAGGCGTTGGTGTGCAGGCTGTTGCAGTTGTCGTAGATGGCGATCAGGGCCTGCAGGGTGGTGCGGATGTCGTTGAAGGACATCTCCTGTGCGTGCAGCGACCGGCCCGAGGTCTGGATGTGGTACTTGAGCTTCTGGGAGCGCTCGGCCGCGCCGTAACGCTCGCGCATGGCCACCGCCCAGATCCGGCGCGCCACCCGGCCGAGCACGCTGTACTCGGGGTCCATGCCGTTGGAGAAGAAGAACGACAGGTTCGGCGCGAAGTCGTCGATCCGCATCCCCCTGGCCAGGTACGCCTCCACGTACGTGAACCCGTTGGCCAGCGTGAACGCGAGCTGGCTGATCGGGTTGGCCCCCGCCTCGGCGATGTGGTAGCCGGAGATGGAGACCGAGTAGAAGTTCCTGACCCCGTTCTGGATGAACCATTCCTGGATGTCGGCCATCATCCGCAACGAGAACTCGGTGGAGAAGATGCAGGTGTTCTGCCCCTGGTCCTCCTTCAGGATGTCGGCCTGCACCGTGCCCCTGAGCGTGGCCAGCGTACGGGCGCGCAGATCGCGGGCCTCCTGCTCGTCGGGCTCGCGGCCCTGCTCGGCGCGGAAGCGGTCGAGGGCCTGGTCGAGCGCGGCGTTGAGGAAGAAGGCCAGGATCGTGGGCGCCGGGCCGTTGATCGTCATGGACACCGACGTGTTGGGCGCCGCCAGGTCGAACCCGTCGTAGAGCACCTTCATGTCGTCGAGCGTGGCGATGGACACGCCCGAGGTGCCGACCTTTCCGTAGATGTCGGGACGCAGGTCGGGGTCGTGGCCGTACAGGGTGACCGAGTCGAAGGCGGTGGACAGCCGGGTGGCGGGCTGGCCCTCCGACAGCAGCTTGAAGCGCCGGTTGGTGCGGAACGGGTCGCCCTCGCCGGCGAACATCCTGGTCGGGTCCTCGTCGTCGCGCTTGAAGGGGAACACCCCGGCGGTGAACGGGAACGAGCCGGGCAGGTTCTCCGAGCGCAGGAAGCGCAGCAGGTCGCCGTGGTCGCTGAAGCGCGGCAGGGCCACGCGCGGGATGCGGTTGCCGGACAACGTCTCGCGCCAGAGCGGGGTGTGGATCTCCCGGTCGCGGATCTTCACGACCAGCTCGTCGCTGCGGTACGCCTCCCTGACCGCGGGCCAGCCGTCGAGCAGGCGGCGGCTCTCCTCGCTCAGCTCCCCCTCGGCCTGCTCGGCGAGCCCGGCCAGCCGGGCGTCCTCGCCGTCCAGGAGCTCCCGCACGGCGGCGAGCTGCTGACGGCGGCGCGCGACCTCCGCCTGGGCCAGCGTCTCGGCGTGGTAGGCCCGGACGGAGTCGGCGATGTCGGACAGGTAGCGGGCGCGGGCGGGCGGGACGATCGCCGCGGCCGCCTTGGAGGTGCGCTCGGTCACGACGGGCAGCAGCCCCGGCCCGACGTCCGCCAGCAGCAGGCCCTTGAGGTGCTGGTAGAGGGCGGTGACGCCGGCGTCGTTGTAGCGGGCGGCGATGGTGCCGAAGACCGGCATGTCCTCGGGCGACTGACCGAACGCCTCCCGGTTGCGCACGAGCTGGCGGCGCACGTCGCGCAGGGCGTCCTCGGCGCCGCGGCGCTCGTACTTGTTGATGACGACGGCCTCGGCGAAGTCGAGCATGTCGATCTTCTCCAGCTGGGAGGCCGCGCCGAACTCGGGGGTCATGACGTAGATGGGCACGTCGACGTGCGGGACGATGCCGGCGTCGCCCTGGCCGATGCCGGGGGTCTCCACGATCACCAGGTCGTAGCCGGCCGCGCGGCACGCGGTGACCACGTCGTCGAGGCAGGCCGGGACCTCGTTGGCGGCCCCGCGGGTGGCCAGCGAGCGGAAGTAGGTCTGGGGGCCCAGGCTGTTCATCCTGATGCGGTCGCCGAGCAGCGCGCCGCCGCCGCGCCGGCGGGTGGGGTCGATGGCGAGGATGGCGATGCGCAGCTTGTCGTCGTTGTCCACCCGGAACCGGCGGACCAGCTCGTCGGTGAGCGAGGACTTGCCCGAACCGCCCGTGCCGGTGATGCCGAGCACCCGCGCCGGACGCTCCTGGACGGCGACCGCCGCCTTCAGCCCCTCGGCCAGCTCGGCGGGGGCGCGGCCGGACTCCATGAAGGTGATCGCGCGGGCCAGCGCCGCCTGGTCGCCCGAGAGCACGGCCTCGACCGACGGCGGGTCGCCCAGCTCGTGGTCGCACTCCTCGATCAGCTTGTTGATCATGCCGGGCAGGCCGTACCGCTGGCCGTCCTCGGGGGAGAAGATGCGCGTGACGCCCCGCTCGTGCAGCAGCTCGATCTCCTCGGGGACGATCACGCCGCCACCGCCGCCGTACACCTTGACGTGGCCCGCGCCGCGCTCGCGCAGCAGCTCGACCAGGTAGGTGAAGAACTCGACGTGGCCGCCCTGGTAGGAGCTGATGGCCACGCCCTGGACGTCCTCCTGGACGGCGGCCGTGACGATGTCGTCCACGGACCGGTTGTGGCCGAGGTGGATCACCTCGGCCCCCTGCGTCTGGAGGATGCGCCGCATGATGTTGATCGCCGCGTCATGGCCGTCGAACAGCGCCGCGGCGGTCACGAAACGGACAGGGTACGCCGGAACGTGCACGCCTGATCACTCCTTTGTGAGGGGGACCCCTCCTGCGAAGATACTAGGACGTCCAACTATTTCGATAGTAGGACGTCCTCGTAGCTCCTTCCGGTCTGGGTAAGGACTGCCCCAGGGGGTGACGCCGATGCGCGCGTTGACATTCGAGCCGGGCCGGCAGGGGACGCTAGAGGTGGAAGAGGTGCCCGATCCGGAGCCGGGGCCCGGGGAGCTGCTCGTGCAGGGGCTGGCACTGGGGGTGTGCGGCACCGACAGGGAGCTGGCGGCGGCCGAGTACGGCTGGGCGCCGCCCGGCAGGAGCCGCATGGTCATCGGCCACGAGTCGCTCGGCCGGGTGCTGCAGGTGCCCGACGGGTCCGCCTTCTCCACCGGCGACCTGGTCGTGGGCGTGGTGCGCCGGCCCGACCCCGAGCCGTGCGGGGCCTGCGCGCGGGGCGAGTTCGACATGTGCCGCAACGGCCGCTACACCGAGCGCGGCATCAAGGAGATCGACGGCTACGCCAGCGAGCAGTGGGCGGTCAAGGCCGGGTACGCCGTGCGCCTGGACCCGTCGCTGGAGAGCGTGGGCATGCTCGTCGAGCCGACGTCCGTGGTGGCCAAGGCGTGGGAGCACATCGAGCGCATCGGCTCGCGCGCCTGGTTCGAGCCGCGCACGGTGCTGGTGACCGGCGCGGGGCCGATCGGGCTGCTGGCGGCGCTGCTGGGCCGGCAGCGCGGGCTGGAGGTGCACGTCCTGGACCGGACGGCGGGCGGGGCCAAGCCCGCGCTGGTGGCCGATCTGGGGGCGACGTACCACGTGGGCAGCGACCTGGAGGCCTTCATGGACGCCAAGCCGGACATCATCATCGAGGGCACCGGGGTGGGGCAGCTCGTCATGGAGGCGCTGACCTGCACGTCCGCGGCGGGGATCGTCTGCCTGGCCGGGCTCGGGGCCGGCGGGCGCACCCACCGGCTGGACGTCAGCGAGATCAACCGGGACATCGTCCTGGAGAACGACGCGATCTTCGGCACGGTCAACGCCAACCTCCGCCACTTCCGGGACGCCGCGACCGCCCTGGCCCAGGCGGACCGGAGCTGGCTCGAACGCCTGGTCACCCGGCGCGTCCCGCTCAGCCGGGCCAAGGACGCCTTCGTCCACGAGCCAGGCGACGTCAAGGTGGTGCTCGACCTCACCTCGTGATCCCCGCCAGCTCAGTTCTTCGGGGCGTAGGGCCTGCGGCGGTTGGCGGGAACAGGGCCCGCGCCCGTCCGGCCGTCGCGCGGCGCGGGCACGGTGGAGGCGCTGGAGGCGCTGGGGGCGGCGGGGGCGGCGCCCACGCGGACTCCGGCGGCCTCGCGCGGCGGCGGGGCGGGGGTGAGCACGGTCACGCGCGGCGCCCACTCCTCGTCGTCCCTCGTCCGCCCGGCGGCGCGGCCCTCTGGCGCGTTCCAGAACCGCAGCCAGCCGAAGCGGCGGTGGACGCCACGACGGCGGCCGGTCACGCGTAAGGAGAGCACGACGGTCACCAGCACCATGGCGACCAGCAACGCCGGCGGCGTGCCCAGGACGTCGAGAGGCGAGGACCGGTCCGCGTCCGTGCGCGGCGCGGGCACGAACGGCCGCTCGGTCGACCGGATCTCGGTCGCCTGGTCGGCCGCGGCCTTGACGACCCGGGGAAGGCCGTAGCCGACGACCTTGTCGGTGTCCCTGACCTTGCGCTTGAGCCAGACGCGGTCGACGTTGGCCTCGATGGTGTGGATCTTCTTGCCCTCGACCCGTTCCACGATCCCGACGTGGTCGACGCCCTTGTAGCTCTTCCCGCCGCTCCAGTCGAAGAAGACCAGCGCGCCGGGCTCGGGGCGCTGCGCCCAGGCCTTCTGCTTGATGAACCAGGCGGCGTGGGACGGCGTCCAGGCGAACTGCCCGACGTACGGGCCGAGGCCGGTCCTGTCGGCCGCCCAGGCGATGAACATGTCGCACCAGGGCGCGTCGCGGTACTGGGTGTCCTGGACGCGATCCGCGTACCACTGGCCGAATTTGGTGGTCTGGCCGCTCTTCTCCTTGTAACCGAGTTCCTGCCGTACCTGCTTCAGCAGCGCGTCCGCGATCGGGTCCAGGGTGACTCCTCCCCGAAAAACCGACAAATCACGATGGACTGTAGTAGCGCCATCGCGAAATTGCTCGAATCATTCAGAAAGTGTCTATTTATGGGCCCAAATTTCGGCATCGGGACGCATGTGACTACTGAGACGGATGGTGCGCCGCCCGTCAGGTCCCGGCGCCGACCCGGTAGACGCTCACCTCGCCCGCGCCCGGCGCCACCACGTCGGCCACGATCACGGTGACGTTGTCGGGCGAGCCGCCCTCGTTCGCCAGGTCGATGAGCCGCTGGACGGCCGCCGCGGGGTCTGCCACCGTGGTCAGCACCTCGTGCAGGACCTCGGGCCCGAGCACGGTGGTGAGCCCGTCGGAGCAGAGGAGGTAGCGATCGTCAGGCTCGGCCTCGCGCAGCGCCATGTCCGGTTCGGCCCTGCCCTCGCTGCCCAGGACGCGCAGCACCATGGAACGCCGGGGATGCACGGCGGCTTGATCCTCCGTTATCCGCCCTTCGTCCACCATCGACTGCACAAGTGTGTGATCCTTGGTCATCTGATAGAGCGCACCGTCACGAAGCAGGTATCCGCGGGAGTCACCGAGATGAGCAAGGGCGAACCGGTAGCCGTCCCACAGCATGGCGGTCACCGTGGTCCCCATCCCCCGGCGGGCGGGGTCGATGTCGGCCAGTTCGACCAGCCTGCGGGCCGCCTCGTGCACGGCGCCCTCCAGGGCCGCCTCCAGGTCCGAGCCCGTCTCGGGAAGCGTGGCATCCAGCTCGCGCATGACGGCGATCGCCGCCGAGCTCGCCAGCTCGCCGGCCGCGTGCCCGCCCATTCCGTCGGCAACCACGAGCAACCGGCCACTGGCATAGCCGGAATCCTCGTTCTGCTCCCTGCGGCGGCCCACGTCTGATCCGGCGGCATAGCGGATGTTGTGCTTCATACCCAGCAGTAAATCATTGGTTGAAAGACTTCACAAGCAGATGCGCTGAAGACTCTTGTGAACTACTGTGGCCTCATGAGCCACGACCCGACCGTGAACGCCGGGGACATCGCCCGGCTCGCCGGTGTCGGGCGTGCCGCGGTGAGCAACTGGCGCCGCCGCCACGACGACTTCCCCCAGCCGATCGGCGGAACCGCGAACCAGCCGCTGTTCTCGCTGCGGCAGGTCGAGTCCTGGCTGCGCCGCTACGGGAAGTCCTACCAGGTCTCGCTGGGAGATCGGGTGTGGCAACGCCTGAAAGCCGCCGGCGATCTGCGGCTGGGCCGGTTGGTCGCCCAGGCTGGAACGTTGCTGACCAGCGGTGAGAGCGAGCTGGAGCCCGAGCTGGCCGGGCTCGTGTCGGAGCTGGCCGAGCGCCACGGCGCGCTGACGGCCTACGAGTTCCTCTGCGAGCGTTACCTGGAGGCCCACTCCCGCCAGCTCTCGGTCACCCGGCACGACGTGGCCGAGCTGATGCTGCGGCTCGTCCGCGCCGAGGGCGCCACCGTCCTCGACCCGGCCTGCGGGGTCGGCACCCTGCTCCTGCCGCCGCCCGGCGCGGCGGAACGGTCCGAAGGCGCTGCCGGCGACCCCGCGCCCGCCGCGGGCGACGACCCGCCGCCGGGCCGGCCCGCCCGGGTGCTCGGGCAGGAGCTCAGCGAGACCTCGGCCGCCATCACCGCCGCCCGGCTGCGGCTGCGCGGCATCCAGGCCGACATCGTGGCCGGCGACTCCATGCGGCTCGACGGCTTCCCCGAGGTCAAGGCCGACGCCGTGGTGTGCGATCCGCCGTTCAACGAGCGGGCCTGGGGTTACGAGGAGCTGACCGGCGACCCGCGCTGGGAGCACGGCCTGCCGCCGCGCGGCGAGCCCGAGCTGGCCTGGGTCCAGCACTGCCTCACCCACGTCCGGCCCGGCGGCCTGGTCGCCGTGCTCATGCCGCCGGCCGCCGCGAGCCGCAAGGCGGGCCGCCGGATCAGGGCCAACCTGCTGCGCGCCGGGGCCCTGCGCGCGGTGGTGGCGCTGCCCGGCTCCGACCTGTGGCTGCTGCGCCGGCCCAAGGCGGGCGAGCGGCCGCCGTCCGAGGTGCTCATCCTCGACGCGACGGCCGACCTGGCGCCGGTCGAGCCCGCCTGGCTGGCCTACCTCGACGACCGCTCCGACCAGACCGTGCGCATCATCGACCTGCTGGCCGACGAGGTCGACATGACCCCGGCCCGCCACCAGCGCCGCGACGACGTGGGCCGGGCCTTCGCGCAGGCCCGCGACCGGTTCCTGGCCGCCGCGGCCGTCCCGCCCGATCTGAAGGTGCTCGACCAGCCGCTCGACCAGCCGTCCACGACGCTCGGCGACCTGATCAAGGAGGGCCTGGTGAGCACGTCCCAGGCGCCGCCCAAGATGGCCGCCGACGGGGGTGACGTGGCCGTGCTCACGGCCGACGACGTGCTGCGCGGCGGCGCGCCGTCCGGCCTGACCACCATGCAGCCGGGCCTGGTCGTGATCCGTCCGGGCGACGTGGTGGCCTCCTACTCCGGGGTGCGGGTCATCACCGACGGCGGCGCGGTGCTCGGCCCCCACCTGACCCTCTACCGGGTCGACGCCCGCCGGCTCGACCCCGACTTCCTCGCCGGCTTCCTGCGGGCCGCGGGCGGCCGGGTGACCACCGGGTCCAGCAGGTTCGACGTGCGCCGCACCCGCGTGCCGCGGCTGTCGCTGAAGGAGCAGAAGGCGTACGGGGAGGCGTTCAGGCAACTGGCCGTGCTGGAGGACGCGCTTCGCGAGACCTCGACCCTCGGCCGCACGCTGATCAGGCTCGGCCTCGACGGGCTGGCCGACGGCCATCTGCACCCGCAGTCCTGACGGTGTAGTTTTTCCCGAAAGGCTGCGTGGAGGGGCGAATGGTCATCGGCGACCGCTATGAGCTCGACGACCTCCCCCTAGGGCAGGGCGGGATGGGCGCGGTCTACGCGGGCCACGACCGCCACCTCGACCGCAGGGTGGCGGTGAAGCTGCTCAGGCTGCCGAGCGGCCCCGACCACGAGCTGGAACGCCGCTTCATCCGTGAGGCGCGCATCCTGGCCAGGCTGGAGCACCCGGGCGCGCCCGTGCTCTACGACTTCGGCACCCACGAGCAGCGGCTCTACCAGGTGATGCAGTTCATCGAGGGCGTCACCGTGGCCGACGTGGTCAGCGAGCACGGCCCGCTGCCGGTGCCGTGGGCGGCGGCCATCGCGGCCCAGGCGTGCGCGGTGCTGTCGGCGGCCCACGCCCTGGCGATCTGCCACCGCGACCTCAAGCCGACCAACCTCATGCTCTGCCCCGACGGCAGCGTCAAGGTGCTCGACTTCGGGCTCGCGCTGCTGCGGGACGCCGACGTCACCACCTTCACCCGCATCGGCCAGATCCTCGGCACGCCGGCGTACATGGCCCCCGAGCAGATCCAGCACGGCGTGGCCGAGCCGCGCAGCGACCTGTACTCCCTCGGCTGCGTCCTGCACGAGATGCTGACCGGGCGGCAGCTCTTCACCGGGCCGACCGACTACGTGGTGTTCGAGCAGCAGGTCAAGGAGCGCCCTCCGGCCATCCCCGGGCTGCCCGACGAGCTGGGCGCGCTCCTGGCCGAGCTGCTGGAGAAGCAGCCGGAGAACCGTCCGGCCGACGCCGACGACCTGTACGAGCGGCTGGCCCCCTTCGCCGTCGAGCTGCCGATGCTGCCCGGCTTCCTGACCGAGGCGCCGAGCCCCGGCCGCATGTACGCCCGCATGGTGGGCCGCGTGCTCAACCGCCGGTCGTAGCGCCCGGGAGCCCGGCGAAGGCGGCGATCAGGGCGTCCCCCAGGCGGTCGCGCCAGCAGTAGCGGTCGTGGCCGCCCTCGAACTCCCGGTAGTCCGCCGCCGCGCCGAGGACGGCCCGCAGCCGCTCGGTCGGGCCGTGCATGTCGTCGTCCTCCAGGCTGCCGAGCTGGAGGTGCACGCGCGGCGCCGGGCCCCTGGCCAGCTCGCCCGTCAGCCATTCGGGCTCGGGGCCGTCCGGCCACCAGAACGAGCCCGACTGCGACACCGCCGCCGCGAACCTGCCGGGATGCCGGTGGGCGGCGTAGACGGCGGTGAGCCCGCCGAGGCTCTGGCCGGCGATCACGGTGCGGCCGTCGTGGGGCAGGGCGTCCACGAAGGCAGGGTCGCAGGTGAGCCGGGCCGTGCGCTCGGGGCCCGACTCGACCAGCCAGGCCCGCACCGGCGGGATGCGGCCGGCCGCGATGAGGTTGTCGAGGATGACGGGCAGGTCGCCGGTCCACTCCTCGCCGTCGAGCGCGACCAGCGAGCCGGCCGGCGGGAGGACGGGCTCGTACCGGAACCCGGCGCGCTCGCGCACGAGCCGGTGGCGGCGCCGGCCGGGGACCAGCCACGGTGACGACGGGGTCGTCTCGGCGATCGAGCAGCCCCGCCACAGGCGGGGGTTGAGCGGGTCGGCGAGCTGCGCGCCGTCAACCTGGAGGCGGTAGGAGGCGCGCCAGCCGTGCCGCACGCGGAAGGTACGGCTCCACAGGCTCGGTTCGCGCTCCAGCAGGGCGTCGTCGCCGTCGGGACGCAGCCGGCCGGCCAGGACGCGCACCTCGCGGGCGGGGCCGCGCCACAGGAACGTGACCGCGTCGTGCTCGTCGTCGAGCCGGGTGACGACGGGCGTGACGGCCGCGCCGGGACGGGGAACCGGCAGGGTCTCGGGCGGAAGGTCGCTCGTCAAGGCGGGCTGCTCCTCGATCCGGTCGGAGACGTTGCAGCACCCTACCCCAACCACTCCGGGACCGGCCCTGAACACGCTCTCTTGGTAACGCCGATCGTTATGCGGACCCCGTTGACAGGGCGGCGTGACGGCCGCGAATCTGGCGAGAGAGCGCTCTCTCACCTGCCCCCAAGCTCCCCCCAGGAGGGTTTCCATGACCCCTCGTGTCCGGCGGCTCGCCCTGCCCGTGCTCACCGCGTCCCTGCTCGCGCTGGCGACCGCCTGCGGTGGCGGCGGCGGCCCCACCACCGAGGCGAGCGCCAAGCCCGGCGAGAAGATCAAGCTGTCCATCGGGCTCTTCGGCGACTTCGGCTTCAAGCCGCTCTACGAGGAATACAAGAAGACCCACCCGAACATCGAGATCACCGAAGCTGTCACCCAGTTCAACGACCACCACAACAACCTGGTCAAGCGCCTGGCCACGAACGCCGGCGCGGGTGACGTCGAGGCCGTCGAGGTGGGCTACATCAGCACGTTCACCTCCCAGCCCGGCAAGTTCGTCGACCTCAAGCAGTACGGGCTGGACAAGCGCCAGGGCGACTACCTCGACTGGAAGTGGCAGCAGGGCCTGAGCAAGGACGGGCAGCAGCTCCTCGGCCTCGGCACCGACGTCGGCGGCCTGGCCATGTGCTACCGCAAGGACCTGTTCAAGAAGGCCGGGCTGCCGAGCGACCGGGCCGCGGTGAGCGCTCTCTGGCCGACCTGGGAGCAGTACATCGAGACCGGCAAGAAGTTCGGCGCCGCGGACGTCGCCGGCGCCAAGTTCGTCGACTCCCCCGGCGAGATCTTCCGCGCCATGGTCAACCAGGCCCCGGTCGGCCTGTACGACGCCCAGGACAAGATCATCGTGGACAGCAACCCCGACGTGAAGAAGGCGTGGGACCTGTCCAACCAGCTCACCCAGGAGGGCCTGACCGCCAAGCTGGCCGCCTTCACCCCGCCGTGGAACACCGGCTTCGCCAAGGGCTCGTTCGCCACGATCATCTGCCCGGCCTGGATGACCGGGTTCATCCAGGAGCAGGCCAAGGACGCCTCCGGCAAGTGGGACATCGCGACCGTGCCGGGCGGTTCGGGCAACAGCGGCGGCTCGCATCTCATGGTGCCCAAGCAGAGCAAGCACCCCAAGGAGGCGGCCGAGCTGATCGACTTCCTGACCTCCAAGGAGAACCAGGCCAAGGTGTTCAAGGAGGAGGGCACGTTCCCGTCGATCCCGTCGCTGTACGACGACCCCTCGATCCAGAACTTCACCAAGCCGTTCTTCGGCGACGCCCCCATCGGCAAGATCTACTCCGACGCCGCCAAGGCGCTCAAGCCGCAGCACCTAGGCCCCAAGGAGGCCGACGTCCGGGTGGCGATCGGCAACGGGCTCGGCCGGGTCGAGCAGGGCAAGCAGACGCCCGACGAGGCGTGGGCACAGGTTCTCCAGGACGTCCAGAAGATCAAATGAGTACGCTCCCGCTGTCGGCGCCGGCCCAGCACCGGCGGCGTAGCGTGCGGCACACCCTCGACGTGAGGGTGTCGCCGTACGCCTACGTCGCCCCCTTCTTCCTGCTCTTCTGCGCCTTCGGGCTGTTCCCGCTGGTCTACACGGCCTGGGTGAGCCTGCACGACTGGACCCTGCTGTCGGAGGAGCACACGTTCGTCGGCGCCAAGAACTTCCAGACGCTGCTGGCCGACGGCTACTTCTGGAACGCCACCTTCAACACGCTGTCCATCGGCGTGCTGTCCACCGTGCCGCAGCTCCTGCTGGCCGTCTGGCTGGCCCACCTGCTGAACCGGCGGCTGCGCTTCCAGACGTTGCTGCGCATCTCGATGCTGCTGCCCAACGTCACCAGCGTGGTGGCCGTGGTGGTGATCTTCAGCCAGCTCTTCGGCCGCGACTTCGGGCTGATCAACTGGGTGCTGTCGTGGGTCGGCATCGGGAAGATCGACTGGGCGGCCGGCACCGCGACCTCGCACATCGCCCTCTCCGTGATGATCATGTGGCGCTGGACCGGCTACAACGCGCTCATCTTCCTGGCCGCCATGCAGGCCGTACCGCGCGAGCTGTACGAGGCCGCCACCCTCGACGGCGCGAGCAGCTTCACCCAGCTGCGCCGGATCACCATCCCGATGATCCGGCCCACGATCATCTTCGTCGTCATCGTCTCCACGATCGGCGCGATGCAGATCATCGCCGAGCCCCTGCTGTTCGGCCAGAGCAGCGGCGCGGGCGGCGGCGCGGCCAGCGGCGGCCCGGATCGCCAGTACCAGACGCTCGCGCTGTTCGTCTACGAGCAGGGCTTCACCAAGTTCGACTTCGGGTACGCCTCGGCGGCGTCATGGCTGATGTTCCTGGTCGTGGTGGTCGCCGCCGGGATCAACTTCCTGATCAGCCGGCGGGTGAAGGGCGGCACGACATGAGACTGCGCTACCTGACCCTCGTCGCGGTCGCCTTCTTCTCCGCCTTCCCGCTCTACTACAGCGTCGTGGTTGCCTCGCGGCACAACTCGGCGCTGGCCGAGGTCCCGCCGCCGCTGCTGCCCGGCGGGAACTTCTTCGCCAACGTCGCCCGCGTGTTCGACACCGTGCCCTTCGGGCTGGCGCTGCTGAACTCGGTCATCGTGGCGGGCTCGATCGCGGTCGCGGTGATGTTCTTCTCGACGCTGGCCGGGTTCGCCTTCGCCAAGCTGAGGTTCCGGGGCAGGAACGCCATGCTGGTGATCACCGTGGCCACCATGATGGTCCCGGCCCAGCTCGGCATCATCCCGCTCTACCTGCTCATGGTGAAACTGGAGTGGACCGGCACGGACTACGCGCTGATCGTGCCGGCGCTGGTCAACGCGTTCGGGGTGTTCTTCATGACCCAGTACCTGACCCGGGCGCTGCCGGACGAGCTGCTGGAGGCCGGGCGGGTGGACGGGTGCACGACGTGGGGCCTGTTCTGGCACGTCGTGCTGCCCGCCGCGCGGCCGGCGGCGGCCGTGCTCGGCATGCTGACGTTCATGTCGGCGTGGAACGACTACTTCTGGCCGCTGGTCGTGCTGAACCCGGACAACCCGACCGTCCAGGTGGCTCTGTCCACGCTGGCCAGCGGTTACGTCAACGACTACGTGCTGGGGCTGGCGGGCACGGCGGTCGGCGTCCTGCCGCTCGTGGCGGTCTTCGCCCTGTTCGGCAGGCAAATCATCGGTGGAATCATGCAAGGAGCTGTTAAGGGATGAAGTTTCCCGCGGAATTCGTCTGGGGAGCGGCCACGGCCTCCTACCAGATCGAGGGGGCGGTCAAGGAGGACGGGCGCGGCCGGTCGATCTGGGACACCTTCTCCCACACCCCCGGGAAGGTCGCCGGCGGCGACACCGGTGACGTGGCCTGCGACCACTACCACCGCTACCAGGACGACGTCGCGCTGATGCGCGAGCTGCGGCTGCGGGCCTACCGGTTCTCGGTGGCCTGGCCGCGCGTGCAGCCGGAGGGTGCGGGGCCGATCAACCCGCGCGGCCTCGCCTTCTACGACAAGCTCGTAGATGAACTACTAGCCGCCGAAATTTCGCCCTATGTCACGCTTTATCACTGGGACCTTCCCCAAGCACTCGAAGACCACGGCGGCTGGACGAACCGCGACACGGCCTACCGTTTCGCCGACTACGCCCAGGCCGTGCACGACCGGCTCGGCGACCGGGTGACCCACTGGGCGACGCTCAACGAGCCCTGGGTGTCGGCCTTCCTCGGCTACGGCAACGGCGTGCACGCGCCCGGCCGCCGCGACCCCGGCCAGGCCATGCGCGCGGCTCACCACCTGCTGCTCGGCCACGGCCTGGCGGCGCGCCGGCTGCGGGCGGCGGGGGCGCGCAGCATCATGCTCGTGGTCAACTCCGCGCCGGTGCTCACCCCGGCCCAGGTCAACGACCCCGCGGCGGTCGCCGGCGAGGCGGACGCGGCCGCCGCCGAACGCGTCCACGCCCTGCTGACCAGGCAGTTCCTCGACCCGGCGATCCACGGCAGGTACCCGGAGGAGGTCCTCGCGGCGGCGGCGCGCAACGGCGGGACGGCGCACGTCCACGACGGCGACCTGGAGCTGATCAACGCGCCGATCGACCTGGTCGGCGTCAACTACTACAACCCGTGCGTGGTCGAGTCGGGCCCGGGGCTGCCCGCCGACGCCGCCTGGCCGGGCTCCGACGGCGTGCGCTTCACCACGGCCGACGCCCCGGTCACCGCGATGGGCTGGCCGATCGTGCCCGACGGCCTGTCCCGGCTGCTCGTCCGGCTCTCGAAGGACTATCCGCAGGTCGGGCTCATGGTCACCGAGAACGGCGCGGCCTTCGACGACCTGGTCGAGGACGGCCGGGTGCACGACGACGAGCGCGTGGCGTACCTGGACGGGCACCTGCGCGAGCTGCACCGGGCCGTCGAGGCGGGCGCCGACCTGCGCGGTTACCTGGTGTGGTCGCTGCTGGACAACTTCGAGTGGGCCGAGGGCTACCGGCGCAGGTTCGGCATCGTGCACGTGGACTACGCGACGCAGACCCGGGTGCCCAAGGACAGCGCCCTGTGGTACCGCGACGTGATCAGCAGGAACGGCCTGTAGATTTTTTCCGTGCTCTCCCTCTTGGTGCAGTCATGAGACGCCCGACGCTGGAGGCGGTCGCCGCCCGCGCGGGCGTCTCCCGCGCGACCGCCTCCAGGGTCGTCAACAACCAGACGACCGTCGCGCCGCACATCCGCGACGCCGTGCAGCGCGCCATCGACGAGCTGGGCTACATTCCCAACTCGGCGGCGCGCAGCCTGGTCACCCAGCGCACCGACTCGATCGCCCTGGTCGTCAGCGAGCCGGGCACCCGGGTCTTCTCCGAGGACCCGATGTTCTCCACGGCGATCAGGTCGGCCAGCTACGAGCTGGAGGCGGTCAACAAGCAGGTCGTGCTGATGCTGGCGTCCTCGCCCAAGAGCCACGCCCGGGTGGAGCGGTACATCTCGGGCGGTCACGTCGACGGCGTCATGCTGATCTCCATGCACGGCGCCGACCCGCTGCCGGCCGCGCTGTCGCGCCTGCGGGTGCCGGTGGTCTCCTACGGGCGGCCGGCCGTGCCGGTCGACATCCCGTTCGTCGACAACGACAACGTGGGCGGGGCCGAGGCGGGCGTGCGGCACCTGGTCGAGTCCGGGCGGCGCAGGATCGCCACCATCGCCGGCCCGCAGGACATGATCGCCGGCCAGGACCGCCTGACCGGCTACCGCAACGTGCTGCGCGACTCCGACCGCCGCTCGATCGTGGCCGTGGGCGACTTCACCCGGGAGTCGGGCGCGATCGCGATGCGCCAGCTCCTCGGCGACGACCCCGCGCTCGACGCCGTGTTCGTGGGCAACGACCTGATGGCGGTCGGCGCGCTGCAGGCGCTGCGCCAGGCCGGCCGGCGGGTGCCCGACGACGTCGCGGTGGTGGGGTTCGACGACATCGAGGCGGCCAAGTACACCGAGCCGCCGCTGACCACGCTGCGCCATCCGATCGCCGAGCAGGCGGCGGCCATGGTCGGGCTGCTGCTCGGCCTGTTCGAGGGCGGCTCGCGGGAGCCGGTGATCCTGCCGACCGAGCTGGTGGTCCGTGAGTCGGCCTGAGCCCGCCGCGGCCGCCCGGGTGATCTCCGCCGGCGAGGCCGTGGCCGCCGCCGTCGCGGTGGCCGAGGAGCACGGCGTCACGGTGCGCGAGCCCGTCGTGCTGAAGGACTCCTACAACCTGCGCATCCACCTGCGGCCCGCGCCGGTCGTGGCGCGGGTGCCCACGGTCACCGCCCTGGCCCGGCTGCGGCCCGAGGAGGCGATGCGCCGGGAGCTGGCGGTGGTGTCGTTCCTGCACGAGCGGGGTGCGCCGGTCGTGCCGCCGAGCGACCTGCTGCCCGCGCGGGTGCACGAGCGCGGCGGGGCGCTGGTGTCGTACTGGCGGCACGTCGAGCACGACGGGTCGCGGCCGGTGACGCCCGAGGTGTTCGGGCGGGCGCTGCGCGAGCTGCACGAGGCGCTGCGCGGCTATCCCGGCGAGCTGCCGCGCCTCGGGCCGGTCCTCGACGAGCCCGCGCACCTGCTCCGGGTGCTCTCGGCCGACCTGGAGCCGGCGGTGTCGGCCCGGCTCGCGCAGGCCCGCGCCGGTCTGGCGGCCCGGCTGCCGGTGGGAGGGCAGGCCGTGCACGGCGACGCCCATCCGGGCAACCTGCTGGTCACGCCCGCCGGCCTGCTGTGGAACGACTTCGAGGAGACCACGTACGGGCCCGTGGGCTGGGACCTGGCCTGCCTGCTGGGCACCGTGCGGCTCGACGGCCGCGCGGCCGTGCGCGCCTACGGGGCCGATCCCGGCGACCCTGACCTGGCGGTGTTCGCCGAGGCACGGGCGCTGCAGGCCGTCCTGTGGACGCTGGTCAGGGCGCGGCGCTTCCCCGAGGAGCGGGCCGCCGCCCGTGCTGTCCTCGACGGCTGGCTGCGCGACCCCACCGGCCGCGCCCGCTGACCGCCCGTTCCCAGGCCCGTTCCCATGCCTGTTCTCAGGCCCGTTCCCAGGCCCGTTCTCAGACCGGCACGACGCCCTGCGCCGGGCCGAGGAAGTAGCCGCCGGTGGCGTCGAGCACGTGGCCGGTGATCCACCGCGCCTCCGGCCGGGCCAGCAGCGCCACGGCCTCGGCGATGTCCTCGGGACGGCCGATGCGGCCGAGCGCGGTGACCTCGGTGACGCGCCGCTCGGCGACGCCGTCGTGGTCCTCGCGCAGCCAGGCGTTCATGTCGGTCTCGGTGACGCCCGGGGAGACGGTGTTCACGGTGATGCCGCGCGGGCCGAGCAGCGGGGCCAGGGTGAAGCCGAGCGTGTCCAGCGCGCCCTTGGTCATCGAGTAGACGACGTCGGGCAGCGCGATGCGCACGACCGCCGAGGACACGTTGATGATCCGGCCGCCGTCGTTCAGCAGCGGCAGCGCCCGTTCGATGACGAAGTACGGCGCCCGCACGTTCACCGCGAACACCCGGTCGAACTGCTCGGGCGTGACCGAGTTCAGCACTCCGCCCAGGATGGCGGCGTTGTTCACCACGATGTCCAGCCGGTCGTCGCGCAGGCCGTCGAACAGGGCGTCCACGCCGTCCTCGAAGGCGGCCTTGACCGCGTACGCCTGCCCGCCGGCGTGCTCGATCTCGGCGACCGTCTCCTTGGCCAGGTCGTCGTTGGTGGCGTAATGGACGATCACGCGGGCGCCGCCGGCGGCCAGGCGGCGCGCCACGGCCCGTCCGATGCCGCGCGAGGCCCCCGTGACCAGCGCGGTCTTGCCTGCGAACTCACTCATTGCGTGCTCCTTCATCGGTGGAGCTCCATCGTGCGGCGGGGACGTCTCGGGCGTCCAAGACCGGCTGTTATAGCTTCTTGCTATGGATGCCCATATCCGGGATCTGCGGTATTTCGTGGCGGTCGCGGAGGAGTTGAGCTTCACGCGGGCGGCCACCGAGCGGCTGTTCATCTCCCAGCCCTCGCTGAGCAGGCAGATCAGGCAGCTTGAGCTGTCCATGCGGGCCAGGCTGTTCGACCGCGACCGGCGGACCGTCGCGCTGACCGCCGCCGGGGCCGCGCTGCTGCCGCTGGCCCGGCAGATCATCGAGCAGTGGGAGGGCGCGCGGCGCGCGGTGGACGCGGCGCGCGAGGAGCGCACGCTGACCGTGGGGTTCCAGACGCGGATCGGGCGGGGGCTGGTGCCGTCCATCGTGGAGGCGCTGCCGGGATGGGAGCTGCGCTTCCGCCAGATCACCTGGGGCGACCCGACCGTGGGGCTGGGCGACGGGCAGGTGGACGTCGCGGTCGCCTGGCTGCCCGTCCCCGGCGACGGCGCCTACGACTGGACGGTGGTGAGCACCGAGGAGCGCTGGGTGGCGCTGCCCGCCGAACACCGGCTGGCCGGGCGGGCGGAGGTCGAGCTGGCCGAGCTGGCCGGCGAGCCGTTCGTCGCGCTGCCGCGCACGGCGGGGCCGATGCGGGACTTCTGGCTGGCCGCCGACCGGCGCACCGGCCCGGCGCTGGTCGGGGCGGAGGCGGAGACGGCGGAGGAGGCGTTCGAGGTGGTGGCGTCCGGGCGGGCCGTCGCGCTGGTCTCGGCCGGGAACGCCGAGCTCTACCGGCGCGACGACGTGGTGGCGCGGCCGGTGACCGGGCTGCCGCCGAGCAGGCTGGCCATCGTCTGGCGGCGCGGCGACCGCAGGCCGTCGGTGCGCGCGCTGGTGCGGGAGTTCGTCCGCTGCCTGTGCGCGTGACGCGGGGGCGATCGAGGTCAGGCCGGGTCAGGACGGGATGGTGGCGCGGGCCTCCTCGACGTGGGCGGCGACGCGGTCGGCGCCGCACGACTCGGCCAGGGCGCGGGCCTCGTCGAGCCGCCCGGACCGGTGGGCCGCCCGGACCGGTGGGCCGCGATCCCCTGGTGCCTGAGCACCTCGGCGAGCGTGGCCAGGTCGCCCGTCTCCGCAGCCAGTTCCCCGGCGCGCCGGAAGAGGGGCAGCGCGCGGTCGAGATCGCCTTCGACGACCTGGTGATAACAGCCCTCCCGGAACGCCGACTCCCCCTCCCCGCGCCGGTCGCCGACGGCCTTGAACAGCGCGCCGGCCCGTTCGAACAGCGTCAGCTCGCGCGGGTCCGCCGCTCCCCCGTGCACGAAGCGCACGTGCAGGACCCGGCCTCTGGCCAGGCACAACGCGGCAACATTCGCCCGAACGTACGGGACGTTGACGCCGTGACCAAGGACGGTCGCGGCGGCTCCGGTCAGCCGCGAGCCCGCGCCGTCGAGGCCCTGACCACCAGCTCCGGCTCGAACAGCAGCTCGTCGGCGGGCACCACGGCCTTGTCGATCTGGGCCACCAGCAGGTCGACGGCGGCCCGGCCCATCGCGTCGATCGGCTGGCGGACCGTGGTCAGCGGCGGCTCGGTGCAGTTCATCAGCGCCGAGTCGTCGAAGCCGATGACCGAGACGTCGCCCGGCACGTCGAGACCGGCCCGCCTGGCCGCCCTGACCGTGCCGAGCGCGAGCAGGTCGCTGGCGCAGATGACGCCGGTCACGCCCTGCTTGACCAGCCTGGACGCGGCCGCGTGCCCGCCTTCCAGGGAGAACATCGTGTGCTCGACGAGCCGCGGGTCGCCGCCCCGGGCCTGGAACGTCTCCAGCTTGCGCCGGGAGGGCATGTGGTCCTTCGGGCCGAGCACCATGCCGACGCGTTCGTGGCCGAGCGCGCGCAGGTGGGACAGGGCCATCTCGGCGGCCACCACGTCGTCGCAGGAGACCTGCGGGAAGTCCAGCCGCTCGACGGCCGCGTTGACCAGGACGGTCGGCAGCTTGCGCTCGTGCAGCAGCTCGTAGTGGTCGTGCGAGGCGTCGGCCTGGGCGTAGAGGCCGCCGGCGAAGACCACGCCGCTGACCTGCTGCTGGAGCAGCAGATCGACGTAGTCGGCCTCGGAGACGCCGCCGACCGTGCGGGTGCAGAGCACCGAGGTGAACCCCTGCTGGGCCAGCGCGCCGCCGACGACCTCGGCGAAGGCGGGGAAAATCGGGTTCTGCAGCTCGGGCAGCACCAGGCCGACCAGCCGGGCCCGGTCGCCGCGCAACTGGGTGGGACGTTCGTAGCCGAGCACGTCGAGCGCGGTCAGCACGGCCTCGCGGGTGGCGTCGGAGACCCCCGGCTTGCCGTTGAGCACGCGGCTGACCGTCGCCTCGCTCACCCCGACCTTCTTCGCCACCTCTGCGAGTCGTCGCGTCATGCGCAAACTATACGGCCTGCCGCGCAAGCGCTTGCGATCACTTACGTAGCCGCGGCCGGCCCTTCCCACTCCCGCCCAGGACGGCCTTCCCGACGATTTCGACGCATCCGCCGGAGGAAATGCGGGGTTCCGCACGACAATCGCCAGTCAAATGTTTGCGCAATCACGTCAAGCCGTTGCGAAATTCTGCGTCACAGCTCCGCCCTCGACGGCAAACCCTGCCAGTCGCTCACGCTCGTCATCGCCGCCGCGCTCAGCAGCGCGCCCCGGTGCAGCCGTTCCTGCGGCGTGAGGCCGTCGAGCGCGGCGCTGATGTACCCGGCCGCGAACGCCTCGCCCGCGCCCGCCATGTCCACGACGGGCACCTGCGGGACGGCCACGTCGTAACGCATGCGGTCGGCGCGCACGCTGGCGCCCTTGACGCCCCGGTCAACCACGACCTCGCGCTCGGGGGTGAGGGCGGGCTTGACCAGGTCCAGCTCGTCTTGAGCGAGGAAGAGCAGGTGGGACTGGCAGGCCAGCTCGCCGAGCACCTCCTCGGCCTCCCGGACCGAGGGCCACAGCTCGGGCACGTAGTGGACGGAGAACGAGATCATCACCCCGGCCGTCCGCGCCGCGCTCATGGCGGCGTGCACGGCGTCGAGCGCGTCCCTGCTCAGGGCCGCCGTGACGCCGCTCACGTGCAGCATCTTGGCGGCGCCCACCCGGTCCATCGGCACGTTGCCGGGCGACAGCCGGGACCCGGCCGAGCGGGTGCGGTACTGGGCGGTCACCGGCTCGCGGCCGACGCGCACCTCCCTGAGCACCATCCCGGTACGCGCCCCTTCGACCACCCGCACGTCCTCGACGTCCACGCCCTCGCCCTTGAGCACGGTCAGCGCCCTGGCGCCCAGCTCGTCGTCCCCCACGCGGGCGGCGTACGCGCACCGGTGGCCCAGCCTGGACAGGGCGATCACCAAGGTGAACTCGGGGCCGCAGACGTCCAGCCTGGCCTCGTTCTCGTGCCGCACCTGGCCGCTGGAGACCACCCCGAGCGGCTCTCCCAGCGCGTAGACGTCGGTCATGAGCCAGACTGTAGTTGGTCACGACTACGCCGAATGATTTTTTCGCATAAGTCCTGGTTAGGACCGTGATCAAATATTTTCTGTATCTTTAGCGAACCTTTTCCCCAACTCGTGCCTCAAAGTAGTAGAGGAAGCCGGCGCGCCCCGGCGCCGGCTTCGAGTCGATACGGGGAGAGGAATCAGCACCCTCATGAGAAAGATCGCAGTAGGAATCATCACCGCCTTCGTCGGCGGGGCCATGTTGGTTTCCGGCGCGGGCGCCGCCTCCGCCACCGCGACCAAGCACGCCACCGAACTCAAGATCCGTGACATCACCCCCAACCCGGTCGTGGTGAAGGCCGGCAGCGAGACCACCGCGTACTTCGACATCGGGGCCAGCTCCGACGTCCAGAAGGTCACGCTGAGCGTGTCGCCGGAGGGCGACGTCCGCACCTTCCGTGCCAAGGACGTCAAGGACCTCGAGGGCTGGCGCTTCGCCGTCCCGTTCAACGAGGGCGACTTCGCCGGCAAGTGGAAGGCCACCGCCGTGGCCTTCGACAAGGACAACAAGCAGGTCGCCACCGACTCCGCGTTCTTCAACGTCGAGATCCAGAAGGGCAAGGCCGACACCCGCATCACGCGCTTCACGGCCGACCCCTACAAGGTCCGCCAGGGCCGCTCGATCTACTTCTCCGGTCGCCTTCAGGTCGATGACGAAGGCTGGGAGGGTCTGCGCGGCGAGAAGGTGAGCGTCTACTACCGCGCCAACGGCTCCAGCGGCTGGAAGTGGGTCGCCTCGGCCAAGACCTCCTGGGGCGGCAAGTTCGCCACCAAGACCCGCGCCTGGAAGAGCGGCACGTTCAAGGCCGTCTTCGAGGGTGACGACGAGCTCAACAGCTCCGAGAGCCGTCGCGACTACGTCAAGGTCTACCGCTCCTGGCACCACCACTGATTGATCGCCGAGGCCCGGTTCCCCTGGTGGGAGCCGGGCCTCCGGCATTTCCGGATTCTTTTCACCGGAGAGGTTTATCGATCAGCCGATCGCCGCATGGACTGTCCCATTTGCAAGGGAGGCGGCCCGCCGCCTCGCGGACCCAGCGCCGATCCGACAGGAGCCCCCATATGCCCCACCCCCTGATCGCCCTCGTCCTGAGCCTGACGAGCACGCTGGGGGCGGCCCCTTCCGTCCGTTACGAGCCCGCCGGCACGGCCCGCGAGCAGCACGCCAGGAAGCTCCTGAAGGACAGCGGCGTGCTGCGCACCCGGCTCGGCGGCGTCCAGGTCGTCGCCCGCGGCTGCGACGCGCCCCGCGCCACCTGGGACGGCGACCGGCGGCGGATCACGATCTGCTACTCGCTGGTCGCCAAGATCGACCGTACGCTCACCGGCATCTCCGAGACGGAGGAGGCCGACCGGCGCACCACCGCCGCCCGCGTGGACGGCGCCCTGGCCGCCCTCTACCACCACCAGCTCGGCCACGCCCTGGCCGCGCTCAACGGCCTGCCCGCCGGCGAGCCGCAGGCCGACCGGTTCGCCGCGCTGACGCTCGCCGCACGCGACGGCGGCCACGCGGTGGCCGCCGCCGAGGCCCGCCACCTGCTGGCCGCCCACACCCACGCCGACCATCTGTCGGGGACGGCCGCCTCCGCCACGTTCGCCTGCCTGCTGTACGGCGCCGACCCCGTCAGGTACGCCCGCATCGCCAAGGGCGGCTGGGTGCCGGCCGAGCGCGTCCCGTCGTGCCGCGCCGAGTACGAGCGGGCCAGGGCGGAACTGGGGTCACTGGCAGTGAAAGTCGGGGCCTGAGGGGTACGTCCGGATGTATGGCTGAGGAGCTGCTCAGAGACTTCGACCCGTTCGACATCTTCGACACCGAGGCGGCCCGGCTCGACCGGTTCTTCGACGGGCTCGACGAGGCGGGCTGGGCGCGTCCGTCCCGCTGCGCCGGGTGGTCGGTGCGCGACGTGCTGGCCCATCTGGCGGGTGAGGAGGCGTACAACCACGCCTGTCTCGACGGCACCGTGCAGGAGCTGCTGACCCGGGTGGCCGCCGAGGGGGTGACCGGGTTCAACGACTTCAACGAGTGGTCCGTACGGCAGCGCCGCGACGTGCCCGTCGAGGAGGTGCTCCAGGAGTGGCGCACCAAGAACGGCGAGACGCGCGAGCGGATGCGCGCCCTCGGCCCCGACGCGCTGATCGACACGACGGCGGGCCCGTACCCGGTGGGGCTGCAGACCTTCCACTACGACTCCGAGTACGCCACCCACGCCGACGACGTCGGCGCGCCGGTGACGGAGGAGGAGATCGACGACCGGACGTTGTGGCGGGTCGCCGTCGGCCGGTTCGTGCTGGCCGAGCAGGAGTCGAGGGCGCAGGTGGAGCAGACGGCCGAGCAGATCTGGGTGAGCGTCGACCAGGGCAGCGCGTCGCTGTCGTACCCGGAGTTCGTGGAGGCCACCGTGGGACGGCTGCCGACCGACGGGCTCGACCCGCGGGTCGCCGCCGCGCTGCGGTGCCTGGCCTGAGGGGAGAGCGGGATGTGGCTGCGCAACCGCGCGGGCACCGAGCCGGTGACGGCGCGCAGCCCGCTGCGCGCCAGGCGGGTGCTGTCGTGGATCGCCCTGGTCGTCGCCGCGGCCGCGGCGGTCTTCTTCGTGACCCGCGCGATGGCCACGGGTCAGCAGGTGTGGGTCTGGGAGGCCGCCCTGGCCGCCGCGGTGGCGGTGGTGGCCGCCGTGGACCTGGCGGTGCTCAGACGCCGGCGCGCCGGTCCGCCCGGTGGCGGGCACGATCGGCCAGGTGGCGGGCACGGCGGGTAAGGTGGCGGGCACGCTCGGTCAGGTGGTGAGGACGGCCAGCAGGAGCAGCAGGATCACCGCGGCGGCCACCCCGAAGATGATCCAGACATGGGTCAGCGCCCACACCCGTAGCCGGTCGCCGTAGGCCTGCGGGTAGTCGATGCCGTCGGACTCGATCCTGTTGATCGCCGCCACGCGCCGGGCCAGCTCGGGATCGTCCCGTTCGAGGCCCTGCTCGATCTCAGCGAGGATGCGGCGTTCCCTTCCAGAGAGACCCATCGCGATCACCATTGCTCCCACGCCGGTGAAAGCCTTGTACCCACCGGTAGCCCCAGCATGCCCGCCCGGCGCCTCCTTGGCGTGACATGCCGAGACCCCCGGCCGTTCCGGCCGGAAGGCGCGGAACGGACGGGGGCGGGTCAAGCCTTGGCTGTCATTTCTTGCCGTAGCGCTGGTTGAAGCGCTCGACGCGGCCCTCGGTGTCGAGGACGCGGCTGCGGCCGGTGTAGAACGGGTGGCTGGCCGACGACACGTCGACGTCCACGACCGGGTAGGTCCTGCCGTCCTCCCACTCGACGGTCCTGCCGCTCGTCAGGGTCGAGCGGGTGAGGAGGGCGAAGCCGGCGCTCGGGTCGCGGAAGACGACCGGACGGTACGAGGGGTGCAGGTTCTTCTTCATGCCCCTCTCAACCGGATGGCAATGGTTTTCATTCCCTCGCTTCGGGATCCATCCCGAGGACCGTCCGGCCGCCGTCCACGGGGATCGTCGCCCCGTTGACGAACGAGGCGTCCGGCGAGAGCAGGTGCGCCACGACCGCGGCCACCTCGGCGGGGAAGGCCACCCGGCCCAGGGGGTGCACTCTGGCCATCTCGCGCTCGACGTCCACCACCTCGTCCGCGGTCCTGGAGGCCAGGAAGTCCTCGTAGCGTTCGGTGGCCACCGAGCCGGGCGCGACGGCGTTGACCCTGATGCCGTACCGGCCGTACTCGACGGCCAGCGACCTGGTCAGGCCCTCGGTCGCGGCCTTCGCGGTGGCGTAGGGCAGGCTGCCGGGCACCGCCCGCGTGGCCTGGTGGGAGGTGACGTTGACGATCGCGCCCGGCGTGCCCGCCGCGAGGAAGCGGCGGACGGCGACCGCGCAGCCCACCAGCGCCAGGTCCAGGTTGGCCGCGATCAGCCGCCTGACCTCCGCGATCGGGGCGTCGTGCACGGAGGCGTCGCGGAAGATCGCCGCGTTGTTGACCCAGCCCGCCAGCGTGCCGGCTTCCTCGGCCCGGTCGGCGGCCCAGGCGACCAGCTCCTCGTCGGCCGCGTCGCCCACCACGGGGACGACGCGGGGGCCGGTCCAGGACAGCGAGCCGCCGTCGCGGTCGATGACGACGACGGTGTCCTTCTCCCCCAGGAGCCGCTGGACCACGGCCTTCCCGATGCCACGCCCGCCGCCGGTCACCACGTAGGAAAGACTCATGCGTCCGACGCTACTCGGTCCCGGAGTGACCCTTGTCACCGTATTTCCGGCTGGTGAACGGGAACGAACCAATGCGTGATCGCCATACCCGGTCCGAGGTCGCCGGCCCGCGTGGTCGGGGCGCTCGCGATCACGCAGACGGCCGGCTACGGCGTGCTGTACTACGCGTTCTCGGTGTTCATCCCGCCGATGGCCCGCGACCTGCGCACCGGGGTCGCCCAGCTCACCGGCGCGATCACGGTGTCGGTGCTGGTGTCCGCGCTGGTGGCGCCCTTCGTCGGGCGCTGGCTCGACCGGCACGGCGGGCGCGCGCTGATGACGGCCGGGTCGCTGCTGGGCGGGCTCGCGGTGCTCGCCTGGTCGCAGGTGCGCACCGTGACGCAGCTCTACCTGGTGTGCGCGGCGCTCGGCGTCGCCTCGGCCATGGTGCTCTACGAGGCCGCCTTCGCGGTGATCGTCGCCGGTTTCGACCCGGCCCGGCGGGCGCGCGCGCTGCTCGCCGTGACGGTGGTGGCCGGGTTCGCCTCCAGCATCTTCCTGCCGCTGACGGGCTTCCTCGTGGACCGGCACGGCTGGCGGCAGGCGCTGGTCGTCCTGGCCGCCGGGTACGCGCTGACGGCCGTGCCGCTGCACGCGCTGGCCGTGCGGGGGCGGGGGACGTCCGCGCCGCCGGCCCGGCGCCGCGCGATCGTCGGCTCCGCGCTGCGCGAACGGCCGTTCTGGCTGCTGGTGGCCGCCTTTCTGGCCCAGACGGGCGCGGTGGCGGTCATGGGGGTGCTGCTGGTGACGTACCTGATCGCGCTCGGGCATCCGCCGCTGTTCGCGGCGAGCGTGGCCGGGCTGCTCGGCGTGCTGTCGGTGACCGGGCGGCTGGTCACGACGGGGCTCCAGAGCAGGTGGCCGGTGGCGCTGGTCACAGCGGCGATGTTCGCCGTCCAGGGGGTGGCCGCGCTGCTGCTGCCGCTGGCGGGCGACAGCGCGGCGGGGGCGGTCGCCGGGGTGGTGCTGTTCGGGCTGGGGTTCGGGGTGGCCACGATCGCCCGTCCCGCCCTGCTGGCCGACAGGTACGGGACGGCCGCGTACGCGACGCTGAGCGGCGCGCTCGCCCTGCCCGTCACGGTGGCCAAGGCCGTGGCCCCGCTGCTGTCGGCGGCGGTGGCGCAGGTCGCCGGATACCCCGCGGTGATGGCCTCGGTGGCGGCGGCCTGCGTGCTCGGAGCGCTCTCGCTGGTGGCCTACGATCGGTACGGGCGGGCGCCGGAGCGACAGGCCGCGTTGCCCGCCGAGCCGACCTGAGACCCGCGGTCCGCCGTCGGCGGAACTGACGGAACGTCGGCCGACGACCACGTAAGGTAGCCGCATGGATACCCCCACCGAGGCTCTCCACCGCGTCTTCGGTTACGACTCGTTCAGGGCGGGTCAGCAGGAGATCATCGACCACGTCGTCGGCGGCGGCGACGCGCTGGTGCTCATGCCCACCGGCGGCGGCAAGTCGCTGTGCTACCAGATCCCGGCGCTCGTGCGCCCCGGGGTGGGGGTCGTCGTCTCGCCGCTGATCGCGCTCATGCAGGACCAGGTCGACGCGCTGCGCGCGCTCGGCGTGCGGGCCGGTTTCCTCAACTCCACCCAAGACTTCGACGAGCGCCAGCTCGTGGAGGCCGAGTTCCTGGCCGGCGAGCTCGACCTGCTCTACCTCGCCCCCGAGCGGCTGCGCGTCGAGGCCACGATGCGGCTGCTGGCCAAGGGCGAGATCTCGTTGTTCGCCATCGACGAGGCCCACTGCGTGGCGCAGTGGGGCCACGACTTCCGCCCCGACTACCTCGCCCTGTCGGAGCTGCGCGAGCGCTGGCCGCAGGTGCCGCGCATCGCGCTGACCGCCACCGCCACCCCCGCCACCCACGCCGAGATCTCCACCCGGCTCGGCCTCGACGAGGCCCGCCATTTCGTGGCCGGCTTCGACCGGCCCAACATCCACTACCGCATCACGTCCAAGAGCGACCCCAAGCGGCAGCTCCTCGACTTCCTGCGCACCGAGCACCCGGGCGACTCCGGCATCGTCTACTGCCTGTCGCGCTCGTCGGTGGAGAAGATCGCCGCGTTCCTGGCCGACCACGGCATCGCGGCGGTGCCGTACCACGCGGGGCTCGATGCCCGCACCCGCGCCGCCCACCAGTCCCGCTTCCTGCGCGAGGACGGGTTGATCGTGGTGGCCACCATCGCGTTCGGCATGGGCATCGACAAGCCCGACGTGCGTTTCGTCGCCCACCTCGACCTGCCCAAGTCGGTCGAGGGCTACTACCAGGAGACCGGCCGCGCCGGGCGCGACGGCCTGCCCGCGACCGCCTGGATGGCCTACGGCCTGCAAGACGTCGTCCAGCACCGGCGCATGGCCCTGGAGGGCGACGAGGCCCACCGCCGCCGCCAGGTCCTCCACCTCGACGCCATGCTGGCGCTGTGCGAGACCGTCGGCTGCCGCCGGGTCATGCTGCTCGACTACTTCGGGCAGAAGGGCGCCGAGCCCTGCGGCAACTGCGACACCTGCCAGAGCCCGCCCGAGTCCTGGGACGGCACGATCGCCGCCCAGAAGGTGCTGTCCACCGTGCTGCGGCTGAAGCGGGAGCGCGGCCAGAAGTTCGGCGTCGGGCAGGTGGTCGACATCCTGCTCGGCAAGAAGACGGCCAAGGTGCTCCAGCACGGCCACGACTCGCTGAGCGTCTTCGGCGTGGGCACCGACCTGGGCAACTCCGAGTGGCACGGCGTGGTGCGGCAACTGCTGGCACAGGGCCTGCTCGCGGTGGAGTCCGACCACGGCACGCTGGTGCTCACCGACGCCAGCGCCGACGTGCTGCGCGGGCAGCGGGAGGTGCCGTTGCGCCGCGACTCGGCCCGTCCGGCGTCCCGGTCGTCCAGGTCGTCGTCCGGGTCGTCCGGGTCCTCCGGGGCGAAGGGCCAGCCGGCCGCCGAGCTGCCCGCCGAGGCGGCGGCGCTGTTCGAGCGGCTGCGGGCCTGGCGGGGCGCGGTCGCCAAGGAGCAGGGCGTGCCGGCGTACGTCATCTTCCACGACGCCACGCTGCGGGAGATCGCCACGTCGTCGCCGTCCTCGCCGGCGGAGCTGAGCCGGGTCAACGGGGTCGGGGAGAACAAACTCGCCAAATACGGAGACCAGGTCCTGGAGGTCGTCGCGGCGGCGGCCGCCGAAGACGCCTGACGCCGTCCCCGCTCGACTGCCTTCGGCTCCGGGAGGGCCACGGTTCGGGGTGATGGCGACGGCCGCACGAAGAACGGTCGTCGCCATCACGCTGGCCGACCCGGTCGAGGCGCATGGCCCGCGACCGGCCGGACGGATGCCGGGCCCCGGTGTCCCTCTTTGATCGTACGGGGTGCCGCCGCCGGGTGGGGGGCCGGTCGTGCCGTCAGTTCGGGTCGCGGCCGAGGTAGGCGAGAAGGTGGTCCTGGGCGGTGCCCAGCGGGGGCGGCCGCAGCCTGGCGCCGAACCGGTACGGGCGGTCCTCGTCGGTGACGAAGAGCTGGGCCAGGTCCAGCAGCTCTTCGGCGAGGGCGTGCGGGATCGGGCGGCGTTCACCGCAGGCCCGCGCGATGTCCCAGCCGTGCACGGTGATCTCGATGGCGCCCGTGGCGGCCACCATCGGCGTCGTCATGGGCACGTGGCCCACCGCGATCATCCCGGCCCGGATCGTGCCCGTCCAGGTGCCGAGCACCTCCGTCGCGCCGTCCCTGACCAGCAGCGCCGGGTTCCCGGACACCGGCCCGCCGACCGGCACCGGTCTGCGGGCGGGGGCGATGCGGCCGAGCGCGGCCTCGTTCAGGGCCTCGAAGGAGTCCTGCATGTGGTCCAGGAGCTCCTGGAGGTTCCAGCGGGAGCACGGGGTGGGCCGGCACAGCACGTGCGGGCTCACCACTCGCAGGCTGCCCAAGGTGTAGTGGATGGCCCGCTCCAGCAACGCCACCCCTGCCGTCAACGCCCGCGCCCGTTCGTCCATGTCGCCTCCTCGACTCATACAGACCGCCCGGAACCCCGAAACTCATCGCCCCTCCCCCACCACACCTACTCCCGAACCTCTGTCAACGAACTTCCCAACCCGTTCCGGCCCCGGCCCAAGCGACCGGCACAGGCGGGGTGTGGCTGGTGGGTGAGTGCTCTTGGGGTGCTTCGGCGCGGGGTGTCGAGGGCGGGCAGGGGTGGTGCGGGCGGCGCGTGTCCGCTGGAACCTTTTGGGCGGGTGGCGGTGGTGCGGGTGGCGGTGGTGCGGGTGGCTTGTGTCCCGGTGGAACCTTCTGGGCGGGTGGGAGGTAGGTGAGGGTATGAGGAAGTTGGCGGTCATTTCGGTGGCGGTGCTGCTGGCAGGGGTCGGATGTGCGGGGGATGGCGACGGTCCTGCGCGGGGCGTGGAGGCGAGCGGTGGCGCTGGGGCCCCGTTCGAAGGTACGGGGAGCAGCGCGGCCCCCTCGGTAAGCGTGGATTCCTCGGTGCGCGCGGATCCCTCGGTGAGCGCGGATTCGGGGTTCCCGGCGGGCGACGGTGGGAGCGGGAGCTCACGCCCGGCCGCTGATGCCACCTCGGCTCCTGACCACAGTGGAAGCGTCCACTCCGGCTCCACCGCCGCCCCCGCCCCCAACCTGAGCACCGACGCCCACCCAGCCACGAACCCCGGCCCCAGCCTGGGCACTGACGCCCGCCCGAGCCCTGGTGCTCGGGTGGGAGTTGGCGGGAGGGGGAGGTCCAGCGCCCCGGCTGAGCAGTTGGGGTGTCGGGGGGCGTTGGTGGCGGGAGGGGGTGGGGGTGAGTTTCCGGAGGTGCGGGGGGTGTCGGCGGATGCCGAGGTGTGGGGGTTGTTGTTCGTGTCCGGGCTGCCGCTTCGAAAGAAGGAGACCACCAAGATCGTGTGGCGGATGACCGGGGATGGGCCGCTGACGGTCAGGGCGTCCCTTCCTGACGGCACCGCTGCCCGCCTTGCCTGGGGGCCCGAGGAGCACGGCGGGTCGTCCTGGCACCGGCCGGGGGACGAATGGGGCACCGGGCTCGTCTTCCCCAAGCCCGGCTGCTGGAAGATCGAGCTCAGCCGCACCCACGGCAAGGGCCACCTCTGGCTACCGGTCACCTGACGACAGCACCCAGCAACCCACCGCACGACCCCCGCCGACCTCCCACCGCCCACCGTACGGACCACCGCCGACCTCCAACCGCCTCGACAGCTCACCGCAGGAACCACCGCCGACGTCCCGCCGCCCAGCGCATGAGTCACGGCTGGCTGCCAGCCACCTCGCATCCGGCAGCCGACGGCTCGCGCCGCTGCCGCATACCGGCTGCCCAGCACTCAGCAGCCCGTGGCACCCGCCGTCCTCGCCGCCGCCCAGCACCCGACAGCCCCTTGCAGGAGCCGTCCTGGCGACCGGGTGCCCAGCAGGCAGGGGTGCGGCAGACGGTGCGGTTCCCGTCAGTGGTTGGTCAGGGCTTGGTTGATGAAGGTTTGGACGTCGGTGAGGACTTCGTCCCTGTTGGTTTCGTTGAAGACCTCGTGGCGAGCGCCGATGTAGATGCGTTCGGTCAGGTCGGTGCCCTTTACCGCCTCCACCCCGGCCCGGCTGCCGGCCAGCGGTACGAGCTGGTCGTCCTCGCCGTGCACCCACAACGTGGGCAGGGCGCCGAACGTGCCGCCCTTGGCGATCGTGTCCAGCATCGCGGCGAACGCCTCCACCGTGGCCCGCTTGAACGGCCCGTGCCAGACCAGCGGGTCGTCCGCGTACGCCGCCCCCACCGACGGGTCGCGGGAGAGCGTGGCCGGGTCGATGGGGATGTCGGGCAGCTCGTCGAGCGCCATCAGCGCGGGGATGACCGCCCACTCGCCGATCACCGGGCCCGACAGCACCAGCGCGGTCAGGCCCTCGGCGTAGCGCTGGGCGTACCGGGCGGCGATCATGCCGCCCATGGAGTGGCCGATCAGCACGACCGGGACGCCGGGGTGGTCGGCCCTGGCGCGCTCCTCGACGGTGTGCACGTCGGTGACCACGTCCTCGAAGTCCTCGACGAGCACGCGTTCGCCCGCCGACCTGCCGTGGCCCATGTGGTCGAGCCCGTAGACGGCGGCGCCGTGCCGGACGAGACGGTCGGCGACGTACTCGTAACGGCCGATGTGCTCGCCGTATCCGTGGACCAGGAGGGCGATGTAGCGGGGCCGGTCGTGCGGCCATTCGCGGACGACGTTCAGCCCCCGCGTGCCGGTGAAGGTGTGCTCTCGCGACTCGGCCATGAACTTCCTCTCCCATCCAGCCACGACGTCCGAAAACCGCTGACTTCCGCGGGCGCGCCGGTGTTGTAGAGAGTATGGACATCCACACCATCATCGACAGTCCGCTGGGCGAGATTCTCCTCGTCGGCGACGGCGCGGGGCGGCTGACCCGCGTGTCGTTCGACGTGGGCACGCCGCCCGGACGCCGGGAGCCGGCCGCGTTCGAGGAGGCCGAACGGCAGCTCGGCGAGTACTTCGCGGGCGGGCGCACCTCGTTCGACCTGCCCCTGGCCGCCCGCGGGACGGCGTTCCAGCAGCGGGTGTGGGCGGAGGTGGCGGCACTGCCGTACGGGACGACGACGAGCTACGGCGAGCTGACCGCCCGCGCCGGCGTGGCGCGGGACCGGGTCCGCGCGGTCGGCGCCGCGATCGGCGCGAACCCGCTGCTCGTCGTGGTCCCCTGCCACCGGGTGGTCGCCGCGGACGGCGCGCTGACCGGCTACGCGGGCGGCCTGGAGCGCAAGTGCGACCTGCTCACCCTCGAAGGCGTCCTGCAGCCGCAGCTCTGGAGCGTGTTGTCGTGACGGCGCAGGTCGAGGGGGCCGACTGGCAGCGGCTGGCCGGGGAGCTCGACGCCCACGGCTGCGCGCTGACGCCGCGGCTGCTCTCGCCCGGGGAGTGCTCGGAGATCTCCGGCCTGTACGACGAGACCGGACGGTTCCGCTCGACGGTCGACATGGCCCGCCACCGATTCGGCTCGGGCCAGTACCGGTACTTCCGCCGGCCGTTCCCGCCGCTGGTCGAGGAGTTGCGGGCGGCGTTCTATCCGCGTCTGCTGCCGATCGCCCGCGACTGGGCGGCCCGGCTCGGGCAGCCAGCGCCCTGGCCGGACGACTTCGCCGAGTGGCTGGACATGTGCCACGCGGCGGGACAGACCAGGCCGACCCCCATCCTGCTGCGCTACCGGGAGAACGACTGGAACGCGCTCCACCGCGACCTGTACGGCGACCTCGTGTTCCCGCTGCAGGTCGTCATCGGGCTCGACCGGCCCGGCGAGGACTACACCGGGGGCGAGTTCCTGCTGGTGGAGCAGCGGCCGAGGGCCCAGTCGCGGGGCACGGTGACCGCGCTGCCGCAGGGTCACGGGCTGATCTTCACCACCCGCGACCGGCCGGTGCGCTCCTCGCGCGGCTGGTCGGCCTCGCCGGTGCGGCACGGGGTCAGCACCGTGCGCTCGGGGCTGCGGCACACCCTCGGCCTGGTCCTGCACGACGCGGCATGACCGCCGACCTGACCGGGGAGCGGACGGCCGAGCTGGAGGCGCTGCTCACCCTAGTCCGGGCCCAGCGCCCGCGGGCGGAGGCCGTCGTCGTCGGCCACGGCCGGGACGGCGCCCGCCTGGCCGGGGCGTTCGCCGACGCCTGGGACGGGACGGTGCTCGCCGTGGTCGCCTGGCCGGAGACCGCGGCGTCGTGGTTGCGCCAGGCCAGGCGGTTCACGGCGGGTGAGCCGGACGCCTGGGTGGTCGCGGGCGCGCCGGCCGGATGGGCCGGGATGAGCCAGCGCCTGCGCCGCAGCACCGACTGGGATCCGCGCCGGACGTACGGTTCGGCGGCCACGGCCCGCGCGGTGGCCCTGGCCGCTCCTGGGACACTGGAAGGCATGCGCGGAGCCGACGCCGACGGCACGACATGGCGAATAGGACGAAACCTGATATTTAGGGAACCATCGTGATCCCCCTGCCCATGCGGGAGATCGCCCCGGGTGCGGTGCACGTCCCCGGCTGGCTGTCCCTGGCCGAGCAGCAGGACCTGGTGCGGGCCTGCCGCGCGTGGGCGACCGGCCCGGTGCCGATCCGGCACACCGTGCTGCCCGGCGGCGGCGTGATGTCGGTGCGGACGGTGTGCGTCGGCTGGCACTGGCAGCCGTACCGGTACACGCGCCTGGCCCACGACGTGAACGGGCGGCGGGTGGCCGCGTTCCCCACGTGGCTCGGCGACCTCGGCCGCCGCGCGCTGGCCGACGCCTACGGCCGCCCGGACGACGGCTACGACCCCGACACCGCGCTGGTCAACTTCTACGACGGCCAGGCCAGGATGGGCATGCACCAGGACAAGGACGAGCGATCCGACGCCCCGGTGGTGTCCCTGAGCGTCGGCGACACGTGCCTGTTCCGCTTCGGCAACACCGAGACGCGCGGGAAGCCGTACACCGACGTCGAGCTGGCCTCGGGTGATCTGTTCGTGTTCGGCGGCGCGTCCCGCTTCGCCTTCCACGGCGTGCCGAAGGTCTACCCGGGCACCGGCGACCCGGCCACGGGCCTGGCCGCCGGGCGGCTCAATGTGACGATGCGGGTGACGGGTCTTCGATGAAGTAGTCGAACTGGTCGTCGGTGAGGGTGCGGCGCAGGATGCGCAGGACCTTGCCCGGGTCGTCGTGCGGGCCCGGGGTGTAGAAGGGCTTGCCGTCGCGGCCGAAGGTGATGGCCGAGCCGCCCTCCCACTTGCCCAGCAGGTCGCTGACGGGCGAGAAGTCCTCGTGGGGCTCGAAGCCGAGGGTGCGCGCGTGGTCGATCGAGCCGAAGACCAGGTGCTGGGCCAGCTCGATCGGCACCTCCTGGTAGCCCGCGTACTCGCCGAAGAAGTACTCGCGGAACCTGCGCAGGTCGCGCTCGTCGAGCACGTCGGGGCCGATGGTGTTCTTGAGGCCGAGGCAGTAGACGTCGGCGAGGTAGCCGCAGACCGTCATCCGGTCCCAGGTGTGGCGCCGGGCGACCAGCACGCACACCATGCCGCCGGCGCCGGACTCCGGGGCCTCGTCGACCCAGCCCTTGGACGGGTCGACGCCCAGCCCGGCGCTCCAGCCGACGTTCATCCAGCAGCCGACCACCTCGGGCTCGGCCGACGTCACGTTCTCGGCGGCGATGGCGCGCACGAGGGGCGCGACGACCGACGGCGACACCTTGAGCGCCCGGGCGATCTCCTTGGGGGACCTGCCCTGGGCGCGCAGCTCGCGTACCTGATCCTTCAACTCCACACGCGGCAGCCTAGCGCCCGGCGTCCCGTCGGGCGGACAGGCGGCGGGCGAGCCACGCCAGGAGCCGGCGCGGCCGGGCCGCCCGCTCAGGCTCAGCCGACGGACGACGTCACGGTGTCGACGTGCTGCTGGCCGACCGAACGCCCCGACACCAGCACGAGGTCGAGCGCGCGCAGGTCGGCCAGGCGGTCGAGCGGGTTGCCGCGGACCGCGATGACGTCGGCGCGCTTCCCGGCCTCCAGGCTGCCGGTCTCGGCCCCGACCCCGCACGCCTCGGCGGCGCGTACGGTGGCCAGCTCGACGATCTCGGCGTTGCCGAACCCGGCCTCGGCGAAGACCTCCAGCCCCGACACGTAGTCGTCGGTGCGCTTGTCGAGCCCGGCGATGGCGAACCCGGTGTCGGTCCCGGCGACGAGCCTGATCCCGGCCTCGCGCATGGCGGCGAGGTTGCCCAGCCAGCGGTCCATGGGCTCGGCGCCGACGAGCGCGCGCAGGTTCCAGAACTGGCCGTGCACGGTCGGGCACACGAACGTGCCGGTCCCGGCGATGCGGTCGGCCAGCCGCGCGTCGTAGGCCGGGCCCGCCGGGGTGTGGAACGTGCAGTGCTCGATCGTGGTGACCCCGGCCTCCAGCGCGTTGCCGATCGACTCGGGGGCATGGGCGTGCGCCGCGACGGTCCTGCCGCGCGTCGCGGCCTCCTCCACGGCGGCCCTGATCAGCGCGGCCGGGTACTGGGCCCGCCAGCTCGGCACCGAGCCGGGCGACATCTCGCCGCCCGAGGCCATCACCTTCAGGCAGTCGGCCCCGGCCCGCAGGTTCTCCCTGGCCACCCGGCGGACGGACGGCTCGTCGTCGGCCTCCCCGCCCATGTACCAGCAGTGGCCGCCGGTGACCGTGATCGGCCGGGTCGCGGCGATCAGGTGGGGGCCGACGGCGAGGCCGTCCTCGATGGCGTCGCGCAGGGTGAGGTCGAGGAAGCCGCGCCCGCCGAGGTCGCGGGCCGTGGTGACGCCCGCGGAGACGAGCTTGCGGGCGTTCTCGGCCATGCGCAGCAGCAGGCGGCCGTCGCTCACGGCGCTGCGCCCGGTCACCGGGTCGACCGTGCCGTCGAACCCGAGGTGCACGTGCGCGTCGACGAGACCGGGCAGCAGGGTGTGGCCGGGCAGGTCGAGCGTCTCCGCGGCCCGGCCCGCGCTCCCGCGGGGGCCCACCGAGACGATGCGCGAGCCGTCGATCAGCACCTCGCCGTCCGTGATGACCTCTCCGGGACGCCCGGTGAGCACCGTGCCGGCACGGATGATCCGCATGCCTCCACAGTGCCACAGGCGGCCCTGCCTGAAGCGGAACCACCCCAATCGATAAGAAGGTTTACTTATTACGGCATGATGGCCGTCCATGTGGACGCGCGACTTCGTGCTCTTCTTCACCGCCCGCACGGTGTCGATGCTGGGCTCGGCGATGATGCCGGTGGCCACCGCGCTCGGCATGCACGACGCCGGTTACGGCGCCACCGGCGTCGGCCTGGCGCTGGCCGCCTGGATGGTGCCGATGGCCGGGCTCATCCTGTTCGGCGGCGTGCTGATGGACCGCTTCACGCCCCGCCGCATGATGGTCGGCGCCGACCTGGCCAGGACCGGGACGCAGGCGGCCACGGCGGCGCTGTTCGGGCTGGGACGGCCGGAGTTGTGGCAGGTCGTGGCGCTGTCGGCGGTCGCCGGGGCGGCGGCCGCCATGTACACGCCGGGCGTCGCGGGCACCATCTCGCGGATCGCGGCCGACGTGCAGCGGGCCAACGCCACCCTGCGCATGTCCGAGGCGATCATGCAGTTGCTCGGGCCGGGGCTGGCGGGGGCGCTGGTCGCGCTCGCCGGGGTGGGCGTGGTGTTCGCCGCCGACTCGGCCGGGTTCGCGGTCAGCGCGGTGTGCCTGCTGCTCATGCGGGTGCGGGTGGCGGGCGCCGGCGCGGAGCCGGTGCTGCTGCGGCTGCGGGAGGGCTGGCGGGAGTTCCGGTCGCGCACGTGGATGTGGAGCGTCATCCTGATCTGGGTGGTCTTCGGGATCACCCTCTTCGGGCCGCTGATCCCGCTGGGCTCGGTGCTGGTGACCGACGCGTACGGGCAGACCGCGTACGGGCTGGTCATGTCGGCGGGCGGGGCGGGCACCATCGTGGGCGGCCTGGTGGCGCTGCGGATCAGGCCGGCCAGGCCGCTGGTGGCAGGCGGGATCGGCATGTTCCTGTTCGCGCTGGAGCCGCTGAGCTTCGCGGCCGGCGTGCCGCTCGGCGTGATCATGGCCTGCCACGTGGTGGGCGGGGCTGGGTGGGCGTTCTGGTCGGTGATGTGGGCGACGAGCGTGCAGACGCTGGTGCCGGCCGAGGCGCTGAACCGGGTCAGCGCGTACGAGATCGGCGGCTCGACCATGTCGCTCCCGATCGGCCAGGCGCTGGCCGGGCCGGTGGCCACGCTGGTGGGCTCCCGCGAGGTGCTGGGCTTCTCCGCGCTGGTCACGGTCGCCGGCTGCCTGGCGCTGCTGGCCCTGCGGCCGGTGCGGCAGATCACCGTAAGCCCGCGGGAAGAGGATCGTAAGGCCGCTCCCGCATCGTAGAGGCATGACAACGACGCAGACCGCGCAGTACGAGATCGTCCGCACCTTCGACGCCCCCCGCGAGGACGTCTACGCCGCCTGGACCGAGCCCGAGCGCTTCTCCCGCTGGTTCGGCCCCCGCATGCTGGCCACGCCGGTCGGCCGGATCACCCTCGACGCCCGTCCCGGCGGCCGGTGGCGCGCGACGCTCGTCGGCGAGGAGGGGTTCGAGGCGACGCTGGAGGGCTCCTACCGCGAGGTGCAGGCGCCCGCCCGGCTGGTGTTCACCACCGGCGACCCCGACAACCCCGGCGACGGCCCGGCCTCGGTCGTGACGCTCGACCTGCTCGACCGGGACGGCGGCACCGAGATGCGCTTCCACCAGTTCGGCGTCAACACCGACCAGGAGCACGCCGAGCAGGCCAGGGCCGGCTGGGACGAGTTCTTCGACCGCCTGGCCGAGCATGTCGCCCGCTGACCACCGACACGCCGGCCCCCACGCGCCGACCCTCGGCAGGCCGACCCTCAGAACAGGCCGAGGGCGTCGTCCAGCTTGTACGTGCCGCCCCGCTGGTACGCCGCGGCGAAGACGTGCTCACCGAGCGCGTCCCGGACCCGGGCCGTGACCCGCTCCTCCTCCTCGCGTTCGGAGGCGTTGGCCGGGGTCCGGATCTGCTCGCGGACCGCGGCGGCCAGCCCCAGCAGCACCGCCGCCCGCTCGGTCGGCCCGGCCGCCGACGCCGCGCCCGCGACGCACGCCGCCGCCGTGCGCGGGTCGCCGACCCTGACCGCCGCGGCCAGCGCCTCCCGGTGCAGCTCCAGGGCCGCGGCCGGGTCGCCGCGCAGCTCGGTGACGTGGCCCAGCTCGACCAGCAGGTCCGGCAGGTGCAACGGCGGCTCGACGGCTGGGTCGCGCGGCAGCCCCTCCAGCAGGTGGCGCAGGTGCGACTCGGCCACGTCGAGCAGCCCGGCGCGGCGCGCGGCGAAGGCCAGGCCCATCTCGGCCATGGTCTCGCCCATCTTGTAGCCCTGGTCGAGCGCCAGCTTCATGGCCCGTCCGCACAGCTCCATGGCCTGGTCGTAGGCGCCGCCGTGCAGCGCCGTCCAGCCCAGCCAGGCGATGCGCCCGGCCACCTCCGGCCACAGGCCGAGCTCCTCGGCCATCCGCAGCCCCTCGGCGAACAGCCGGCGCGCCCGCTCGTGGTCGCCGGCCATCTCGGCCGCGCCCGCCAGCCATTCGGTGGCCTGCAACATGCCCCAGCGGTCGCCCAGCTCGCCGAACAGCCGCGCGCTCTCCCCCGCGTCGCGCTCCAGCGCCTCGGTGTCGCGCATGGTGAACGCGTCGCGCGCCCGCCTGGCCAGCGCGACGGCGACGCCCCACGTGTCGCCGAGGGCGCGGCAGGCGGCCAGCGCGCGTCCGGTCAGCTCCTGGCCGGTGACCATGTCGGGCACGCTCATGCCGGCGAACAGCTCGGCCCTGGCCCGCTCGCCCGGGTCGGCGACGCGCTCCAGCAGCGGCTCCCATGCCACCTGTTCGCCCAGCAGGAGCGCGAACCCGGCGTGCCAGGCCGCCGCCCGGTGCCTGGCCGGGCCGTCCGGCCCCGCGACGGCCAGCGCCGCGCCCAGCGAGCGCCGTCCCTCGGCCAGCCGGCCGCGCAGGAACCAGTACCAGGCCAGCGCGTTGACCAGGCGCGCGGCGGCGTCGGCGGCCCCCTCGGCGATCGCGGTGTCCAGCGCGGCCCGCATGTTGGCCGACTCGGCGTCCAGGCGCAGCAGGCGGTCCCGCTGCTCGCCGCCGTACAGGCCGGGTTCGGCGGCCACGGCCAGCTCCAGGTAGTGGCGCAGGTGGGCGCGGCGCACGTCGGCCAGCTCGCCGGCGTCGGCCAGGCGGCCCACGCAGTACTCCGACACCGACTCCAGCAGCCGGTAGCGGACGCCCGTCGCGCTCTCGGCGACGACCACGAGCGAGCGGTCGACCAGCCGGGCCAGCAGGTCGAGCACGTCGAGCCCCGGCTCGGCGCACACCGCCTCGGCCGACTCCAGGGTGCAGCCGTCCGCGTGCACGGCCAGGCGGCGCAGCACCACCCGTTCCGCGTCCGACAGCAGGTCCCAGCTCCAGTCGATCACGGCGGTGAGCGTCTGCTGCCGGGCGGGCGCGCCCCTTCGTCCGGACGCCAGCAGCCTGAACCGGTCGTCCAGCCGGTCCACCACCCCCTGGACGCCCAGCGCCCGCACCCGCGTCGCGGCCAGTTCCAGGGCCAGCGGGATGCCGTCGAGCCGCCGGCAGAGCTGGGCCACCGCCTGCGCGTTGCCCGCCTCCAGGGCGAACCCGCGGGCCGAGGCGGCGGCCCTGGCGACGAACAGCCGGACGGCGTCCGAGCGGGCCATCTCCGTCAGGTCCGTGCCCGCCGGCAGGCCGAGCGGCGGGACGCTCCACAACACCTCGCCGTCCACGCCGAGCGGCTCCCGGCTGGTGGCCAGGACGGTCAGGCCCGGCGCCGCGGCCAGCAGCGCGTCGACCACCTCGGCGACCTGCTCGACCACGTGCTCGCAGTTGTCCAGCACGAGCAGCACGCGCCTCGGCCGCAGCGCCGCGGCCAGCCGCTCGCGCACGTCGCCGCCCGACGGGTCCTCCCGGATGTCCAGGGCGGCCATGATCGCCTCGGCGGGCGAGTGGGTGGCGGCGTCGAGCGCGACCAGCCAGGCGCCGTCGGCGAAGCCGTCCAGCAGCCGGTGCGCCGCCTCCAGCGCCAGCCTGGTCTTGCCGACGCCGCCGGCGCCGGTGAGCGTCACCAGCCGCTCGGCGGTGACCAGCGAGCAGATCTCGGCCAGCGCCTCGTCCCTGCCGACGAGCTTGCTGACGGACGCCGGCAGGTTCGTGGTGGGCCGCTCGGCGGGCAGGCTCAGCTCCGGGTCCTGGGCCAGGATCGCCTGGTGCAGCGCGACCAGCTCGGGGCCGGGGTCGAGGCCCAGCTCGTCGGCCAGGCGCTCGCGCAGCTCGGCGAAGCTCGCCAGGGCGTCGCTCTGCCGTCCGGCCCGGTACAGAGCCCGCATGTGCACGGCGCGCAGCCGCTCCCGCAGCGGATGCCGGGCCACCAGGTCGCCCAGCTCGCCCACGAGCAGCCCGTGCTCGCCCAGGTCGAGCCGGGCCTCGGCGCGCTGCTCCAGCGCCGTCAGCCGCTGCTCCTCCAGCCGGACGATCGCCGACCTGGTGTACTCCTCGTCGGCGAAGTCGGCGTACGCCGCCCCCCGCCACAGCGCCAGGGCGTCGGCCAGCAGCCCCGCCCTGGTCCGCGGGCTGTCGGCGGCCTCGGCGCGGGTCAGCAGATCGGCGAAGCGGTCGGCGTCGAGCGCGCCGGGATCGGTGCGCAGCAGGTAGCCGGGCGCCCGCGAGACCACCAGGTTCTTGCCGCCCGGCTCGGCGTCCTCCAGCGCCTTGCGCAACTGGGAGACCCGCACCTGGAGCGCGCCCGCCGGGTTGCCCGGCGGCTCCTCCCCCCACAGGTCCTCCACCAGCCGGTCGGCCGAGACCGGATGGCCCTCGTGGACGAGCAGGTCGGCGAGCAGCGCCCGGACCTTGAGCCCGGGGATCGTCACGGGCTCCCCCGCGTCGGTCCACACCGCCAGCGACCCCAGCACCCCAAAACGCATGCCCGTCACCTTATGCGCCGCCGTAAGCACACGAGAAGCGCACCGGAAGCGCCCTCCGGCACGGTGAGAGCGACGAAAGGGGAAACGACATGAAGACCGGCACCCTCGCTGGACGGCGTGAATGGACGGGGCTCGCGATCCTCGCCTCGGTGGCCCTGCTGCTCTCCATCGACCTGAGCGTGCTCTACCTGGCGCTGCCGCACCTGAGCGCCGGGCTCGGCGCCTCCGCCCCGCAGCAGCTGTGGATCCTGGACATCTACTCGTTCATGCTGGCCGGGTTCCTGGTGACGATGGGGACGCTGGGCGACCGGATCGGGCGGCGCAGGCTGCTGCTGATCGGCTCGGTGGCCTTCGCCGCGGCCTCGGTGGCCGCCGCGTACTCGGTGAACGCGGAGATGCTCATCGCGTCCCGGGCGCTGCTCGGCGTCTCGGGGGCGACGCTGCTGCCGTCGTCGCTGGCGCTGATCCGCACGATGTTCACCGACGGCCGGCAGATGGGCACCGCGATCGGCCTCTGGTACGGCTGCTTCATGCTCGGCATGGCGGTCGGCCCGCTGGTGGGCGGGCTGCTGCTGGAGCACTTCTGGTGGGGGTCGGCGTTCCTGATGGGCGTGCCGTTCATGGCGGCCGTGCTGGTCGCCGGACGGCTGCTGCTCCCCGAGTACCGCGACCCGCACGCCGGCCGCCTCGACCCGGCCAGCGTGGCCCTGTCCCTGGCGACCATCCTGCCGGTCATCTACGGGCTCAAGGAGGTCGCGCGCGGCGGCTGGCAGCCCGTCCCGCTGATCGCGGTCGCCGCCGGGACGGCCTTCGGCGTGGTGTTCGTCAGGCGGCAGCGCAGCCTCGCCAACCCGCTGCTGGACCTGCGGCTGTTCGGCGACCGCGCGTTCGCGGCGACGCTGGGGATCATGTCGCTCGGCGGGATCGTCATGGCCGGTACCACGCTCATGACCACCCAGTACCTGCAGACCGTGGAGTCGCTGTCGCCGCTGGGCGCCGGGTTGTGGCTGGTGCCGCAGAACGTGGCGATGATCGTGGCCCTGTCGGTCGCGCCGCGGCTCGCCGCCCGGATCGGCACCGCGTACGTGATGGCCGCCGGGCTGGCGCTGGGCGCCGTCGGGCTGTTCCTGCACACCCAGGTCCCCAGCGTGGGCGGGACCGGGCTGGTCGTCACCGGGCTGGTCCTGGCCTCGGCGGGCATCGCGCTGCCGATGGGCGCGGGCAACAGCGTGATCATGACGGCCGCGCCCGCCGAGAAGGCCGGGTCGGCGGCGTCGCTGACCGAGACGAGCGGCGAGTTCGGGGTGGCGGTCGGCGTGGCCGCGCTCGGCAGCCTCGGCACGGCCGTCTACCGCGGGCGGCTGCCCGAGCACCTGCCGGTGGAGGCCGTGCGGGAGAGCATCAGCGCGGCGGTGACCGCCGCCAAGGACCTGCCCGGCCTGCTGGAGACGGCGCGGGCGGCGTTCACGGCGGGGCTGAACACGGTGGGGGCCGTGAGCGCGGTGGTCTTCGCGGGACTGGCCGTCTTCGCCCTCCTCGCCCTCCGCCACCACCGCCCGACGTCCTGACCCCTCCTGCCCTTCCCACCCCCTGACCGCCGGCCCGGCCGGCGGTCCTCCGCCGTCCCCGGCCTCTCAGAGGCATGCCGTCCGTACGCCCGATCAAGCGGACGGCGGCGCTTCCCCGTACGCCCGATCAGCCGGACGGGGGCGCCTTCCTGGCCGAGCCGCGGTAGGCGGCCGGGTCGTAGCGGCGTTCGTTGTCGGCCAGCTTGGCGGTCGCCGCCGCCACCAGGTCGACCCCCAGGACGTCGGCCAGCCGGACCAGGTACAGGGTCACGTCGCCGAGCTCGGCGCGGATGCGGGCGAGCGTGTCGGGGTCGGGGCTCGCGGACTCCTCGGCGGTCAGCCACTGGAACTCCGCGACCAGCTCGCCCGCCTCCCCCGCCAGCGCCATCGCCAGGTTCTTCGGCGTGTGGAACCTCTCCCAGTCGCGGGCCCGCGCGAACTCCCGCAGCCGTACGGCCAGCCCTTCCAGCTCCTCGCTCACGACACCCGACCCTACTGGCCCGCCGGCCGATTCATCACGACCGGTGATGACAGTCCGGGCGAACCCCGTCTGGTTCCCCGGCCGCTTCCGCGATCGACTGGCTTACGTGTTCTCCCACTTCAACGGCCCGGTCCTGGTCCCCGGCGACCCCGGGTACGACGACGAGACGGCCCGCTTCAACACCGTCGCCGGCCCCGTCCGCCCCGCCGTGGTCGTCGGCGCCCGGGACGCGGACGACGTCCGGAAGGCCATCGACCACGCCCGGTCGGCGGGGCTGCGGGTGGCGGTCCAGGCGACCGGCCACGGCCTGTCCGCCCCCGTGGACGGAGCCCTGCTGATCAACACCCGCAGGATGACCGGCCTGTCCGCCGACCCGGCCACCCGCACCGTCCGCGTCGGGGCCGGCGTGCGCTGGGGCCAGGTCGTCGACGCCGCCGCCGGCCACGGCCTCGCCCCGCCGAACGGCTCCTCCCCCCTGGTCGGCGCGGTCGGCTACACGCTGGGCGGCGGCCTGCCCGTGCTCGGCCGCACGCTCGGCTGGGCCGCCGACCGGGTCAGGTCCCTGGAGCTGGTCACGGCCGACGGAACCCTGCGCACGGGTGAGCCCGTACGAGAACGTCGAGATCCGCCGCCTCGGCGGCGCCCTGGCCGCCGTCCCGGACGTCCCGAACGCGATCGACCACCGCACGGCCGCCTACAGCCTGACCACGATCGCCTTCGCGGGCACGGACCCGAAACCGCCCCTGGACCCCGCCGACCCGTCCAGCACGGGCCTCCGCTTCCGCAACTTCCTGGCCGGCCCGCAGGCCCCGGCCCTGGCCGCCGAGGCGTACACCCCGTCCACCTGGACCAGACTCACCTCCCTCAAATCCACCCACGACCCCCACGACCTGTTCCTCTGATCGCCTGGCGTCCGAGCACCGGCGCTCGCCCGCCGCCTGGTGCCTGCCGGCCAGTTGGGCGAGGGGTCGGCTGCCGGTGCTGCCGCCGACGTACAGTCGCGGGTATGAGCGCCGGACATGCGCATGAGGAGCTGCATCACCTGGTCGATCTGCTGTCGTCCGACCCGGCACTCGCCGACATGCCGGGCGAAGACGGCAAGCCGGTACGTCGTCGGCTCTCGATCGCAGGGATCGGCGCCTCCGGTGGGGGCACTCTTTCGGAACGTGTCGAAGATCTGTTGGCCGAGCGGTTCAATCGCTCAGTGTGACCGCTGTCCTTCCGGACACAGGCCCTTGATCGCGATGGTCGACCACGACGACAGGCACCACCTCTCCCGTCTGCGGCCATCCTTGATCGACGCGACTTCTCACTGGTACGACCGCGCGATGTAGTGGCCTTCACGTTGTCGCCCGAGAAATTGTCGTGACGCGGGGCACGCGCAACGGGTTCGCGTACACCTGAAGCTCAGTCCGCATGGCCACACGCGCCCGGATTGCTGGACGGTTGAGTAGGCGGGGGTTCACGCAGCACACACAGGCAAGGGCGCCCGCTGTCTCGCAGGTTCAAAGGTGGGATATCAGGGCGCGGGGTGCGCCGGAGGCGCCGAAGGAAGGGGCCTGAGCCCGGAGGACGAAGACGCTTGTAGCGTCTCACTCCACGGCGGCCGTGCTATCCCGGACGATCAGTTCCGTAGCCAGTTCCACCCGCTTCGTCTCCGGCACCTCGCCCTTCCCCATCCCCAGCACCGTACGGGTCGCCAGCGCCGCCATCTCCTGCAGCGGCTGGCGCACGGTCGTCAGCGGCGGCCAGGCCGACTTCGACAGCGGCAGGTCGTCGAACCCCACCACGCTCAGATCCTCCGGCACGCGCAACCCGCGCTGCCGGGCGGCCTCGAACACGCCGAACGCCATCAGGTCGCACCCGGCGAAGATGGCCGTGGGCGGCTCGTCCAGGGACAGGAGTTCGTGGCCCTGGTCGTGGCCGGAGTCGACGAGGAACGTGCCGCGCCGGACGAGTTCGGGGGCGAGCGGCACGCCGGCCGTCTCCAGGGCGGCCCGGTAGCCGTCGACGCGGGCCTGGCTGCACAGCATGTCGGCGGGGCCGCTGATCACGCCGATCCGGCGGTGGCCGAGTTCGAGCAGGTGGCGGGTGGCGGCCAGGCCGCCGTTCCAGTTGGTGGCGCCGACCGAGACGATGCCGGGGGCCGGCTCGCCCTCGGGGTCGACCACCACGAACGGCAGCGACCGCGCGCTGAGCTGGGCCTGCACGCCCGTGGACAGGCGCGAGGCGACGATCACCACGCCGTCGGTGCGGCGGGCGGCCAGCCGTTCGAGCCAGTCGCGGCCGGGACCGGCGTGGGTGTGCAGCACCGAGATGACGACGCTGGCCCCGGCCTCGTGGGCCGCGCTCTCCGCGCCGCGCACGATCTCCATGGCCCACGGCGACTCGATCTCGGCGAACACCAGGTCGACCAGGCCGGCGGGGGTGTCGTCCTGGCTGACGCGCCGCTGGTAGCCGTGTTCCTGGAGCAGCCGTTCGACCTTGTGACGGGTCGCCGGCGCCACCTCGGGCCGGCCGTTGATGACTTTGGAGACCGTCGGGATGGACACCCCGGCCTCTTCTGCGATCAGTGCGATCGTCACGCGCCTCTTAGCTGACACGTTCGGGAGTGTATCCGAAAGTTTCGGGCTGGGATCGCTCCCAAGACGGCTATTGACGCCCTGCGCAGCACGTACCTATGCTCCGAGCAACGAAATTATCGGGGGCTATACGAAACTTTCATACCGCTCGTGCCCGATGAAGGGACCCCTGGATGAAACGCGGTCTGATCCTCATGGCCACCGCCGTGCTCGTCGCCGGATGCGGCAGCGGCGGAAGTGGCGAGAGCGGCGGGCAGCCCGGCGGCTCGCAGCCCGCCCAGAAGCCCGCCAAGGTCACGCTGGAATGGTGGCACCTGTCCACCGCCGAACCGCTGAAGTCCCTGTGGGCGCAGCGGGCCAAGGACTTCGAGGCCGCGCACCCCGACGTCACCATCAAGGCGACGGTGCTGGAGAACGACGCCTACAAGGCCAAGCTGACCACGATCACCCAGTCGGGCAAGGCCCCCGACGTGTTCGTCACGTGGGGCGGCGGCGTGCTCAAGCAGCAGGTCGAGGCCGGCCTGGTCAAGGACGTCTCCGGCGACGTCGCCTCGATGCTGGGCACGTTCACCCCCGCGGCGCTGAGCGCGTACCAGTTCGACGGCAAGACCTACGGGCTGCCGACGGACATCGGGCTGGTCGGCTTCTGGTACAACAAGAAGCTCTTCGCCAAGGCCGGCATCTCGGCCCCGCCCGCCACCTGGGCGGAGTTCCTCGACGACGTCAAGAAGCTGAAGGCGTCCGGCACCACCCCGATCGCGCTGGCCGGCAAGGAGAAGTGGCCGGGCCACTACTACTGGGCCTATCTGGCGATGCGCATCGCCGGCCTGCCCGCGCTCACCCAGGCGGGCGTGGACCACGACTTCACCAAGCCCGACTTCGTGGCCGCCGGACAGCAGGTCAAGGCGCTGGCCGACCTCCAGCCGTTCCAGAAGGGCTTCCTCGGCGCGGGCTACGGCACCCCCGACGGGCAGGCGGCCACGGTCTCCAACGGCAAGGCCGCCATGGAGCTCATGGGCCAGTGGGCGCCCGCCGTCCAGAAGGACGCCGGCAAGGGCCTCGGCGACGACCTGGGCTTCTTCCCCTTCCCCGCGGTCGACGGCGGCAAGGGCTCGATCGGCGACGCCTTCGGCGGCGGCAACGGCCTGTCGGTGGGCGCGGACGCGCCCCCGCAGGCCGTGGAGTTCGTGAAGTTCATGACGCAGATGGACCAGCATGCCAAGGCCGTGGCGGCCGGCGGCGTGCTGCCGGTGCTCAAGGGCGAGGAGAGCGCGGTCAAGGACGCCAACCTCAAGCAGGTCGCGACCCTGCTGGCCGGCGCCTCCGGCTACCAGCTCTACCTGGACCAGGCCTACCCGCCGGCCGTCGGCCAGCAGGTCAACGACAGCGTGGCCGAGCTGATCGCCGGGACCAAGACGCCGGAGCAGATCGGCCAGGACATCAGCGAAGTGGCCAAGAGCGAATGACGACGCTGACCCGAGGGCCGGCGGCCGTCGCGCCGCCGGTCCCCGCCCCGCCGGGGCGGCGGCGCGGGCGCGCGGTGACGATCGGGCTGTTCCTGCTGCCCGCGCTGGTGCTCTTCGTCCTGCTGGTGGTGGCGCCGATCCTGGTGGCGGTCTACGCCAGCGCGTTCAAGTGGAACGGGTTCGGCGGGCTGCCCACCGAGTTCGTCGGGCTGGACAACTTCACCAGGCTGCTGTCGTCCGGGATCTTCGCCACCGACCTGTGGCACCTGGTGGTCCTGGTGCTGCTGTCGGTGCTGGTCCAGCTCCCGTTCTCGCTGGCCGTGGCGATGCTGCTGAACCAGCGCATCCGCGGGCGGGCGGTCTACCGGCTGGTGTTCTTCGCCCCGTACGTGCTGTCCGAGGTGATCACCGGCGTGCTGTTCTCGCTGATCCTCGCGCCGGACGGCGGGATGGCGAACCAGCTGCTGTCGGTGTTCGGGCTGGAGTCGGAGTTCCTGGCCGATCCGGACACCGTGATGCCCGCGCTGTTCCTGGTCATGACGTGGAAGTACTTCGGCTTCCACATGATGATCTACCTGGCCGGACGGCAGGGCATCCCGAACGAGCTGATCGAGGCCGCGCAGATCGACGGCGCGACGCCCTGGAAGACGTTCCGGCACATCACCCTGCCGCTGCTCGGGCCGACGATCAGGATCAGCGTGTTCCTGTCGGTCATCTACACCATCCAGCTGTTCGACCTGGTCTGGATCCTCACCGGCGGCGGCCCGTCGCACTCCTCGGAGACGATGGCGGTCACCATGATGGAGTTCGGCTTCAAGCGCTCCCAGGTGGGTTACGCCAACGCGATCAGCGTCGTGATGTTCGCGCTCAGCCTCGTCTTCGCCCTCGTCTACCAGCGCGTGGTGATGCGCCGGGACCTGGCGGGCGCGACGACGTCCATGGGAGGCCGCCGATGAACCACGGAAGGCCGCCCGCGCGGCGGCGCCGTCCCACCCTGCCCCTGCACGTGATCGCCTGGATCGTCGGCGCGTTCATCCTGGCGCCGATCGTGTACGCGCTGCTCGGCGGGTTCAAGAGCAACAGCCAGCTCTCGGGCAACCCCTTCGGCCTGCCCGATCCCTGGGTCACCGCGAACTACACCGACGTGCTCGGCTCGGGGTCGTTCTGGCGGCAGGTGTGGAACAGCACGTTCATCGCCGTCGCCACGACCGTGGTGATGGTCGGGCTGGCGGCGCTGGCCGCGTTCGTCTTCGCCAGGTTCGCCTTCCGGGGCAGGGAGGCGCTGTTCACGCTGTTCACCGCGGGGCTGATGTTCCCGTTCGCGGTGGCCATCCTGCCGATCTTCGTGCTGCTGCGCACGTTCGGGCTGCTGGACGACCCGCTCGGCGTCATCCTGACGCAGGCCGCCTTCGGGCTGCCGCTGACGATCATCATCCTGCGGGGGTTCTTCCGGAGCATCCCGGGCGAGATCGAGGAGGCCGCGATCATCGACGGCTGCTCGCCGTTCGGGTTCTTCTGGCGGATCCTGCTGCCGATGGCCCGCCCGGCGATGGCGACGGTCTCCGTGCTGGCCGTCGTGGGGAGCTGGAACAACTTCATGCTGCCCCTGGTGGTCTTCAGCGACGAGTCGAGCTGGACGCTGCCGCTCGGCATCCAGCAGTTCCAGGGCCAGTACGCCACCGACACCGCCCGCGTCCTCGCCTACCTGATCCTGGCCATGGTGCCGGCGCTCGGGTTCTACGCCATCGCTGAACGTCACCTGGTCGGTGGGCTCACCGCGGGTGCGACGAAAGGGTGAACATGCTCCACGTCTCAGGAAGCCGGCTCCTCACCCCCGAAGGCACGCCCGTCCGGCTCAGGGGGGTGGGTCTCGGGGGCTGGATGAACATGGAGAACTTCATCACCGGCTATCCCGCCAACGAGACCTCGATGCGCGCGGCCGTGACCGGCGTGCTGGGCGAGGAGCGGGCCGAGCTCTTCTTCGACCGGCTGCTCACCTCGTTCTTCACCGACAGCGACGCCGGGCTGCTGGCCGGGCTGGGCATGAACTGCGTGCGCATCCCGGTCAACTACCACCACTGGGAGTCCGACGGCCGGCCCATGGAGATCGATCCGAGGGGCTTCCGGCACCTCGACCGGGTGATCGGCCTGCTGGGCGAGCGCGGCCTCTACAGCGTGATCGACCTGCACGCCCTGCCCGGCTCCCAGAACCAGCACTGGCACAGCGACAACCCCACGCACGTGGCGGCGTTCTGGCAGCACCGGCACTTCCAGGACCGGGCCGTGCACCTGTGGGAGGCGCTGGCCGACCACTACCGCGGGCATCCGTGGGTGGCCGGTTACAACGTGGTGAACGAGCCGGGCGACGTCTCGGGCAAGGTGGTCGGCCCGTTCTACGACCGGCTGGTCAAGGCCGTACGGGCGGCCGACCCCGACCACGTCCTGTTCCTGGACGGCAACACCTACGCCACCGACTTCTCGATGTTCCGGGAGATGTACGAGAACACGGTGTTCGTCATGCACGACTACGCCCTGGCCGGGTTCGCCCACGGCGGCCCGTACCCGGGGCTCACCAGGGGCGAGTGGTGCGACCGCGGCCAGCTTGAGGAGGCCTTCGCCCGGCGGTCCCGGTTCCAGCGCGAGACCGGCACGCCGTTGTGGGTGGGCGAGTTCGGCCCGGTCTACACCGGCGACCCCGACCGGGACGCCCAGCGCTACCAGGTCCTGCGCGACCAGCTCGCCATCTACGACGCCCACGACGCCGGCTGGTCGCTGTGGACGTACAAGGACGTGGGCCTCCAGGGGCTGGTGCACGCGTCGGGGGCGTACCTGGACAGGTTCGGCGCGTTCATCGGCAAGAAGCGGCGGCTCGGCGCGGACCGGTGGGGCTCGACCATGGAGGAGTGCGCCGACGTGCTCGCCCCGCTGCACCGGCTGGTCGAGACCGAGTTCCCGGACTGGGCGCCCTACCCGTGGGGCGCCCGCTACCAGACCGACGACCTGATCAGGCACATCCTCATCGCCCAGGCCCTGCTGCCCGAGTACGCCGGGCTGTTCAGGGGCCTCGGCGACGACGAGCTGCTGGCCCTGGCCGACTCGTTCACGCTGGAACAGTGCGTACGGCGGGAGCCGCTGCTCGACCTGCTGGCCGCCAATCTCACCGGGTGACAAACCGCTCATACAGTCGGGTGCGTCACACCACCGGGCAAACTATCGCCATCACTTCTTGCGCTAGGTATGCTTCGGCTGCCCTAATTTAGGTAAGCCTTTCCTCAGCGAGCGGGAGTGACGGTGTTCGCCAGCTACCTCATCGGACTGCGCGAGGGACTGGAGGCGACACTCGTCGTCTCCGTCCTCATCGCCTTCCTCGTCAAGAGCGACAGGAAGGACAAGCTTCCCCAGGTCTGGACGGGCGTCGCCGCGGCGGTCGCGCTGTCCGTCGGCTTCGGCGCGCTGCTGACCTTCACCGCCGCCAACCTCGGGCACATGGGGCAGGAGCTGTTCGACGCGATCACCTCGCTGCTCGCCGTCGCGTTCGTCACCTGGATGATCTTCTGGATGCGGCGCACCGCCCGCGCGCTCTCCGGCGAGCTGCGGGGCAAGCTCTCCGACGCGCTGCAGATGGGCTCGCTCGCGGTGGTCGTGATGGCCTTCCTGGCCGTGGCCCGCGAGGGACTGGAGACGGCGCTGCTGTTCTTCGCCGCCGTCCAGGGCGCCACCGCCACCGTGGACCCGCTGCTCGGCATCGCGCTCGGCCTGCTCACGTCGGTGGTCATCGGCTGGGGGCTGTACAAGAGCGCACTGAAGATCAACCTCACCAAGTTCTTCACCTGGACGGGCCTGCTGCTCATCCTGGTCGCCGCCGGCATCTTCAAGTACGGCGTGCACGACCTCCAGGAAGCCAACATCCTGCCCGGACTGAGCTCCTACGCCTTCGACATCAGCGCGGTCCTGCCCGCCGATTCCTGGTACGGCGCCCTGCTTTCCGGCATGCTCAACATCACGCCGCAGCCGAGCATCGCCGAGGCCGTGGCCTGGATCGTCTACCTCGCGCCCACTCTCTTCCTCTTCCTGCTGCCTCAGCGAGTGAAGACCACTCCCGCCTCCACCGCACCCGCGGCCTGAACAGGAGCATCATGCGTACCGCCATCAGCCTGTCCTTCGGCGCGCTCGCCCTCGCGGGCCTGACCGCGTGCGGCTCGGGCACCACCGCCACGCAGGCCGCCAAGGGGTCCGCCGCCGCGCCCGGCAAGATCACCGTGGCCGCGTCCGACACCGAGTGCAAGGTCGCGGCCTCCGAGATCGCGGCGGGCACGAGCACGTTCACGATCACCAACGGCGGGTCCAAGGTGACCGAGTTCTACGTGTACGCCCCCGGTGACCGGGTGATGGCCGAGGTCGAGAACATCGTGCCCGGCCTGACCAGGGAGCTGGTCGCCGAGCTGCCGGCCGGCGCGTACGAGACCGTCTGCAAGCCCGGCATGGTGGGCAAGGGCATCCGCAACGCGCTGAAGGTGACCGGCGAGCACAAGGCGCTCACCTCCGACGCCCAGCTCGCCGACGCCGTCGCCGGCTACAAGCGCTACATCAAGTCGCAGAGCGACACGCTGCTGGTCAAGACGCAGGAGTTCGTGGACGCCGTCAAGGCCGGCGAGATCGACAAGGCCAAGGAGCTGTACCCGGTCTCGCGGACGTACTGGGAGCGCATCGAGCCGGTCGCGGAGATCTTCGGCGACCTCGACCCGGCCATCGACGCCCGCGAGGCCGACCTCGCCGACGGCGAGGAGTGGACCGGATTCCACCGGATCGAGAAGGATCTGTGGATCAAGAAGGACATCAGCAAGGACGGCCCGGTCGCCGACAAGCTGATCGCCGACGTCAAGACGATCGTCCAGAAGTCCAACGCCGCCGAGCTGACCCCGCTCAACCTGGCCAACGGCGCCAAGGAGCTGCTCGACGAGGTGGCCTCCGGGAAGATCACCGGCGAGGAGGACATCTGGTCGCACACCGACCTGTGGGACTTCGACGCCAACCTCCAGGGCTCCAAGGCCGCCGTGCAGTCGCTGCGCCCGGTGCTGGAGCAGCGCTCCCCCGACCTGGTCAAGACGCTGGACGAGAAGTTCGCCGCCGCGGAGGCCGCGCTGGGCGCGCACCGGAAGGGCGAGGGCTGGAAGCTGCACGACGAGCTGTCCAAGGCCGAGCTGAAGGCGCTGTCCGACGCGATCAACGCGCTGGCCGAGCCGATCAGTAAGATCGCGCCGGTCATCGCCAAGTAACGAAAGGTGGGGGCGATGTCGCAGGCCGGGGGGCGGATGAGCCGCCGCAAGCTGTTCGGGCTGGGCGCGGCGGGAGCGGCCGTGCTCGGGGCGGGGGCGGTGACGACCAGGTCGCTGCTGGAGGAGCCGCCGGTCGCGCACGCCGCGTCGACGTCCGATCCGTTCCCGTTCTACGGGCAGCACCAGGCGGGGGTCGTCACCCCCGCCCAGGACCGGCTGCACTTCGTCGCCTTCGACGTCATCACCGACAAGAAGGCCGAGCTGGTCGATCTGCTCCAGGAGTGGACGGCCGCGGCGGCCCGGCTGACGCAGGGCAAGGAGGCCGGGGCGTTCGGCGCGGTGGGCGGGGCGGCGGAGGCGGCGCCCGACGACACCGGCGAGGCGCTGGGGCTGCCGGCCTCGGGGCTGACGCTGACGATCGGGTTCGGCCCTTCGCTGTTCGACGACCGGTTCGGGCTGGCGGGCAAGCGACCGGCCGCGCTGGCCGACCTGCCCAAGTTCCCCGGCGAACAGCTCATCCCGGAGATCTCGGGCGGGGACATCTGCGTCCAGGCGTGCGCGCACGACCCCCAGGTGGCCGTGCACGCCATCCGCAACCTGGCCAGGATCGGCTTCGGCAAGGTCTCGGTGCGCTGGTCGCAGCTCGGTTTCGGCCGTACGTCGTCCACGTCGCGGGCCCAGGCCACGCCGCGCAACCTCCTGGGCTTCAAGGACGGCACCAACAACATGAAGCTGGAGGACGCCGACCTGCTGCGCGACCACCTGTGGGCCGCCGGCTCGGACGGCGCCGCCTGGATGGCGGGCGGCACGTACATGGTCACCAGGAAGATCCGCATGACGATCGAGACCTGGGACCGCGCCTCGCTCGCCGAGCAGGAGCAGATCTTCGGCCGGGACAAGGGCGAGGGCGCGCCGCTGGGCAGGAAGGCCGAGTTCGACGCCGTGGACTTCGCCGCCAAGGGCCCCGACGGGCAGCCGCTGATCAAGGACGACTCGCACGTCAAGCTGGCGCACCCGAGCAGCAACGGCAACGCCCACCTGCTGCGCCGCGGCTACAACTTCGTCGACGGCTCCGACGGCCTCGGCCGCCTGGACGCCGGGCTGTTCTTCATCGCCTACCAGCGCGACCCGCGCAAGCAGTTCGTGCCCGTGCAGATGAACCTGGCCCGGCACGACGCGCTCAACGAGTACATCAAGCACGTCTCCAGCGGCCTGTTCGCCTGCCCGCCCGGCGTCCAGGACGCCGGCGACTACTGGGGCCGCACGCTGTTCGCCTGACCCTCCTCAGCGCCCGCCGTCAGCGCCCGCCGTCAGCGGTGGCGGGCGCGCGAGGCCTGGGCGTGGGCGCGGTTGGCGCAGCGGGTCGAGCAGAACTGCCGCTTGCCCGGCCGGCTGCGGTCGACGAAGGCGTCGGTGCACGGCGTGGCCGCGCACTGGCGCAGCCGTTCCCAGTCACCGGCCGCGGCCAGCTCCAGCAGCTCGGCGACGGCCCGTACGGCGAGCCGGCCCGCCGCCGTCGCCCCCTCCGGCGCGACCAGCCGCAGCCGGGGCACGCCGCCCGCCTGCTCCACCGCCGCCCGCGCCGGCAGCCGGGCCACCCACTCCGCCAGCGCCCCCGCCCGGCCGTCGGGCTCGGCGGCCAGCACCGCCCGCAGCCGCTCGCGCACCTCCCTGACCTCCCGCAGGTCCGCCTCTTCGAGCCCCTGGTCGTCTTCGCCCAGCTCGCGGCAGAAGCGGCGCAGCTCGGCCACGTCGGGCAGCCGCTCGGGATCGTCCAGGTACTCGTCCCACGTGTTGGCCAGATCGACGGCCACGAGACCCGTCTCGGTGAACTGGCGCATCCCTCACCCTCCTGCTACTGTCACGACTATGAGCACTATAACCCCTGACAGAAAATTGACCGTCCTCGACGCGCCGTCCAACCTCGGCCTGCGTCCACTCGCCGAGGATGTCATCCCCGGCTGCTACAAGGCCCCCTGGGCGTTGCGGGACAACGGGCTGGTCGCGCGGATCGGCGCGGCCGACGCGGGCGCGCTGGTCCCGCCCCGCTACGTGGCCACCTGGAAGCCCGGCGACGGCGTGCGCAACGGCGCAGCCATCGCCGCCTACACCCGGCGGCTGGCCGACCGGGTGGCCGGCATCAGGGCGGGCGGCGGCTTCCCCGTCCTGCTCGGCGGCGACTGCTCGATCCTGCTCGGCTCCGCGCTCGCCCTGCGCAGGACGGGCCGCTACGGCGTGGCCTACCTCGACGCCCACACCGACTTCCGCCACCTCGGCAACTCGCCCCACGTCGGCGCGGCGGCCGGCGAGGACCTGGCCCTGGTGACCGGCCGCGGCGACGACTACCTGACCGACATCGACGGCCTGCGCCCGTACGTCCGGGACGAGGACGTCATCGTGCTCGGCGTCCGGGACGACGAGGACATCCAGGAGCTCGTCGCCGACGGCATCGCCTTCGTCGCCGGGAACGACATCCCCCTGGAGGCCGCCGAGCGCGTGCTCGTGCGCGACGACCTGGACGGCTTCTGGATCCACGTGGACGCCGACGTGCTCGACCCGTCCGTGGTGTCGGCCGTCGACTCGCCCTCCCCCGGCGGCCTGACCGGCGAGCAGCTCGCCGGCCTGCTCCGCGGGCTGCTCGCGCTGCCCGGGGCGGCCGGGATCCAGTTCACCATCTTCGACCCCGACCTCGACGAGGACGGCCGCCAGGCGGCCACCCTGACCGACATCCTCGTCTCAGCCCTGACCTGACCCGTGACGGTCCGGGGCGGAGTCGTCCGCCCGCAGGATGCGGAAGACGGGGTGATCAGGCGCGATGCGGCGGAAACGGTCCAGCGGCGCCTTGGGGCCGAGGCCCAGATGGGGCCGCGCGCCGGGCGCGACGGCGGCGTAGCGGCGCAGGATCTCGGCGCGGCGCTCGACCGGGACCTCCGCCAGCCTGATCGCCGCCGCCTGCCCGCGACGCCGCAACACGGCCCGGCCCCCGGCGGCCCGGACGTTGCGCACCCAGTTCGCCTCCGGCCCCAGCATGGACACCAGGTACTCGCCGCCCTCGTGCCCGGCGACCACGACGGGCACCGACGCGAGGGCCCCGCTGCGGCGTCCCACCACCTGGAGCACCGCCCCCTGGGGCAGCGGCAGCCACCGGGACGCGTACGTCAGCGCGTCGAGCCGGTTCATCGCCCGCATGAGCACGTTGGGCCGCCCGCCCCGGTACATCAGGCGCTTGAGCGCCCCCGGCCACCGGGCGACCCGGATCACCGCGCCCTCCTCCACAGCAGCACGACCGCCACGAGCCCCGGGACCAGCGGAAGGACCTGCAACCAGCCGAGCAGCGGCGCCAGGCCGACCTCGCCGTTGGTGTCCCGGACGGTCAGGCCCGCGAGCGCGAGGCACGCCGCCACCACGAACAGCCCGGCCCCCAGCCACCGGGCCCACCCCCTGCCCGCCCCGGCCGCCCGGACGGTGACGAGCCAGCCGGCCAGCCCGACCGCCCCCACGACCGACAGGATCACCGTGTACGCGGTGACGCCCTCGTCGATCTTGCCCGGCCCCAGCTCCGGGTAGCCCGTCCTGAGGTACTCGGTCAGCCCGGACCGGTAGGCGAAGGCGAAGAGGGTGACGAGCACCGTGAGCGCGGCCCCGCCGTAGAGCAGGGCGGAGGCTCCGCGCGGCTTCCCTGTCATGACATGAGTCCCTTCGTGGACGACATTCTTACAAAGTATGTTTTGACTATACTTACCACGTAAGAATCGAGAAAGGGCACCATGTCCCCGAAGCGCACCCGCGGCCAGAACGCCGGCCTGACCCGGCAGGCCATCCTGCGGGCGGCTCTGGCGCTGGCCGACCGCGAAGGGCTGAAGGCGCTGTCCATGCGCCGCATCGGCCAGGAGCTCGGGGTCGAGGCCATGTCCCTCTACCAGCACGTCGACAGCAAGGACGCGCTGCTCGACGGCCTGGTCGAACAGGTCGTCACGCAGGCCGCGCCGCTGCTGACCGAGGCCGCCACCTGGCAGGAGGCCCTGCGCGAGTACGCCCACGCGCTGCTGCGGACGCTGCTCGCGCACCCGAACGTCCTCCCCCTGGTGGTCAGCCGTCCCGCGATCACGCCGGGGAACCTGCGCCTGATGGAGGAGGGGCTGCGCGTGCTGCGCGCGGCGGGGCTGCCGCCGGACCGCGCGCTGGACATGCTCTACGCCGTGACGGGGTTCGTCGTCGGCCACGTCTCCGTCCTGGCGGGCGGCCATGCCGCCGGTGGGGCCACCGGTGGGGCCGCCGGTGGGGGCGAGGGGGCCGCGTCCGGCTCCGCGATGCGCGACATCCCCGAGCCGGACCTGGTGGAGACCCCGCTGCTGGCCGAGGCCACCCGGGCGCGGCGCGCCCAGCCGTCCTCGGGGACCGACCGCCGCTTCGTCTTCGCGCTCGAAGCCATGCTGCGCGGCTTCGGCGAACCAGGCGGAAGCGGCGGGCTCTAGCGGAAGACGTACCCGCTCGTGCTGGTGCGGCCGGCGGCGTTCGTGGCGGTGACCGAGGTCCAGGGGCCGGGCGGGACGTAGGGGGCCCACGCCGACTCGGGGCGGCCCGGCCCGTGCCAGCGCTGGGCCACGCCGACCTCGCGGCCGCCGGGCGAGGTGAAGCGCAGGGTGCCGCCGCGCAGGTTGTAGCCCTCGACGGTGATCCCGGGCCGTCCGTCCCGTTCCTCGCGGTAGGCGTTCACGATGATCGGCTCCCGGCCGCCGTTCGCGATGTCGTCGGCCAGCGAGGGGGTGGCCGGGCTCGCCTGGCAGGTGAAGAACGGCTCCCAGCCGTAGGAGATGATCTTCGCGGCGTGCCCGCCCGTCGCCATGATCTGCTGGTCGAGCCGGGCCTTGCTGGTACGTCCCCGCAACGGCAGCGGCTCGACCCGCCCGCACTCGCCGTCCGCCGGGGCGGGCTCGAAGCCCTCGACGTTGACCCACAGCTCGACCCCGGCGGGCACGCTCCCGGCCGCCGCCTCGATGTAGGCCCTGGTGGGCCCGTAGTAGCCGTCGGCGTTGCGCACCCGGCCGACCACCGGGACGAGCCGCGGGGCGACCATGGACCCGCCCTCCTCGATCCCGTGCACCGGGACCTTGCCGGTGCCCCGCCCGTCCTGCACGGCGACGGCCATGGGCGCGCCGGCGCGGGTGGCGGCGATGTCGGCCAGCCCGCCGGGCACCTGGCCGGGCGGGAAGCCGCGGCCCCTGCGGGCGTCGATGTAGGGGCTGACCAGGATCTTCCTGCCGGGCAGCGCGGCCGCGACCGCCGCGTGCTGGGCCGCGTACAGGGCGAGGACGGGGTCGCGCGGCCCCCGTTCGCGCATGGCCAGCTCGAACGACTGGTAGACCCCGCCGAAGGCGGCCGACCCGCCGAACCGCTCCCGGTAGCCGGCCAGCACCCGCGCGGTGAAGGCGTTCAGCGCGGCGAGGTGCGCGAGGTCGGGCTCCCACGGCTTGCCCCGCCGCTGCGGCGCGGCGGGCAGCCCGGGGAACACCTTCATCCCGTACGCCGCCGCCTCCTCCACCAGGTTGCCCAGCCCGTCGCCGTCGCTGGAGACCAGCACCAGGTCCTGGACGCGCGCGGCGCACGACGCGGCCAGCGACACGCGGTAGAAGATCCGCCCGCCGCTGTCGATCCGCCGGTCGAGGCCCGGGCAGCGCAGCACGGAAGGCCCGAACTCCTCGCTGGTCACGTACGTGTAGACGTGCCGGATCCGCTTGCCGGGCACCCGCGCGCAGGGCCGTCCGTCCACCCGGCAGGCGGCGAACTCCGGCTCCATCGGCCCGGCGTCGAACCGCGGGCCGAACGTGACGAGCGTGTCGCCGCCGAGCGAGTGGATCGCCTCCACCGTCCGCCGCGTGACGCACACGCCGGCCCGCGGCATGACCCAGTAGCCGGTGATCGCGTACGGCGCGGTCACCCGCGTGTCCCTGGGCGGGCACCCGTCGTCGCCGGCGCCGGGCCCGGCCGGGACCACGACGAGGACGGCGAGGACCACCATCACGACCAGCCACCGTAACCGGCGCACCCATGCTCCCCTCGACGTACCGACCAGAGTAGGCATCTACCCGATCCGCGGCCGGTAGTGCCCCGGTGCCGGCCGGCCGCGGGGCGGCACGGACAATGGAGTCATGGTGCGCATCGACCTCAGCGGGAAGACGGCGCTGGTCACGGGCTCGACCCAGGGCATCGGGGCGGCCATCGCGGCCGGTCTGGCCCAGGCTGGCGCGCGCGTCGGCGTCAACGGCCGCAGCGAACGCTCGGTGGCCGCGGCCATCGAGCGCATGGACCACGGCGGCCTGGTCGCCGCGCCCGGCGACGTCTCCACCGACGAAGGGGTCCAGCGGGTCCTCGGCTCGCTCCCGCGGGTGGACATCCTCGTCAACAACCTGGGCATCTTCGAGGCCAGGCCGGCGCTGGAGATCGACGACGCCGAGTGGCGGCGCTTCTTCGAGGTCAACGTCCTGTCGGCGGTGCGCCTCACGCGCGCCTACCTGCCCGGCATGATCGAGCGCGGCTGGGGCCGGGTCCAGTACATCGCCAGCGACTCGGCCGTCGTCACGCCCGCCGAGATGATCCACTACGGCATGAGCAAGACGGCGCTGCTGGCCGTCTCGCGCGGGTTCGCCAAGGAGGCCGCCGGCAGCGGGGTGACGGTCAACTCGGTGATCGCCGGGCCCACGCACACCGGCGGCGTGGAGGAGTTCGTCTACCAGCTCGTGGACCGGGAGCTGCCGTGGGAGGAGGCGCAGCGGGCGTTCATGCGCGAGCACCGTCCGCAGTCGCTGCTCCAGCGGCTGATCGAGCCGGAGGAGATCGCCAACATGGTCGTCTACCTCAGCTCGCCGCTCGCCTCGGCGACCACCGGCGGCGCCCTGCGCGTGGACGGCGGCTACGTGGACGCCATCCTGCCCTGACCGCCCGCGCTCAGTACGACTGGAGCTCGATCAGGTTGCCCTCCGGGTCGCGCAGGTGGGCGGTCCGCAGGCCGGGCCCCCAGGCGGGCCGGTCCTGCGGCGGCGCGGCGACGGTGGCGCCCAGCCCGACGAGCCGGTCGGCCTCGCCGTCGACGTCGCCGACCCGCATCACCAGCATCACCGCGTCCTGGGCGCCCGCCTGCGGCAGGCCGGACGTGCCGACGACCTCGGCGACGCGGTCGCGGCCGAAGAGCACGAGACCGGCCTGGCCGTCGATGTCCCAGTTGGCGTAGGCGGCCTCCGTCAGCACCTTCACCGGCTCCAGCCCGAGGGCGGCCCGGTAGAAGGCGACGCTCGCCGGGAAGTCGCGCACCAGCAGCCGAGGGTAGAGGGCGTCCATCCTGATCCTCCGAAATTAGTGGGTAACTACCAACTGTTGGGAACAACCTACACTTCTCGATGAGATGGAACTGCCACCCACCCTGCTCGGGACGACCACTTTCGTGCTGCACAAGGTCGGCGTCGCCAACCGGCGCGCCCTGGCCGCGCGGCTCACCGCCGCCACGGGGCTGAGCCTGTGGGAGTTCGCGGCGCTGGCCACGCTCGACGACTTCGGCCCGGCCGCCCAGCGGGAGGTCGGCGTCCGGCTGGGCCTCGACCCGAGCGACATGGTCCGCCTGATGGACGGCCTCATGGCCGAGGGGCTGGCCGCCCGGGACCGCGACCCCGCCGACCGCCGCCGCTACCGGATCTCGCTGACCGCCGCCGGCCGGGACGCCCTGGCCCGGGCCCGCGCGGTGGTCGCCGACGTCGAACGCGAGACGCTCGCCCCTCTGACGGACGCCGAGCGCCGCGACCTCCACAGCCTGGTCATGAAACTCTTCTCGCCCTGACAAATTCCATAACTCTGGTCAACTGGCGAACAACTGTCACAACAACTGCCCTCTTTGCACAAAGAATCAGATCATGTTAGATGGAGGGCAAGCTCCGGGAGAGAGGACCGGGCATTGTGACGCTGATCCTCGATGGCGTCCGCGTACGGCAGCGCGGGGAGACCTGGCTCGACGACATCCACCTGGAACTACCTCACGGACTGACCACCCTCGTCGGCCCGATGAACTCGGGAAAGACCACGCTCATGCGGGTCGCCGCCGGGTTGCAGCCGCCCGATTCGGGGCGGGTGCTGGTCAACGGAAATGACGTCACCTCGATTTCCGTGCGAAAGCGCTCGGTCGCCTTCGTCTATCAGCAATTCATCAATTACCCGTCCCTCACCGTTTACGAGAACATCGCCTCGCCGTTGCGGCTGGGCCGGTCGTACCGGAAGGACGGCATCGACCGGCGGGTGCGGGAGGTGGCCGCGGTCATGGGCCTCGGCGACCTGCTGGGCCGCAGGCCCGCGGAGCTGTCGGGCGGCCAGCAGCAGCGCACGGCGATCGCCCGCGCGCTGGCCCGGCCCGTGGACGTGCTGCTGCTCGACGAGCCGCTGGCCAACCTCGACTTCAAGCTCAGGGAGCAGTTGCGCGAGGACCTCAGGCGCATGTTCACCGGCTCGCCGGGCGTCGTCCTCTACTCCACCGCCGACCCGAACGAGGCGCTGACCTTCGCCGCGCCCGCCGTGGTGCTCGGCGAGGGCCGGGTGCGGCACGTCGGCGACCCGGCCGCCATGTACGCCGAGCCGCCCACGCTCGCCGTCGCGGCCACGCTCAGCGACCCGCCGCTGAACCTGCTGCCCGGCACGGTCAGGGACGGCCGGATCGAGGTCATGGGCGCTTCCTTCCCCGCGCCGGGCGCCGCCGCCTGCGGCCAGGAAGTCGTGCTGGGCATCCGCCCCCACCAGGTGACGATCACCAGGACCGGCCCCGGCCTGCTGGAGCTGCCCGCCGAGATCAGGCTGGCCGAGGTGACCGGAGGCGCGACGTTCCTGCACCTGCTGCTGGCGGGACGCCGGCACCTGGTGGCCCACCTGCCGGGCACCCGGCCGTTCACGCCCGGCCAGGCGGCCACCGCGTACGTGGACCCGCGGCACGTCTTCGTGTTCGACGAGACCGGCGGCCGATTACCGGTCGCCCCGGCGGCGGGGGCGGGCCGGCATGGCTGACATCCGCCTGGAGGGCGTGGGCCACAGCTACGACGGCGGCCGCACGTGGGCGCTGCGGCCGACGACCTGGACCTGGCGCGGCGGCCGGGCCTACGCCCTGCTCGGCCCGAGCGGCTGCGGCAAGACGACGCTGCTGAACATCGTCTCGGGGCTGCTCACGCCCACGGTGGGCCGGATCTGGTTCGACGACCGCGAGGTCACCGGCGTCCCCACGGCGGGCCGCAACATCGCGCAGGTCTTCCAGTTCCCCGTCCTGTACGAGGAGATGTCGGTCTACGACAACCTGGCCTTCCCGCTGCGCAACAGGAAGGTCCCGGCCGAGGAGGTCCGCCGCCGCGTGCTGCGGGTCTCGGCCATGCTGGGCCTGGACGACGTGCTGCGCCGCCGGGCGCGCCGGCTCGACCCGGGCCGCAAGCAGATCGTCAGCCTGGGCCGCGGCCTGGTGCGCGAGCAGGTGGCGGCCGTGCTGCTCGACGAGCCGCTGACCGTGGTGGACCCGGCGCTGAAGTGGACGCTGCGCAGCAAGCTCAAGGAGATCCACCGCGACACCGGCCACACCCTGGTCTACGTCACCCACGACCAGACCGAGGCGCTGACCTTCGCCGACGAGGTGGTCGTGCTCGACGACGGCGAGATCGTGCAGGCCGGGGCGCCGGCCGAGCTGTTCCTGTCGCCCGCGCACGAGTTCGTCGGCCACTTCATCGGCTCGCCCGGCATGAACGTGCTGCCCGCCGAGATCGACGGCGACGTGGTCAGGATCGGGCAGTGCGAGGTCGGCGCGGTGAGCCAGGCGCTGCCGCCGGGGCCGGTGCGGATCGGCGTGCGGCCCGAGTTCGTCCGGGTCGGCGGGCCTCCCGCCGGGCCCGGCGTGACGGCCAGGGTGACCCGGATCGACCGCATGGGCTCCCACGACCTGGTGCGCGCCGAGGTCGGCGGCCATCCGGTGATCGCCAGGACCGAGGCGGGCTCGTCCTGGACGCCGGGCGCGGTCGAGTTCCTGCACTTCCCCGCGGACCGGACGTTCCTGTTCCGCGACAAGGTCAGGTGCGGCTCGCTCGCACCCCTGGACGGAGGGGGGCAGGCGTGACCGAGCGGACCGCCGTCGCGGGCGGCCAGGCGGGCGACGAGGTCGTCCCGGACGCCGCGCCCGCGCCCCCGCAGGGAACCGCCGGGCCGCGCGCCGATCCCCGTCCGCGCAACAACCGGGCCTGGCTGCTGGTGCTGCCGGTCGTGGTGTCGGTGGCCTTCACCGCGGTGATCCCGCTGATGACCGTCGTGAACTTCTCCGTCCAGGACGTCTTCAGCCCGGTGGACCGGGTGTTCGTCGGCCTGGACTGGTTCCGGCAGATCGCCCGCGACCCCGAGGTGCGCGCGGCGCTCGTGCGCACGCTGCTGTTCTCGGCGCAGGTGCTGCTGGTGGAGGTCCCGCTCGGGGTGGCCATCGCGGTCTGCATGCCGCGCCGCGGCTTCTGGGTGTCGGTGGCGCTGGTGCTGGTGGCGCTGCCGCTGCTCATCCCGTGGAACGTCGTGGGCACGATCTGGCAGATCTTCGCCCGCGGCGACATCGGGCTCGGCGGCTGGGCGGTCAACAACGTGCTGGGCGTCAACTTCAACTACACGCTCGACTCGGCCGACGCCTGGATCACCGTCCTGGTCATGGACGTGTGGCACTGGACGCCGCTGGTGGCGCTGCTGGCCTACGCGGGGCTGCGGTCGATCCCGGAGCCGTACTTCCAGGCGGCGCAGATCGACGGCGCGTCGGCGTGGGCGACGTTCCGGCACATCCAGCTCCCGAGGCTGCGCGGGGTGCTGACGATCGCGATCCTGCTGCGGTTCATGGACAGCTTCATGATCTACACCGAGCCGTTCGTGGTGACCGGGGGCGGGCCGGGGAACGCGACCTCGTTCCTCAGCATCCTGCTGTCGAAGATCGCCGTCGGCCAGTTCGACCTGGGCCCGGCGGGCGCGTTCTCGCTGCTGTACTTCCTGCTCGTGCAGATCGCCTGTTACGTCTTCTTCACCGTGCTGACCAGGGCGGGGAGGTGAGTTCCACGCGCCACCGGCTGCCGTGGGCGCGCACGGTCTTCTGGCTGTACGCCGCCACGCTGATGTTGCCGCTGCTGTGGATGTTCGGCATGTCCATCCGCCCGAACGAGGACATCCTGGGCAGTTTCTCGCTGATCCCGCAGCGGGTGACCTTCGACAACTACGTCACGTTCTTCACCGATTCGTCGTGGTATTCGAGCTACCTCAACTCCATCGTCTACACCTCGATGAACGCGGTCATGTCGCTCGTCGTGGCGCTGCCGGCGGCGTACGCGTTCTCGCGGTTCCGCTTCGCCGGGGACAAGCACCTGTTCTTCTGGCTGCTGACGAACCGGATGGCGCCGCCGGCGGTGTTCCTGCTGCCGTTCTTCCAGATCTACCAGGCGGTCGGGCTGTTCGACACGCATCTGGGCGTGGCGATCGCGCACATGCTGTTCAACGTGCCGCTGGCGGTCTGGATCCTGGAGGGCTTCATGTCGGGGATCCCCCGGGAGATCGACGAGACCGCGGCGATCGACGGGTACTCGCTGCCGCGCTTCTTCGTCCGGATCTTCCTGCCGATGATCCGGTCCGCGCTCGGCGTCACCGCGTTCTTCTGCTTCATGTTCAGCTGGGTGGAGCTGCTGATCGCCAGGACGATCACGTCGGTGGACGCCAAGCCCATCGCGGCCACCATGACCCGGACGGTGAGCGCGGCGGGCGTGGACTGGGGGCTGCTGGCCGCGGCCGGGGTGCTGACCATCGTCCCGGGGGCCGTCGTCATCTGGTTCGTGCGCAACTACATAGCCAAGGGGTTCGCCCTGGGGAGGGTCTGACCGTGCAGTGGATGGTGTGGACCGCCCCCACGGCCCTGGTGTTCGCCGGGCTGGCGCTGCTGCTGTGCGTGATGGCCGTCTGGGCGCGGATCTCGCCTCCCGTGGCCAGGCGCGGGTTCCTGCGGATCGAGACCGACCGGGGCGACCGGCTGTACATCGGCCTGATCAGCGCGGCCGTCGTGCTGGCCCTGTGGATTGCAGTCACCGACCTGTCCATGTGGGCGGCGCTCGGCGTCGCGCTGCTGGTCATGGTCGTGATCGGGATATGGGGCTGAGAGGAAGAGGAGCCAGGCGATGAGGCATGCGGTGGGTGTCGCGGCGGCGGTCGTGGCGGCGCTGGCCCTGGTGGCGGCCGGTTGCACGGGCGGCGGCGAGGAGAAGCCGAAGAGCGACTTCAAGGAGGCCGACGGCAGGGCCGCGGCACAGCGGTGGGTGTCGGAGGAGTTCACGCCGAGCACCCTGTCCAAGGACCGGCAACTGGCGGAGATGGACTGGTTCATCAAGGCGGCGGCGCCGTACCGGGGCATGCAGATCAACGTGGTGTCCGAGACGATCACCACGCACGAGTACGAGTCGCAGAAGCTGGCCAGGGCGTTCACCGAGATCACCGGGATCAGGGTCAAGCACGACCTGATCCAGGAGGGCGACGTCATCGAGAAGCTCCAGACGCAGATCCAGGGCGACCAGAACATCTACGACGCCTACGTCAACGACTCCGACCTCATCGGCACCCACTCGCGCGGCACGTACGTGTTCCCGCTGTCGGACTACATGGCCGGAGAGGGCAGGAACGTCACCTCCCCCACCCTCGACCTGAACGACTTCATCGGCATCAGCTTCACCACCGGCCCCGACAAGAAGATCTACCAGCTTCCCGACCAGCAGTTCGCGAACCTCTACTGGTTCCGCTACGACTGGTTCACCGACCCGGCCATCAAGAAGCAGTTCAAGGACGCCTACGGCTACGACCTGGGCGTGCCGGTCAACTGGGCGGCCTACGAGGACATCGCCGACTTCTTCAGCAACAAGGTCAACGGCAACGGGACCGTCGACGGCCGCAAGGTCTACGGCCACATGGACTACGGCCGCAAGGACCCCTCGCTGGGCTGGCGCTTCACCGACGCCTGGCTGTCCATGGCGGGCAACGGCGACCCCGGCATCCCCAATGGCCTGCCGGTGGACGACTGGGGCATCCGGGTGGAGAACTGCCGTCCGGTGGGCTCGTCGGTGACCCGCGGCGGCGACACCAACGGCCCGGCCTCGGTGTACGCGCTCACCAAGTACGTCGACTGGCTGAAGAAGTACGCGCCCCGCGAGGCCGCCGGCATGAACTTCAGCGAGGCGGGCCCGGTCCCGGCGCAGGGCAACATCGCCCAGCAGATCTTCTGGTACACCACGTTCACGGCCGACATGACCAAGAAGGGCCTGCCGGTCGTCAACGACGACGGCACCCCCAAGTGGCGCATCGCGCCCAGCCCGCACGGCGTCTACTGGAAGGACGGCAACAAGCTCGGCTACCAGGACGCGGGCTCGTGGACGCTGCTCAACAACACCCCGAAGGACCGCAGGGCCGCCGCCTGGCTCTACGCCCAGTTCGTCACGTCCAAGACGGTGTCGCTGAAGAAGTCGATCACCGGGCTGACCTTCATCCGCGACTCCGACATCAAGAGCGACTACTTCAAGGACAACGCCGCCAAGTACGGCGGCCTGATCGAGTTCTACAACTCCCCCGCCCGCAAGCAGTGGACCCCGACCGGCACGAACGTCCCCGACTACCCCAAGCTGGCCCAGCTCTGGTGGCAGAACGTGGCCACCGCCGTCACCGGCGAGACCACCCCGCAGCAGTCGATGGACAACCTGGCCAGGCAGCAGGACGAGATCCTGGCCCGGCTGGAACGCCTGTCGCGCGAGCGCCAGGGGTACGGCGGCCAGTGCGCGCCCAAGCTGAACCCCGAGCGTCCGGCCCAGTACTGGTTCGACCAGCCGGGCGCGCCCGCGCCGAAGCTGGCCGACGAGCGCGGCGAGCCGGCCACGCTCGACTACGACAAGCTCATCGCCCGGTGGAAGGCGGGCGGCTGACCAGTTCCCGCGCCAGCCAGCCGAAGGCGCGCTCCTGCATGGGCACGTCGAAGCAGTGCGGGGACGGCGCGAACACGGCCTCGTAGCGGCCGGGGGCGTCGCGGTAGCGCTCGCCGACGCGGGCGTGCGCGCGGCGCATCCCGGCCTGCGGGAACAGGTCGTCGCGCAGGGCGTACTGGACCATGAGGGGGGCGGGGGCGCGGGCGGCCACCAGGTCGGGCCAGTCGCCCAGCCGCGCCAGGCCCGGCGGGTAGAACATCCAGGTGTGCCGCTCGACGTGGCCGCCGGCCAGCAGGTCGGGGTAGGTCGAGACCATCGCGGCGACCACGACCGCCCGCACCCGCGGATCGAAGGCGCCGAGCAGCGCGGCCCGCAGGCCGCCGCCCGACACGCCGGCGCAGCCGACCTCGCCGACGTCCGGCCTGGAGCGCAGGTACGCCGCGGCGGCCAGGTCCTCGCCCGCCACCACCCCGGCGAACGAGGTGCCGAGCAGGGCGCAGTGCTTGGCCACGACGTGCTCGTGCCGGGCCGCCGCGCGGTCGTACCGGTCGGCGTGGCCGCCCTCCCCCTCCGGGACGTCGAGCGCGAAGCGGCGGCTGCCCCAGGTGAGCACGTCGTGGGCGAGCACGGCGAACCCGCGGCGGGCCAGCTCGCCGGCCCAGGGCCTGTTTCGAAGTGTTGATCAACGGCGTGTCGAAGCCGGACATGCAGAGAGGTCTCCGGTAAAGGGTTCAACGACCAAGAAGAACCAACAC